>CANSKT010000044.1 GCA_947647555.1 uncultured Peptococcaceae bacterium | reverse complement strand
TTCCGCACTCAAAATATCCTTACCGGCAAAACTAGCCAACATTTCTTCGTCAGGAAACTTAAAATCACTCACCATTTTTTAAGATTACCTCTTTCCAATTTTCGACCCAATATTCAATACTTACAACATATTAATTTCTACATTAACACATTGCATTTCTTAAATTTACATTCTTTCAATTTTCGACCAAACAGTTTTGCCTATTCTTCCACAACCTCCGGCAGCTGCGCCAAAACTTCAGCACAGCGCGGACAAACGCCGCCCTCGGTTTCAATATCCTCGCTGTAAATCCAGCAGCGCGCACATTTATGCCCATGCGCCGCCTCAACAGTCACGGTCAACTCACCCTCGGCCTTGGGCTGAACCAGACACTGCGATACAATAAACAGATGTGCTAAATCGCTCGCGTCGCAGCTTTGCAGCAAAGCCAAATCTTCGCCAGCCGCCTGAATAGTCACGCGTGCGTCCAAAGAATGGCCAATCTGCTTGGCCTGTCTGGCCAACTCCAGCTGCCCGGCCACTGTTTCCTTACAAGCTGCCAGCTTTTGCCATTTAGCGTCCAATTCAGCGTCAACGTAAGCCTGATTAACCACCGGCATCGCCAGCAGCTGCACACTCTCTGGCATGTCGGGCATTTTGGGCATATAACGATAAATTTCTTCGCTGGTAAAGGCCAAAATCGGAGTCAACAAACGCAGCAGAGCGTCCAAAATCTGATACATCACAGTCTGAACGGAACGGCGCTGCTTATCCTGCGGCAATTCCGCATAAAGCGTATCTTTGGTAATATCCAGATAGAAATTGCTCATCTCCACCACGCAGAAACGGTGAATTGCATGGTGTACGGCATGGAACTCATAAGCGTCATAAGCCGCCAGCGTTTTTTCAATCAAAACCTGCAAACGATGCAGGAACCAGCGGTCAACCTCGCGCAATTCCGCATAGGGCAGGCTATCCGCCGCCGGGTCAAAATCATTCAGGTTAGAAAGCAGGAAACGCGCCGTGTTACGAATTTTACGATAAGTTTCACTAACCTGCTTCAAAATTTTATTATTAATTGCCAAATCAGAGCGATAATCTGCTGAACTTACCCACAAACGCAGCACGTCCGCGCCCATTTTGTCGATAACCTCCAGTGGGTCAAGCGCATTACCCTGCGATTTGCTCATCTTAGCGCCCTTTTCGTCAACCAGAAAACCATGGGTCAAAACCGCCTTATAAGGCGCCTGCCCCTTACAGGCCACAGCAATATTTAATGAAGAATTGAACCAACCGCGGTGCTGGTCAGACCCCTCCAAATACAAATCCGCCGGCCAGGTCAACTCCGGCCGCTTGTCCAAAACCGCCAAATGGCTACTGCCAGAATCAAACCAAACGTCCATAATATCTGTTTCCTTGCGGAAATGCGTGCAGCCACACTCACACTTCAAGCCGGCCGGCGCCAGTTCGTCGGCGTCTTTGGCAAACCAGATATTAGAACCATGCTCCGCAAACAACTGCTTAATATGTGCAATCGTTTCATCATTAACAATTTCCTTACCGCAATCCGCACAGTAAAAAATCGGAATAGGCACGCCCCAGGTACGCTGCCGGGAAATGCACCAGTCGCTGCGGTCTTTAACCATATTATAAATGCGGTCATGCCCCCAGGCCGGAAACCACTGCACCTTGTCAATCTCGGCCAGCGCCTGCTCACGAAAGCCCTCAATGGAGCAGAACCATTGCTCGGTAGCGCGGAAAATAATCGGGTGTTTGCAGCGCCAGCAATGCGGATAAGAGTGCGTAATCCATTGCAGCTTCAAAAGCGCACCGCAGGCCTCCAAATCCTTAACAACCTCTTTGCCGCCGGCGTTAATCTCCATACCGGCATACTTGCCGGCCTCCGCCGTGAAATAGCCGCGGTTGTCCACCGGCGATAAAACCTCCAAACCATAACGCTGGCCAACCTCAAAGTCGTCAACGCCATGACCAGGCGCGGTATGTACGCAGCCGCAGCCAGCGTCCAGCGTTACATGGTCGCCCAGAATAACCACAGAGGGTCTGTCATACAAGGGGTGCTTACAAACAACGCCCTCCAATTCCTTGCCCTTAAATTCTGCCAAAATCTGACAATCCGCCGCGTCCACGCCAATATCCGCAGCCACTTTCGGCAGCAACTCCTTGGCCATAACCAGCTTATGGCCGGCCATCTGCACCACGGCATAAACATATTCCGCATGAATACAAATCGCCAGATTGGCCGGAATTGTCCAGGGAGTGGTTGTCCAAATCACAAAACTAACATCGGCGTCCAACAGCCCTTTGCCGTCAGTCACCGCAAATTTTACATAAATAGCCGGGCTTTTCACATCGGCATATTCAACCTCGGCCTCGGCCAAAGCTGTTTCACAATCAGCGCACCAATAAACCGGCTTTTTACCTTTATAAATGTAACCCTTTTTTACCATCTCGCCAAAAGCGCCAATCTGCTCGGCTTCAAATTCCTTTTGCAGGGTAATATAGGGGTGTTCCCAATCCGCACGCACACCCAGACGCTTAAACTGCTCTTTCTGCGTTTCCACAAAACCGCGCGCAAATTCCTCACACTTCTGACGAAAAGCCGCCTTGTCCTCACTATGTTGGTTAATGCCCAGCTGCTTGATAGCGCGCTGTTCAATCGGCAGTCCGTGCGTATCCCAACCAGGCACATACGGCGCATCAAAACCGGCCATGCTCTTATATTTTACGATAATATCCTTAAGCACCTTGTTCAGAACATGCCCGGTATGAATGTTGCCATTAGCATAGGGCGGCCCGTCATGCAATACAAATTTAGGCTTGCCGGCATTATGAGCCTGAACCAGCTTATAGATGTCTTTCTGCTGCCAAAATGACAAAATTTCCGGCTCACGCTGCGGCAGGTTGCCACGCATGGGGAAATCAGTTTCTGGCAGATTAAGTGTTTTACCGTAATCCATAATTTTTTAAACTCCTAACTATGTAAAAAATATATATTATCAAAGTATAGACTAATCTATCCAATTAGCAATCACAATATATTACAATTCAAGAAAATATCAAAATATTATGTTTAATATATAGAAGACCAGGTTTTCAAGTATATAAAGTGAAAAAATGGCCAAAATCGGCGAAAAATCCAACGGCAAGCCAGGGCTGGGCGGCAAAAAACGCCGGAAAATGCGCAAATAAGGCTCCGTCATTTCATAAATAAAGGTAGTTATGGCATTACCGCGGTTAAGCGGAACCCAGGAAAGTATAATATTCGCCATCAGCAAAAAATAATAAATGCGAAAGGCTACATGAATAAACTGAACAAGAAAAAATATCACAATCTAAAATCCTCCAAGCTTAACGCCGCCAGGGTGCAAAACCTCCACCCATGCCGTTCTGGCTGCCGTCTGCACCGCTAAAGGCCTGAACCTCCGGGTCCATAATCTGGCCGGCCAAATCAACCTGGCTGGAACTGAACAGGAAAGTAGAACCGCTAACCTTTTTTGGCTCTCCGTCCAGCGCAAAAACTGCGCCGGAAAGAAAATCCACCATTCTTTGCGCGGTTTCCTTGTCCATATCTTCAAAATTTACAATAACAACCTTTTGCTCCTTGATGTTCCGCGCAATGCTCTGCAAATCATCATAAGCTTTGGCCTTAACCAAAACCATCTCATAGCTTTTTTTGGCCTCTGAAGCAGTTGGTATCGCCATTACCTGCGGCCGTCGCGCTTTCTGCACGTCTGGCTCCTGCCAGACATCTTTTTTGGCGCCCTTGGCAAGCTCGTCCATTTCCTCCTGGTTCAAGCTATCCTCTTCTTCGTCCTGAAAGAATATGCTTGAAAATTTGCTCCAAGCTCCTGCCATAAGAAACCCTCCTTAATGAACACTTAACGATTGCCAGGCCAACCGGGCACTGACACAAAAATTTTAACGATAAATTCTATCACCAAAAATCACACTGCCCAGGCGCACTATTGTGGCGCCCTCCTCAACTGCGACTTTGTAATCATTCGACATTCCCATAGAAAGCTCCTGCAAATCCAAATTTGAATAAGCGACTTTTTCTACTCTTTGTCGCATCATATCGCGCATTCGGCGCAATTCTGCAAATATCGGGCGCGCCTCCTCCGGGTTTTCCGCCGCCGGCGCCACCGTCATCAACCCACAAATCCGCACATGCGGCAATGTGGCCACTTCCTGCAAAAAATCCCAGACTTCCGCTGGAGCCAAACCGAATTTGCTGGCTTCTGCTGCAACATTAACCTCCACCAGACATTTGGCTGTGATATCCAGCGCCGCTGCCCGGCGTTCCAACTCCAAAGCCAGACGCCAGCTGTCCAAAGCATGCAGCAAGGCCGCCCGACCCAAAACCTGTTTAACCTTATTTGTCTGCAAATGACCAATAAAATGCCAGCAAACCTCCGGCGGCAGTTGAGCGCATTTCTGTGCCAACTCCTGAACCTTATTCTCCGCCAGCCCAGCCAAACCCAAAGCCTGACCGGCCTGCCAGCAAGCCGCCGCCCGGCCGCAATCAACCGTTTTAGAAACTGCCAGCAGCTTAACCCTGGGCGCTGCATAAGCGCTGCGCGCCTGCGCCAGAGCAATTTCCGCCTGAATTTCACGCAAAATTTCTGCAAAAGCCTCCGTCTGCTCCGCGGCTGGCAAACTCATTTCTTCGGCCTCCCTAATATTCGTCGCTTCGCTAAAAAATAAAGTTGATGTTTTATTATATCACATCTTTCAGGAATTTGCAATTAATATTGACAAAATATTTTCATAACCTAGCCCTTGACAGATTGAGCATTGTGTGAGATAATATTTCTGCACGGTACTGCCTACTAAATATACGTACCGTCGCATCACAAACCACAATAAATTGTTATCAACAGGCAATTTACTGCGGCAAGCGATTAGGAGGCTTTTTTTATGTTTGACAGTATTATCAAGCGTGACGGCCGTCTGGTACCCTATGACATCAGCAAAATCAGCGATGCTATTCATAAGGCGATGGAAGCCAGCGGCCGAACCACGGAAATGTCAGAATGTGAGCGGCTGGCCCAGCTGGCCGAAGACAAGCTTTTTGCCGCTTTCCAAAGCGAGGCGCCCGGCATTGAAGATATTCAGGACACCGTTGAAACTGTGTTAATGGAAAATGGTTACGCCATTGTGGCGCGCAAATATATCATTTATCGCGCTGAACGTACGCGCAGCAGAGAAATGAACACGCGCCTGATGCGTATTTATGACGAGTTAACCAACACCGATTCGCTGCTTTCCGATATGAAGCGTGATAATGCCAATATTGACGGCGATACCGCCATGGGCACCATGCTAAAATATGGTAGCGAGGGCGCCAAAGATTATTATGAAAAATATGTGCTGACCCCAGAACAGAGTAAAGCGCACGCTGAGGGCGACATTCACATTCATGATTTTGATTTTTATACCCTGACCACCACCTGCTGCCAGATTAATCTGCTGGACCTGTTCAAAAACGGTTTTTCCACCGGTCATGGCTTTTTGCGCGAGCCAAATGATATTTCCAGCTATACCGCGCTGGCCTGTATCGCCATTCAGTCCAATCAGAATGACCAACATGGCGGCCAGAGCGTACCCAACTTTGATTATTGTATGGCGCCCGGCGTAGCCAAAACTTTCAAAAAACTTTATATCAGCAATTTTTTTAAGGCGGCGGAATTACTTTGGCCGGAATTTCCCTTAAATTTAGCGCAAACTAAAGATTTTTTCCAAAATTTGGCGGAACAGGACGACAATATGCAGCCGCGCATTACGCTGGACGAGCAGTTTGTACCCAGACTGCAAGCCGCTTTAAATCAGCAACTGCCCAGCGCCATGCCAGAGGAAATCTTTGCACACTGCGCGCAATTTGCTTATGATACGGCATTGCAGGAAACTGACCGCCACACATTCCAGGCCATGGAAGCGCTGGTGCATAACCTGAACACCATGCACAGCCGCGCCGGCGCGCAAACCCCCTTTTCTTCAATTAATTACGGCACCGATATTTCGCCCGAGGGACGCATGGCCATTAAAAATATTCTGCTGGCCACCGAAGCCGGCCTTGGTCAGGGTGAAACGCCGATTTTCCCTATTCATATTTTTAAAGTTAAGGCCGGCGTCAGCTTTAACCCGGAAGATCCCAACTATGACCTGTTCAAACTGGCCTGTCGGGTAAGCGCAAAGCGGCTTTTCCCCAACTTCTCATTTATTGACGCTCCTTTCAACCTGCAATATTACAAACCCGGCCACCCGGAAACTGAAGTTTCCTATATGGGCTGCCGCACCCGGGTTTTGGGCAACCATTACAACCCCCAGCAGGAAATTACTTATGGTCGCGGCAACCTGAGTTTTACTTCTATCAACCTGCCGCGTCTGGCAATCAAGGCCAACCATAATCTTGATTTGTTCTTTGATGATTTGGAACGTAAAATGGATTTGGTAGCCGAACAGCTGCTGGATCGTTTCAAAATCCAATCACACAAAAAAGTACGCAACTTTCCTTTTTTAATGGGACAAGGCGTTTGGCTGGGCTCCCGGGAATTGGATATTGACGACGAGGTAGGCGAGGTTTTGAAAAACGGCACTCTGTCCATCGGTTTTATTGGTCTGGCCGAAACGCTGGTGGCGCTGACCGGCAGTCACCATGGTGAATCAATGGAATCACGCAATCTGGGCTTGGAAATCGTCAGCTTCATGCGTGAATACTGCGACCGCAAATCAGAAGAAACTGGGCTTAATTTCACGCTGCTGGCCACGCCGGCCGAGGGTCTGTCCGGACGCTTTATCCGCATTGATAAGAAAAAGTTCGGCGTCATTCCCGGTGTTACTGACCGCGATTATTATACCAACAGTTTCCATGTACCGGTGTATTATCCAATCAGCGCTTATGAAAAACTGAAAATTGAAGCACCCTATCATCAACTAACCAACGCCGGCCATATCTCATATGTAGAATTAGACGGCGATACCGCCAAGAATATTGAAGCTTTTGAGCAAATTGTACGCTATATGCAACAGATTGGCATTGGCTACGGTTCCATTAATCACCCGGTAGACCGCGACCCCGTTTGTGGTTATAGCGGCATTATCAATGAGGTTTGCCCCCGTTGCGGCCGTCATGAGGGCGAGGGCGTAAGTCAGGCCAAGCTACGCGCTATCAGAGCCACACTGCGCGGCAATGCTGAAACATGCGGCTATTGCGGAGATATCAATGAAGAAAATGAACGCCAGGCAAATCCCAACGCACTGGCATAAGGAGGATTTTAACATGACTAACCAAACAAATAAAATGACTGAAAACGACATTCTGGTAGGCGAGGGCGTAGGCTTTGAGCGTATCCGCCGCATCACCGGCTATCTGGTAGGCACCCTGGACCGTTTCAATAACGCCAAACGCGCCGAGGAACAGGACCGGGTAAAGCATAATGTCGGCTGATTGCCGAACGCCGTCCAAACTGCGTCTGGCCGGGATTGTTAACGATTCCATTACCGATGGCCCCGGTATTCGTCTGACGGTTTTTGTGCAGGGCTGCCCTCACCACTGCCCCGGCTGCCATAATCCGCAAACCTGGGCTTTTGAGGGCGGCGAGGAAACCACTCCAGACGAAATCATGGCGCAAATTAAAAAAAATCCGCTGCTTTCTGGCGTAACTTTCAGCGGCGGCGAACCGCTGGCCCAGGCGGCCGCCCTGTTGCCGCTGGCGCAGCAAATCAAGCAGCAGGGGTTGGAGTTGGCCATTTACACCGGCTATACCTTTGAACAGCTGCTGCAAATGGACGACCCCGCCATAAACCAGCTGCTGGCGCTGACCGATACGCTGATTGACGGCCCTTTTATTCAGGCGCAGCGCAATCTGGAACTGAACTTCCGCGGTTCAGAAAATCAGAGGGTTCTGCAAGCCGCCGCTTCTCTGGCCGCCGGCCGGCCGATACTGGAAAACGCTGAACGCTGGCATTAAAAACCGTTAAAACAAAAGGTGACTAACCAAATTGGCTAGTCACCTTTTGTTTTTTTTGCAACCTGCAATATAAACTCAAAATATGTTTGAGAAACAATCAGCTACTTGCTGGGCACCGAGGAGAACCGAACACCATAATCATACATCTTAAGAGCCAAATGTCTGCTTATCGCTAACAAATTATCAATAATGCTTTCCACGTCTTTATCCGCCTGCACGCCCAAACGCTGACACAAGCGTTGATTGGCTAAAAAAACTTCTTCATAAGCCTGCTCGCAAAATAAGCCATCAACAAATTCATCTTGAACAAGTTTTAGTTCAGTTGTTTGGTAGCAGTTATTATCTAACAGACCGCTCATACCATCATAAACCAAATTTTTCAATATTTCATTGTTTTTCATTACGGTATCCTCCTTTTCATCAAATTTTTGTAATTTCTTACATGCAAGTAAAATTATAGTCTTTTTTCGCGTGAAAATCAATACTTGTCCCGGTTAACTTATCGTGCATTTCCACTATATCTCGCCAGCCTCCGCTATTATCCAGCCTGCTTCGACTAAATATCCACTTTTCGCCGCTTATAAAACAGAGGAAGGCCGCAATCAGCCTTCCTCTTAAAATCAATTTTCTTCTTTGCTTTCCATCATCTTATGTATCTCCTGCAAAAATGTTTCCACATCTTCAAATTTACGATACACCGAAGCAAAACGCACATAAGCCACGTCATCAACCGCACGCAGCCTTTCCATCACCATATCGCCAATGCGCATGGCCGGAACTTCTCGCTCCGCAGAATTTTTGAGTTCCTTTTCAATATCAGCCACCAGCTGCTCCAAAACCAGCGCCGGCACAGGACGTTTATCACAGGCGCGCACCAAACCGGCCAAAATTTTGGTTTTATCAAAAATCTCCCGGTTGCCATCGCGCTTAACTACCAGCAGGTTAGTTTCCTCCACTCGCTCATAGGTGGTAAAGCGCTTGCCGCAGCTTAAACACTCCCGGCGCCGCCGAATACTGCGCCCATCTTCCACCGGCCGGGAATCCAGAACTTTGGAATCAGGATAACCACAAAATGAACAGCGCATAACAGACAATAACCCCCTTAATGAACACTTAACGATTGGCGAGCCAAAGGCGAAGCCAGAGTTTAGTGTGAATTAATCCAGTTGGCTTTAGCCGACTGGAATTCACTTAGTTTGAACCGACTGAAATTTATTATTTTCAATTTTACTACATTTTGGCGGTTACTGTCAAGCAAAAATATCCAAATTTTACTATAATTTATTCATTCCAGAGCATATCCAGTTCTTCATTCTCCATTTCTTCAGTATCTGCCGGCCGACGGCGACGACGACCAGGCGCAGGCGCCAAATTATCCGGACTGTACTCCACCAGCACCACATCAACGCCAATTTTCTTTATCCGCTCCCAGGGGACAACAATATCCTCGCCCTTGCTGAAAACGCCCAGAAAACGGCTGTTCCCCGGCAAAACCAGCGCCATAATACGCCCGGCCGCCAAATCAACCTCCACATCGCGCACCGGCCCCAGCCTTTTGCCGTCGCTTAAACTAATAATATCTTTATTCCGCAAATCAGAAATTTTGAACATCTAAAACCACCTCAAGACAACCTATGCCTGGCCGCCCTGAAAAATACCTGCCAAACCTACTTATCATAAAATATTTCACAAATTTTTAAGCGCACTTGCCGCTCACCCTGCTGGCTAACCAGCAAACCAGCGTTTTCGCCCTCGCCGCAGATTTTAAACTCGCCGCACTCATCGACAAAACACAGAGGCGGATACAACACGCACCACCAATTATGCCCTGCACCCTCGCCCAGCACCAGCCGCAGCGCCGGATACTCCCCGGCCGGCATATAAACCTGCCCATAGCGCTTGGCCGGAAAATCAAAACGCCCAACCTCCGCATAAGCGCCATAACCAAAATCAGCCGCAATACCAGCCGCCAGCGCCTCCAACTGCGGTATATTTTCCACAACCACAGCCTGCGCCTCCTCGGCAGTTTCAACATCTGCCAGCAAAGGCGTTAAATAAGCCACCACCGCATCACGCACCTGTAATTTCAGGGTTTGGTCGGCGGCATTATCACTGTTTGCCACAATATGCAAACGAAAGGGTAGATTATCGCCGGCAATGGCCACCGCCGGCTCATGCAGCCAGTTAAGCACCCCATACGCGCCCAGCGCCAGCAGAAACAGCAAAACCCAAATGCCAATCAGCCGATGCTGTCGGTTGCGCCGGCACAGCTGCTGCCAATAATTTTCAGACAAATTCTCCGGGCAGGTGTTATGTTCAAATCTAAGCATAAGTATCATCTCCATTTATTTTCGTGTTGCGCTTTGCGCTAAATGTTTGTTAATTCTCTTATGCCCAATTTGTAACAGGCCTAAACCTGCTCGCTTAAATTTTCAGCCAATTTTATTATGCATAATCATCATATTCTGTCTGCCGCCGCCAGCCCAGCCAGGCCAGCCAAATCCACCAGCCAATAACCAGCCAGCAGGCCAGCGCCGCCAAGCCAAACAGCAGCAGCCAACCGCCAACCAGACAGCAAAGCAGCGTCGGCAGAAACAGCAAAGCACAAAAAATAAAGGCCAGCCAAATCATTATAACGCCCCCTTTAACATTTTCAGGCTTTATCTCGGCGCAGCAGTTCAACCTGCTCCGCAAAAATTTTAGCGGCCTGCCGTGCCTCCAGCAGCGTATTTTCCCAGCCGAAGCTTAAACGCACAGAACTTTTAAGCCGCCATTCCGGCAACTGCAAGGCCTGCAAAACATGAGAGGGTTCCGCCCGGCCGGAACTGCAAGCAGAAGCCGCGCTTACCGCCACCCCGGCCAAATCCAGAAACAACAACAGCGCCGCACCCTCCACATCTTGAAAACTTAAATTCAAATTGCCCGGCAAACGCTGACTCCAACCGCCGTTAACCACCACGCCGCTTATCAGTTGCTGCAACTCATGCCAGAAACAATCACGCACCGCCGCCGCCTGTCTGGCTTGCTGCGGCCAACGCTTCGCCGTTATCTCAGCCGCCACGCCCAGACCAACAATCCCCGGCATATTTTCTGTGCCGCTGCGCAACCTCCGCTCCTGACCGCCGCCAAACAGCAGCGGCTGCAAATCCACCCCATGCCGCACATAAAGCGCGCCAATACCCTTGGGGCCGTTAATTTTATGGCCGGAAATAGTCAGCATATCCACACCAAGCTGCTGCACATCAATCGGCAGCTTGCCGACAGCCTGCACCGCATCAGTATGCAGCAGAACGCCATGCTCCGCCAACAGCCGGCCAACTTCCGCCACCGGCTGAATGGAGCCAATCTCATTATTAGCCAACATCAAACTAACCAGCAGCGTATCCGGACGCAAAGCCTGCGCCACCTGCGCCGCGCTGACTATTCCCTCTGCGTCCGGCGGCAAAAAAGTAATATCAAAGCCCTGCTCCTCCAGATAATGGCAACAGCCCAAAACCGCCGCATGCTCAATACTGCTGGTAATAATATGACCGCGCTGAAAACGCCCGGCCACGCCCAAAATCGCCAGATTATCAGCTTCCGTGCCGCCGGAAGTAAAATAAACTTCGCCCGGCTCGGCATTAATCAACCCTCCAACCTGCTTTCTGGCCGCGCTCAACGCATCATATGCATCACGGCCAAAGCTGTGAATACCGCTGGGATTGCCCCAATTCTCCAGCAGCGCCTGATTTACCGCAGACACAACTTCCGGATAAGGCCGGGTTGTGGCGCTATTATCAAAATATATTCTCATCTTTATATTCTCCTTGCCCTGCTATGTTTTATCAGCTTTTAATATTAGCTTATGCAGCAGGGCAAGAACTGGTTATATGGTTAACATCAGGCTTTGCCGCCCTCTCTGGAACAGACAGGCGCCGGATAAACAAAAAAAATAACACTGGTTAAAGACCAGTGTTATTTTTTTGCTTATCCGGGTTTATTTAACCTCGCCGTGCTTCTCAGCAAAAACCTCAGCAATCCGGTTTTTTTCGTCCACCAACACCACGGTCGGTTCAAATGTTTTGGCTTCTTCCTCGCTCATCATAGCGTAAACCATGATAATTGCAATATCACCGGGCTGTACCAGTCTGGCCGCAGAACCGTTCAGACAGATTACGCCGGAGCCAGCCGGCCCGGGAATGGCATATGTAACCAATCGGGAGCCATTGTTGTTATCCACAACATGCACCTGTTCATTAGGCAGAATATTGGCGGCAGCCATCAAATCAGAGTCAATCGTGATACTGCCAACATAGTTCAAGTTTGCTTCTGTTACCGTAACCCGGTGCAATTTGGATTTTAACATGGTAAGATTCATTATGCTTTTAACCTCCAAGGGGCGCGCATCAACGCCTACATCATTTAAAGCGTATATTCAGTATATATAATAATACACTATTTTACGAGAAATGCAAGCTATTTCTTAAAATTATTTTTTGTTAAAAAGTAACTTGTAAAAATTTACTTATTATTAACCTCAAATAATCTCAATCTGCAAACCAGCCAAAACCTGCAAAGCGGCTTTATGCATCTCCGGGTCTGGCGCGGCGCAGGCAGAAGCATCAATAACTATCGGAACCTCCGGCTGTGCGCATTTGGCCAAAACCGCATTACTAAGCACGCACATATTACTAACCAAACCACAAAGTTCAATCTGCTCAAAACAAGCAGAATTGCGCAGATAATCAAACAATGCAGCCGAACCAAAGGTGGGCTTTTCAAAAGCGCGACAATCCTCAACCAACTCCGCTGTCTGGCCATAAACCCGCCAGCCCTCTGTATCGCGCTGACAATGGCGAACCGGCAGCCGCCGTCCCTCCTGTGTGCGCAAATAATCAGCCTCATGAGTATCCATCGTCACCACAACCTTATCCCCTGCCGCCTGATACTGTCGAACCTTGGCCGCAATAACTTCGTCCAGCATTTCCGCCCCGGCAAAGCCCAGCGAGCCGTCCACAAAATCCTTTTGATAATCAACCACAATTAAAAGCTTATTCATTAGCAGAATTCCAGCCTTTCCCTATTTTAATTTATAATTTATCCCAAAATTTTTAATTTTAACCCAAAATTATATTATCAATCAGGCGAGTTGTCTTAAAACGCACCGCCAATGCCAGCATGGCCGGCTTTTCCGGTTTTAAAACTGGCTGCATGGTTACGGCGTCCACCAACTCAACATATTCAATCTGAGCCAGAGGCGCCGTTTCAATATGCGCCTGCACTGCCGCCTTAATCAGGCCAACGTCACGCTCGCCCTCGTCATACAAACGCTTGGCCACCTGCAAGCTTTGACTAAGCACCAGCGCCTGTTTACGACATTCCTCGTCCAGATAAACATTACGGGAGCTTTTAGCCAGCCCGTCCGCCTCACGCACAATCGGCACGCCGCAAATCTCCACCGGCATATTCAAATCCAGCGCCAGCTTGCGCACCACAGCCAGCTGCTGGCCGTCTTTCTGGCCAAAATACGCCCTATACGGCTGCACCAAATTGAAAAGCTTGCTTAAAACCACACAAACGCCCTGAAAATGCCCTTTTCGGCTGGCGCCGCATAAGGTCTGCGTAACTCCGGCCACGTCCATAGTGGTCGCAAAGCCAGTTGGATACATATCTGCCGCCTCCGGCGCAAAAGCGTATTTCACGCCCACAGACTCCGCCTTGGCCAAATCCCCCTCCAAATCACGCGGATAAACGTCCAGGTCCTCGTTGGCCCCAAACTGAATGGGATTGACAAAAATGCTGATAACCGTCAGGTCATTTTCGGCCACGGCCTGTTTAGCCAGCGCCAAATGCCCCTCATGCAGATAACCCATGGTCGGAACCAAACCCACGCGCTTATTTTCAGCACGCCATTTACGCCCCAACTCCGCCATCTCGGCCACACTTTTAATTAATTCCATTTTCTCATACCCCTTTCATAGCAACTTAATTTTTTAAGCTATTGGTTCAAGCAAATCAACGAGCGCTCCCAACGGCCGCACACCCCGACGTTCCGCCAGCGGCAGCTGCGCCAAAAGTTCCGCCGCGCTCTGCGACTGGCCGGGCAATTCAACACCCGGCGCAATTTCCAACAACGGCGCTAAAACAAACGCTCGATGATACATCTCTTTATGTGGAATTATAAGCCCTTGGGCGGAAAAAGTCAATTCCTGATATAAAATTTCATCATATAATAATATATCAATATCCAATACGCGCGCCCCCCAACGCTCGCCCGGCTTTCGGCCCACCGTTTTTTCCACGCTTTTAGCCAGCTGCAACAACTCAAGCGGCGCCAAGCCGGTCAAGCCGGCCGCCACCAGATTATAAAAATCCGGCTGCTCCACGCCGCCCCAGGGCGCGGTTTCATAAACGCTGGACAGCGCCTCAAGCCGTATCCCGGCCGCTTGCAGAAGCTGCAAACCGGTATGCAGATTGGCCGCGCGCCGCCCCAGATTACTGCCCAGCCCCAGATAAATCTGGTGTTGGCCTGGCCTTAGGCTCATAATCCGTAATCCGCCACCGTCCTGGTTATCTCCAGAATGGCCGGCGCATTAAACATTGGCGCCAACGGCGCGGCGCATTTCTCCAAACGCACCGTCACCGCCTGCACCAACTCGTCGGCCAACAGCGTATGCGCAATTTCTGAAGCCAAACTCTCCAGCAGATTATGCCGCTCGCCCAGCATAATTTTTTCAATCTGGCGGTAAACCTGACCATAATCAACTGTATCCGTCAAATCATCACTTTCCGCGGCCTCGCAGGTATCCAAAATCAAGGTTACGCTCAAACGAAATTCCTGTTTCTGTTCATGTTCCTGCGGCAAAACGCCATGACAGGCCCAAAAGCTTAAATCCGGTAAAATAATTTTATCTTGATGAAAAATTTCATTAAACATTAAATTATTTTCTCCTAATTAAAAATTTTTTTATATTTAATTAATTATTTTTGATTTTATGCTTATTTTGCTTAATTTTAACTGTTTAAATTCTGACCGCAATTTATTTGATACATCGGCCGGCAAACAGCCAGCACATCAGCCGCCTCGGCCACGTCATGCACACGCACCAATGCGGCTCCGGCCAGCGCCGCCGCCGCCGTAGTTGCCGCCGTAGCCACCAGCCGCTGTTCCACGGGCTTGCCCGTCAACAGACCCAAGGTAGATTTACGCGAAGCCGCAATCAGAATTGGCCGCCCCAAGACGCGCAAAGAAGAGGTCTGCGCCAAAGCCTGCATATTCTGCTCCGCATTTTTGCCAAAACCAAAGCCAATATCCAGAATAAGCTGTTCGTCTTTCATGCTGGCCGCCCGGGCAATGCGCCGTGCCTGCCGGAAAAAACGCGGCAATTCCTGCGCCATGGCCGGCTCATCTTCCTTATTCCTACACTGCTGGACAATCC
>CANSKT010000043.1 GCA_947647555.1 uncultured Peptococcaceae bacterium | reverse complement strand
GTATATTGACTAAGCTGGCCGTCTTTAATGCGCCAAATCTGGTTATGACTGCCATAATCAGAATAATCATTGAACAGCGTAAAAAAGATACTGCCGTCAGCCATATGACACAACTGCGGATTTTGCAAATTGTCCGTCAAAATATCCAACACCAAAGCCGCCGCTTCAGCCAGCTTCGGCTCCGGACTGTTCAAAAACGGCTGTAAGGCCGCCACCGCGCGCGAGCGCAAATCAGGGTCGTTATAAAACTCAACCAGACGGTTAACCGCAATATACTGATAATATATATCGTCAGATTGCAGAGCCGCAAAAAGGCGCTCCGCCTGCTTTGTAATATCCGGCTCCGCCACACTTTCCGTTTGCAGCGCCAGCATATCCGGCGTCAGATAACGCAGATAAAACTCCTTATTTTCCTGTTGCAGTGTGTTGACCGCCCAGGCCAGCGAGGAACAGGAACATAGCAGCGCCAGCGCCAGAACAGCCGCCAAACCCTTATACCAGCTGTGTCTGGCCGCCGGCCGCATTTCCAGGCTTTCCGCCAGCATATCCGCGTCCACATCATTCAGCAGTTGAGCCATCGCCAAACCGTCCTGCTGCTTATCCGTAAGATTTTGCGCCATTTTTTCTTTCATATATTAAAACCCTCCTTTTGCAAATGCACTTTCAATGCCGCGCGCAACCGACACAATCTGGCCGCCACCGCTCCGTTTGACAGGCCGGACTGCCCAGCAAGCTCGTCCAGCGAATTAAAATACCAGTAACGCCGCAGAAAAAGCTGCCGATTTAGTTTGCTTTGCCGACGCAAAAATTCGTTAATCGCCGCCAGCAATTCCGCCCGGTTCAACTCATCGTCCAGCACCGCCGCAGCCGGCGTTACTTCGGCCAGTTCGCTCAATGAAAGCAAAACCTCCGGACAGCGCTTTTGCGCGCTGTTATAGGCATACCTTTTCAGCGCCAGATTGCGCACCACACGCAGCAGAAAAGCCGCCAAATGCTGCGGCCGCTGCGGCGGTATCAACTGCCACAGCTGAAAATAAGCGTCGTTCAAACATTCGCTGACATCGTCCGGCAAAGCCAAAATATTTTGCGCCGTCTGCCGGCACAACCGCTCATATTTCAACTTAACCTCAGCCAAACCGCTTTCCTGCCGCTGCCAAAGCATTTCAATAATCCGTTCGTCCTCCATATCAATCCCCCCATTCGCGCCTACATATATTAAGTACGTTTTCAGGCGGCAATATTACGCCCCGGGCAAAATTTTTACAAAATACTTGCCAAACCGAACAAAAATACGTATAATTATATTGATTGGATTTTTTACAAGCCAAGGAGTTTTTTATGACTGATAATAACGCCGATTTCACTTATGTTCGCGATTTTCTGCTGACCAATGCGGAAAAAGATTACCAAAACTTTTCGGCCGGACTGGTGCCGGGCTGTGATAATATGCTGGGCGTGCGCATACCCAGTCTGCGCCAGCTGGCCAGACAAATCAGCAAACAGGACTTCCGCGCCTTTTTAAGCAACAATCCGGCCGAATATTTTGAAGAAATTATGCTGCAAGGCATGGTGCTGGCCAACGCCAAAATGCCCATGTCAGAGCGCCTGCAATGGCTGGAGAAATTTTTGCCGCAAATTACCAACTGGTCAATCTGTGATTGTACCACCACCACATTCAACCTGAAAAAGCCGGAAGAAGCCCAACAAATGTATGCCTTTCTGCTACAAAACACCAACAATCCCCTGCCCTTTGCCCGGCGTTTTGTGCTGGTAATGCTGCTGGCGCACTATTTGCAACCAGCCTATTTGTCGGATATTTGCCGGCTGCTGGAGGAAATCCCCGGCGGCGAATATTATGTTGATATGGGCAAAGCCTGGTTACTTTCCACCCTCTTTGTCAAATACCGCGAGGAGGGTTTGACCTATCTGCACCAAAGCCGGCTGGACGATTTCACCTATAACAAAAGCCTGCAAAAGATTTTAGAGTCCCGGCGCATGCGGCCAGAAGACCGGGAACTTATCCGCTCCCTGAAAAGAAAATAACAGACAAACGGCCTGCTGGCATACACCGGCAGACCGTTTTTTATGTCATTACATAATAATTTTTGTTGCAACAATTAACGCTCCAAAACATTGGCGCAGCGGCCGCAACTCATAGCCCCCTCAAAGCAAATACCCATACTTTCACAGGTGGGGCCAGCCTTTTCGAAAAGCAGCGGCGCCACCTGGCGCACCTCGGCCAGCATGGCATTAGCCAGCGCCCGAATTTCCCACTGCGCACGCTGACAGCAGCGCAGTTCAAAGAAATGCCATAAACTACGCACATTCATCGTCAAAACCAGACTGGTAGAAGCTGCATTAGGCAAAACAAATCGCGCGTCTTCCGCCGGCACACCGGCCGCCAGCAGCTGCTCATAAACATGCTGCATATCAATCATAGCCTGCTCAAATTTAGCCGCCAATTCCGGTTTGGCCGCAATTTTGGGCGGCGTTACATATTCAAACTGCTTCTCCTTAACATAACGCTGCGATTTTTGCGAATAAGAAGCGCCAATCCTATGCCGAACCAGCTGATGCGAACAGGCGCGGCTAATCCCGGCAATAGCAAAGGTGAAGTTTACATGCTCCATCGGGCTTTCATGCCCCAGAGAAACCAACTTGCGCACAAAAGCAGACACCTTATCCGGCGTAAAATCCTGCAAAAGTTCATCAGCCGCCTTGTCAGAATAGCAAAGTCTGGCCGCCGCCGCCACCAAACGCTCCGGCTCCGGCGTATGTTCTAGCAAAATTACTTTCACTGCATTTCCTCCCCACGCAGCTGCCAAAGCTGCTTAAAACAGTAATCCAGACGGTCCCAATCACCGCTCAGATACCAATAACCCACCAGCGCCTCCAAACCCGTAGCCAGACGATAATTGGCCACGGTGGCTCCCTTGGGAATATGCATACCCTTTGCATTGCGGCCACGCCGCAAAACCGTTTCTTCCGCCTGATTTAAACATGGCTGCAAACGATGCGCCAGCTGCGCCTGCGTTGTGGCACAAACCAACTCAATAGCATGCTTATGCAAATCATCAACCCGACGCAAGCCCTGACCCAACAGGAAATTGCGCACCACCATTTCATAGTATCCGTCCCCAATATATGCCAGGGTTAAGGCTGGCAGCAGCTCCGGCTGGTCAGTTAAATATTTTTCCATTTTATATTCTTCCCTATCTTTTAAATAGCTATCTTTTATCATCTTGAAATTTTGCTCATATCAAATTACTCCTGAAAATTTTTATTTTTATTTGTAATTTTTTAGATTAATTTCCAACGCACAGCGTCAGCGCCGTCTTCCAGCGCAATACCACAATCTTTCAGAGCATCGCGAATATAATCCGCCGTCCCCCAGTCTTTTTTCTGGCGCGCCTGCTGACGCACCTTGATTATTAAATCCATCAGCCGGCCAATCATCTCATCATCAGCCCCCAGACCAGCCGCCGGCTGCGGCTTAATGCAGGCAATAACCTCGTCCAAAGCCTCCATCAGCTGCAAACCATCTGCCAACGTGGCCGCTTCTGCCTGCCGGGCATAAGTATTAATCGCTTTGGTATAATCGAAAATCGCCGCAATAGCTAATGCCGTATTAAAATCATCGTCCATGGCCTCGGCAAAACAGCGCCGCAAAGTTTCCGTCGCCCGGCGCATAGCCTCGTCCGCGGAAGCGTCCGGCGTTTCTGGCTGTTCTGCCAACTCCTGCAAAAGCAGATAAGCGTTGCGAATACGCCCTAGACTCTTCGCAGCAATTTGCAGTTTTTCATCATCAAAATCAATCGGACTGCGATAATGTGTGTTTAGCAGATAAAAACGCACCACATCACCGGGGAATTTTTCCAGAATTTCACGTAACAGGAAGAAATTGCCTAAAGATTTGCTCATTTTCTCATCATTAACTGTAATAAAACCGTTGTGCAGCCAATAACGCGCAAATGTGCAGCCAGACGCCGCCTCCGCCTGAGCAATCTCATTTTCATGATGCGGAAAAATTAAATCCGCGCCGCCGCCATGAATATCAAAATTGTCGCCCAAATATTCTTTGCTCATCACCGAACATTCAATGTGCCAGCCCGGCCGACCCTCACCCCAGGGGCTTTGCCAACTTGGCTCGCCCGGTTTGGCCGCTTTCCAAAGCGCAAAATCCATCGGGTTACGCTTCTGCTCGCCCACGCGTACACGCGCCCCAGCCAACATATCCTCCAAATCACGGCCGGAAAGCTTGCCATAATCCTGAAAGTTCTCCACAGCAAAATAAACGTCGCCATTAACCTCATAAGCCGCACCCCGAGCCAAAAGCTGCTCCACCAGAGCGATAATCTGCGACATATGCTCCGTTACGCGTGGGTGCACATCAGCTTTGAGCACATTCAACGCACGCACGTCCTCAAAATAGGCGGCAATATATTTCTCTGCCACCGCTGCCGCCGTAATCTGCTCCTCCTGCGCCCGATTGATAATTTTATCGTCCACATCGGTAAAATTCTGCACATATGTAACATCATAACCGGCATATTTGAAATAACGGCGAATTGTATCAAAAACCACAATCGGCCGGGCATTACCCAAATGAATATAATTGTAAACCGTGGGGCCGCAAACATACATTGACACCTTACCGGCATCGCGCGGCACAAACTCCACCTTATGCCCGTCCATTGTATTATAAACCTGAATCATTGCCAACACTCCTTTTGCTCTAACAGCAGCCAATTTGCTTATATTTTTTTATTTTAACACAAAAGCCGTATTAAAGCAAGACATTCTGAATATTATCAACACGGATATTGTTTAACTTTCGACAAAAATATCCTCCACCACAATATCCCGGCTGCCCACCTGCGCCCAACTGAAATTGTCGATTAACTCTGATGGCTCAACCGGGCTCGGCTCCGGCTGCAAACCGGCCAGCCAGGCCAAACCGCCAATTAACTGCGGCGCGGTATAACGCTGGCGCAAAGCGCCCATATCCAGACTGCGTTCCCGTTTGGCCAAACGCTTGCCGTCCGCCGCCAAAAGCAACGGCACATGCGCAAAACTGGGCGGCGGATAGCCCAACATTTTGTGCAACCAAATCTGGCGCGGCGTGGAGTTCAACAAATCCCGGCCGCGTACCACCCGGTTAACGCCCATGGCCGCGTCGTCCACCACCACCGCCAGCTGATAAGCAAAAACCCCATCAGAACGCTTGATGATAAAATCACCACAGTCTGCCGCTAAATTTTCCCGATATTCACCCATATTATCGTCCAGCAGCCTCACCTCCTCTGCCGGTACACACACGCGCCAAGCCGGTTTACGCGACTCGGCAGACAATTTTTTCGCCCTCTCTGAAGCCGTCAAACTGTGACAGGAACAACTGCCAGCCTGCATATTTTCGCCCAAATGCGGTGCAGAAAGTAAATTATTAGCCAAACGCTCGGCTCGGCTGCAAAAACAGGGATAAACCAGTCCAGCCGACTGTAATTTAGCAAAAGCCACCTGATAATGCTCCGTGCGTTTGCTCTGGCAATATGCCGGCTTTAAACCGCCCTCGTCCCAGTTCAACCCCAACCATTGCAAATCAGCCAAAAGCTGTTCCGCCTTGGCCAGAGAACAACGCTGCGTATCCAAATCCTCAATACGCAAAATCAGCTTCCCACCAGCCTGCCGCACATCAAGCCAGGCCAGCAGCGCCGTAAACACATTACCTAAATGCATTCTGCCGCTGGGTGACGGCGCAAAACGCCCAACAATCAAAATGTTTCCTCCCCCCAGGGAAAATATAAAAGGCAGTCCCCCAGTGGAAACTGCCCTTTTTGTCTAACAAATCGTTTTATAAGTTATTTGAGTTTTCCTGCATATAAAGCGTTATCATACAAAACGAACAGCCGTACCGTAGGCCATAACCTCGGCGGCGCCCTGCATAACTGCGGCTGATGCATAACGAACATTAACAACAGCGTCAGCGCCCAGCTTATTAGCTTCTTCAACCATACGCTTGGTCGCCAAGGCTCTGGCGTCGTTCATCATATCCGTATAAGCCTTAAGCTCGCCGCCCACCAGGGTCTTAAAGCCCTGGGTTATATCCCGGCCAATATTTTTGGATTGAATTGTGCTGCCCTTAACCAGACCCAGCATTTCCAATGTTTTACCCTCAATATAATCAGTATTGACTAATATCATCTTCCTCACCACTTTCTATTTCTTTAATTCGCTCCCATAGCACAAATACACTAACCCCACAGCCGCCGCATATACATAAGCAAAACAAAACAGGCAACAGGGCTGAACCATTAAACGCATAATAAACCGTACCAACAAATAAAAACGCAAACAAATAACCGATAAGCACCGTTAGTATCAAAATGGTTATCAGCACTGGTGCCCAAAGCTTGCGCCAATACTTCTTTACCACAATTATACACCTCCTCAATTAATAAGTCAATAGTTAATCAGCCGTATTAGTAATAGTTACTGTTTTGGTGCTGTTATCCCATTGAACATTACACTGCAACGCTTCAGCCACCGCACGCAGCGGCAGCATGGTGCGGCCATTCACAGAAACCGCCGGCACGTCTATGGTCTGCGTTTTATTACCAACCTGCATTTGCGTAGAATCCAAAGCCAGCTTGATGACAATATCACCGCGCCGCGCCTCAATTTTGCGGTCAGCGTAATTAACCGTTGCGCCCAGTTCCTGGAAAATTATGCGCATCGGCAGCATCACCCGACCAGCTTCAATATATGGCTGCTGGTCAAAAGTCAGCTGTTTGCCGTCCACCAACACCCGAATTTCACCCTTGCCAACCGGCAATTCAGACACAGACGGCGGATTAGGCTTATTTGAATTATCAGTAGTGCTATTAGTATTATTATTTAGATTACCATTAACCGCACTGGAATTACCATTCTGGCCGGCATATGCCTGCTGTAAAACGCGCTGCAATGCCTGACTACCGGAGATTGAGCCATAGCGGAAGTGAATAGTGCCGGCCACCTGCGTTTTAGCTGAACAGGCCTTAATCTGCCGGGTAATTTCTGCGCCATCATACCAGGGACTATCCGCCGCCTTGGCTTCCAGCGTTTTATAATCAGCCAAACCAATATAAAGCTTAACCTGAGTGCCACTCACCACATCAGACCACCAATTCAACAACGCCGTAAAATCAGCAGTTTTATGGCCAGCCTCCCAGTAAATTTGCGGTGCAATATAGTCCAGCCAACCGGATTTTACCCAACCACGACTATCCGCGTACATATTATAATAAGAAGAATAGGTGCTGGTAGTAGCGCTGCCAGCCGGGTTCAGGGTATTGCTGGCCCAAATACCGGCCGGACTGATACCAAACTGAATTTCCGGCCGCACTTTATGCAACGCGTCATTCAGCCCCTGCACCAGCAAATTGACATTATTCCGCCGCCAATCGCCAATATCCTTATAGTTGCCACCCTGCGCCGCATATTCCTTGGCGTCGTCAAAATCAGTGCCAGGATAAAAATAATCGTCCAAATGCACGCCGTCAATCGCATAATTCTGCGCCAACTCTACCGCGCCGTCAATCACCAGCTGACGCACCTCTGGCAAAGCCGGATTGAAATAATAATTATCCTTATAAAGCACCGTCCATTCCGGGTGCTTTTTGGCCGGTGAACTGGCCGCCAGCTTATCCCATTCAGCCAATGATTTGGTAATACGATAAGGGTTAATCCAGGCATGCAACTCCAACCCACGTTTATGCGCACCCTCAACCCAATAAGCCAGAGGGTCAAAACCAGAATTGGGCGCAACGCCCTGCTGGCCGGTCAGATAAATGCTCCAGGGATATATTTCTGATTTGTAAAGCGCGTCCGCACAGGGGCGCACCTGCAAGAATACGGCATTAAAACCGCACTCCACAGCGCCGTCTAAAATTGCATCGGCCTGCTTGCGCAATTCATCAGCCGAGGTGGTTGGCGCTTTGGGATAATCAAGGTTAATTACACTGGAAACCCAAACGCCGCGCATCTCCTTATCATTCGGCGACGTGGTCGCAGTTGCCGCGGCTTCAGCCTCGCCGGTCTGCCAGCCGGGCAAAAGCGGCACCATTAAACCAAATGCCAACACCGCAAACGCCGCCAGCGTTAACAATTTACTAAAAAATCTGGGCAAAAAAATCCTCTCCTCTCTGCACTAACACAGAATTATTTATCATTACAGTTTATTTGCCTTAAATTATACCACATATCTGGCTTAATTTCCAGCCAAATTTATCGGCAAATTTTACTAATCCTCATACTTCATTATCAGCCGTCCGCCAATGCACCGCCAAATAATACGGCTCGCCGGTTGCCTCATTCAGATAATATTTCACCTGCAACTTGGTATAATGCGGAAAATCCTGCGTATTACCACTAATAATCGTCTGGCGGATAGCCTCGTCCATGCTCATTTCGCCGCTAATCAGTTCCTCGCCAAAGGCTTCATAAACAGCGCGCTCGCCCGACTCCGCATCAGCCATTTTTTCGGCCAGCGCCGCCCGATTTTGCTCCAGCGTTAATTCCGCATCAGGCCAGAAAAAGTTATATTCATTAAGATAGTCATCATAAAGCACAGCCGTATAAATTATTCTGCCATCAACATTCTCCGCCGACAATTCGGCTAACTCATAATACATCAGAGGAATACTGCCGCCAGCCCAGCCATAATAATACTCGCCGTCAAAATCATAATATTTACCAGTATCAATCTGATGTTGCAGTTCAACATCGCCAAAATGTGCCTGCACCCACGCGTCGAACTCCGCCTGAGAAATCATGGCAGAACCTGCGGAACCATATTGACTGACCTCCGGCACCTCGCCCCAAACACTATTCCATTCAAAGTAACCATATTCGTCCCAACCGACAACTTCAGCCAACAGCAATAAATACCAATAATCCAGCGGATAGTTCGACTGCTTACCCTCGTCAAACTCAGGCAGATAAAACCAACCCTCCAGACGGCTCAAACTAAAATAATATTCTCGCAACTCCGGCGTGACGGCAATTTCCACACTCTCGCCCGGCTGCAAATTTGCCACCTCTGTTACCTCCGGCGGCTGCGGCAACTGTGGCACATTTACCGGTTGTTTATCGGCAGCTTTTTCACAACCTGCTAAACAGACTAAAATACATAACAGTACTATCAAAATTTTTTTCATCAACTATCACCTCAAATTTTATATATCCTCTATTCCCCGTTAAACTCTATTACCTGCAAATAAAACGGCTCTCCGGTTGCCTCATCAAGATAATATTTCACCTGCAACTGATAGCCAACCTTAAATCCCTGCGTATCACCGTCAACAATCATCTGGCGAATAGCCTCATCAAAGCTAATCTTGTTATGCAGCAGCTGCTCGCCATAAGCGTCATAAAGCGCCCTGTTTTCCGGATACCCCTCCACGCATTGCGCAAAATAACCCATATTCTCCTCAAACGTGCCAGCTTCATAATAGCTGAACAAACCATGCTCATTAAAACGATACCAATCAAGCAAGGCGGTGTAAACAATCCGCCCGTCCACATTTTCCGCGCTTAACTCCGTCAGGCCATAATAAGACCAACTCCAAACTCCCTCCAAACAGGTAAAATAATAATTGCTTCCGTCAAAATAATAGTTCTTACAATGCCTGGCGTCATTATGAAATTCATGCTCCAGCGAAACATCGCCAAAATGTGCGGCTACCCATTCGTCAAACTCGCCCACGGAAACTGCCGTATAAATTCCCGAGGTATTATTTTCCCTCATCTGACCGTTTTCATCAACGCCATATACATCATAATATTTTTCTATATCCAGATAACCCTGATGTAGCCAGGGACTAGGGCCGGTTAAATTGCCATACTTATCCCAACCGGTGCGCCCCTCCGTCATCAGCATAAACCAATACAACACGGGGTCAGTGGGCAGTTCCGTCGGGGAGCTGAACTCCGGCAGATAAAACCAGCCCTCCAAGCGACTTAAACCAAAATAATATTCTCGCAACTCCGGCGTAACGGCAATTTGCAAACTTTCACCCGGCTGCAAATTTGCCACCTCCGATATCTGCAACACGTTTACTTGTTGGTTATCATCAGACTTTTCACAACCTATCAAACAACAAACCACAAGAGCCAAAATCCCGATAAGCTTAACAAACTTTTTCATCAACTATACCCCCTTTTACAGCCCAATGAATTAGACAAAAGTCTGCTAACCAAACGGTCAACAGACTTTTTGTATATCACTTAACATTTTCAGCCAGCCACTGCATTTGCAATTCCGGCACGCCCGTTTCCGTATCCACAGATTTTTCTACAATCTGAAATTTCTCACGCTGATAAAACTGCACCGCACGCTCATTTTGCTGATAAACGCGCAGAGTCAGGCGTGTATGCGCAGCTTTTATAAAATCCAGCAGCTTTTTGCCAATACCCTGTGAGCGCGCGCTGAAATCCACAAAAATGCCGGCAATATAGTCACCGTCCAACCCCACAAAGCCCAAAATCTCCTGGCTGCTATCCTCGGTATAAACATAAACCTCCGCCTGCGGCAACATTTGCCGCACCAGCACCAGATTAGACTGCCAATAATCAGCCGCCACAAAGCTATGCGCCTGCAAATTAGCGGCCAGCCAAATCTCCATAAGCCTGTCCAAATCAGCAGGCTCCATTTTCCTGAGCATAGCGTTTTACGGACGCTGACCCATACCACCCTCCAGGGTGATAGTTTCGCCAGTCATATATTTAAAGTCCGGAGAAGCCAGCTGCACGCAAACCCGGCCGATTTCCAATTCCGCATCGCCATAATGACCAGCCGGAGGCATCTTGACATTAGCCTTAAACGCCTCCGGATACTGGTTGGCAAAGCCCTCCAGCTGCGCCGTCCAGGCCAGCGGACAAATGATGTTAACATTTACGCCGTCCTTGGCCCATTCCGTAGCCGCCACACGAGAAAGGCCACGAATGCCCTCTTTGGCTGCCGCATAAGCACACTGGCCAAAATTGCCAAACAAACCAGCGCCAGAAGCAAAATTGATAACCGTGCCTTTGGTTTCCACCAAAGGCGGATAGCAGGCCTGCATATAATAAAATGCGGCATAAAGCCCGGAATACATAGCTAAATCAAACTGCTCCGTGGTGTGGTCAACCAGCGTAACACCAGAGGCCGAAGCCTGCGCATTGTTAATCAAAACATCAATCCGGCCAAATTTTTCCATGGTCTGGCGCACAACCTCCGCCACAACCGCCTTATTATCTGCCTGAGCGTTCACATCAGCCGCCACCGTCAAAACCTGAATACCATAAAGGCGCTCCAACTCTTCCTTGGCGTCCTGCAATTTCTGCACATTGCGGCCTGTTATAACAATATTCGCGCCCTCTTTGGCATAAGCCGTGGCAATACCATAACCGATAGAACCGCAGCGCCCATCACTTAAAACCGCCCGTCCGGCGCCGGTGATAATCGCTGTCTTACCCTGCAAAAAACCCATAATAAAAACCTCCTCCAAAATCAAAAATAAGAGTCTATATCAAGTATAACATATAAAATGGTATAATGCACCTGTTTTTACAAAATATCTCAAAAGCAATCAGCCAAGCAAAAATTTTTTAACCAGACTGGCAATCTCCTCCGCCCGGGAATTAATCAAAGGGTGCGCTCCCTGGGCAAAAACCTGATAATTGATGAGCGGATTGCTGGCCTGCCAAAGCGCGCACTCCGCCGCCACATCATTTTGCAGCATTTCATCTTCCAAACTGACCGTAATCAACAGCGGCACCTCAATCGTTTTAATCGGTCGGCTGAACAGCGGCGTATGGTTCTGCTCATATTGCACCAAAACCGCCGTATCCTGGTCAACAACCGTTTCCCAGTCCTCGCCCTGACACCATTCATAAAACTGACGCGCCGCTAAGTCCTGTTTAGCCTGGCGTCGCTCCTGCAAAATTGCCGCCGCAAAACCTTCCGCCAGAAACTCACCGTCAAAGCTATCCGCCACAACTTTGGCAAACAACTCCGGCGCCGCCAAAGCTGCATTAATAGCCGCATAAGCGCCGCCGCTAGTACCCAGCAAATTTACCCGGCCATAGTTCAATGTACGACATAATTCCACAATCTGCCGTCCCTGGTCCTGCCATAAATCATTCGGAAAAGCCTCAACTCGCTGTGAGCGCCCATTGCCTGAAAAATCCAGCAAAATAACCTTAAATTTATCGGTATACAACGGTAACAGATATTCAAACATTTTGGAAGAAGCGGTGTTGCCATGCAGAAAAACGCATGGTTCTCCAGCGCCAACCTCCCGATAATAAATCTGCTGACCTTGATAGTTAAAATATGACATCTTATGCCCTCCTTATCATTAAACATCGTGATATACAGGGCCTTACGTTTGTCCCTGTATTTTTATTGGCAAATTCTCATTGCACAAACCACCTTTCAGTTTACAATACTACTTAAATTACATTATAGCTGTTTATAAATAAAAAGTCAACCAACCACGCGCCAGCCCTTATCAAACCGGCCTATCAAAAAATTCATATTTCAATATACAAATTTGCAACAATTTATGCTATAATTACAGGCAAGGAGATGATTAGTATGCAGGCTTTTAATCTTTTTATTGCCATTTTGCTGGGTGGAGTTGGCTATGCCAACAGCCTTTTTCTGGTATTGGCGCAAACCTTTGCCTCCGCATATTTTGTTCTGCGCACCCTGTTTACCGCCATGCAACGGCGTTCCATGCTGGTTAAAGTAATGGCCTGTATGATACCCATGGTGCTTGGCGGTACCTACATAATCGCCGCCAGTATCTGCTTTGGCGCATTTTTTTCCAGCCATTGGAGCGCACTGGAACTGCTGCACCTGGTGGAAAGCACACTAAGCTATGATTTTGTCTATGAAACCCTGCTCTGGATCGGCCTGTTCGCCCTGCTGACGCTGGTCTATTCCCTGCTGTATCGGCCTAAATTCACAGAATGGCTGCTGACCTTTGGGCTGGAAATAATCGCGGCACTGGCTTTGCTGGTGCTTTACGGCGGTCTGCTGATTAACAATTTTCCCTTTACAATCCTGCATCTTTATCTGGCCAGTTCATTTTGGGTAAAATTTCCAATATACGGCCTGTTTATGTTGATTTTCAAAAATTTTGTGCTTTTATGCAGCATTTTTATCGGTCTGCTGCTTTATGAACGCCGCCAACCGCTGCCCAATCCAGAGGATTATCTAAATAAGCAAACCTTTTATGAAAAGCAGGCTCAACGCTATCTGACCACTGATTATCTGGCTTTGGGCGGCTCGCTGTTCATCTTTGGTTTAAGCGTCACCTGCTTTTTCAGCTGGATACTCTGGGACGAATACGGCGGCCTGCCGGATTTCAACCAATTAAAAGGTGATGAATTATCCGGCGCCATATTTATGCTGCTTTTTATTTTGGTGGTAATCGGCTACTGTCTGGTGGGTCTGCTGCTCATTCTGCGGCGATTTTTTCCGCAAACCTCCCGGCCGTATCGTCAGCTGGCCGCTATCAGCCAAACGCAGCCTGACCCGGTCGCCGTGCTGGAAATGTTTTATCAGGAAATAGTACTGCCCAGCTGGCAGCGGCCGGCAAACAGCAGCTGGAATCTGGGCAGTAATACATTCACATCGGAGCATTTTGTCGTTGAAAGAAAAGGGTTAAGTGTTAAAGTAAAATGGCGCAGCCCCAATATCACTCCGGCAGCGTCAACACACGGCCGGCGGCGACGGCATTAATCTGCCGCTGCTGCATACGTCGCCAGTTATAAAACCCGTACAAATCATTAAAAAAGAAAGTAACAAAACAAGCCATCATTGGCAAATAAGTAATATTTTCCCATGTTGCCAAACCCCATAGCACAATCAGGATTAAGTCATTCACAGCATAAACGGCCGCATAATAAGGACTGCGCAGAAAAGCCAGGCTTGCGGCCACAAAGCTGGCGGTTACAGAAATTGTGCTAACCAGCAAATTGGCATTGCCCAAAGCGCCAAGAATGAAATAAAAAGCCACCGTCACCAGAACTGCCAAAATGCTTAAAACAATTACCTGTTTTTTGTGCAAATGGCTGACCTCCACCTCTTTGCTGTCCGCATAAGGGTGACGCAGCCAGGCAAAAATTGAGAACAGCGCCACTGGGCCAGTCATACCAATAAAAGTAACCATTTCACCATAATAATGGAAGAAATAAGATACAATACCATACAAAATGGAAAAGAAAACTGTCAGAACTTCGCCAAAAACATAGCCCTTGGAAATAAAAATCAGCGAGGTAACCCCCAGCAGCGACGAAACCAGATTTAACGGCTCACGAGCGCCGGCCAGCAAAAATGCACCAAAAATTATGGCCATGGAACCAAGCCAGAGCAAAAGTTCAAAACGAGATAAATCAGCAAAGGGATTATTAAAACGCAAAACATGCCCTCCTGTCAGGATAATTACTTCAAAACATAACACAAATTGCTAAAATAGTCAACATAAAAAAGCCATATGCCTAAATTTTCAGGCATATGGCTTATATTTCTGTAAATATTACAAATTATTGTGCGGTCATCTTGGCAACCTCAGCCGCCAAATCATCAACCTGCTTTTCAATACCCTCGCCCACTTCATAGCGAACAAAAGCTTTAACCTGAACATCAGCGCCCACAGCCTTGGCAATCTGTTTAACATAATCAGCCACGGTGATATCGCCGTCTTTAACAAATTTCTGCTCCAGCAAGCAAGTTTCTTTCAACTCTTTCTTCAAACGGCCAACCACCATTTTCTCAACAATATCGGCCGGTTTGCCTTCGTTCAAAGCCTGCTGTACCAAAATCTTTTTCTCGCGTTCCAGATAAGCCGGGTCAACTTCATTCTCATCAACAAACTGCGGATTCATAGAAGCAACCTGCATTGCCACATCACGGCCCATGGTCTTAACAGTTTCAATATCAGCTGCTTCAGTAGCGAACTCTACCAAAACGCCGATTTTGCCGCCGCCATGCACATAACCAGCAGTTACAGTACCGGGCGCTGCATATTTAGCAAAACGACGCACGGTCATATTCTCGCCAATTTTAGCAATTTTAGCGGTCAACTCATCGCGCACTGTGCCCTCGCCCAGTTTGCCCTCCAACAATTCCTCAGTGGTAGCAAAATCGTTGGCCAGAATAACCTGTACAAAGGAGTCCACCATGTTAACAAACTCCTCATTCTTCGCCACAAAGTCGGTTTCAGAATTTACTTCCACAATCGCGCCTTGTTTGCCATCAGCAGAAAAGCCCAGGCCTACAATACCCTCTGCGGCAACGCGACCGGATTTTTTAGCAGCCTGAGAAAGACCTTTCTCACGCAGATAATCAATCGCAGCCTCCATATCGCCGTTGGTTTCTGTCAGCGCTTTCTTACAATCCATCATAC
>CANSKT010000042.1 GCA_947647555.1 uncultured Peptococcaceae bacterium | reverse complement strand
CACAATGCCCAACGGCATGGTATCATAAATTACAGCCGAATTTGTAACCACCGGCACGTCTACGATAATCAGAATTTGGCCGTCCTCTGTTTCCACACGCGCCAACTCCTCATCATCGAGAGGGTATCGGATAAACTCCTCGGCAATACCGGTCTGCTCGCTCACCAGCCGAATTTCCTCCGGCGTGGGATTAACCAAATTCAGCCAATCCCCTTTCTGCATGGTTGCCACCTGCTGCATGGCCGGCGGATTATCCGCCTGTCCCAGCTGTGGCGTTCTATAAATCGTCAGCATGACACATTCCTCCTTATTTCAGAGCGCGCCAAAACCGCGATTACGGCATTTACCAGCCATGGCCGGCGCAATCTCTGCTATTTGTTATCTTGGGTTTACTGCCAGTGTCGCCGTCCATATTTCTCACCTCTCTTTTAGGGCTGCAACTTGCCGATAAAATTCCTATCTTATATAATACATCTAAAAAGGCCGTTTGAACAGACTTTTTCTAAATTTTTTTTGATATTTACAAGATTTTTTTTCCGTCTTGTGCTATACTTAATTATAAATACCTAAATCTACTTCAGCCATCATATTTAAGAAAGGCAAGTGAATTAACATTATGGCAACAAATTCAATAAATACTACCGCTATCATCATGGCGGCCGGCAAAGGCACGCGCATGAAATCCGCCCTGCCCAAAGTGCTGCACAAGACGGCCGGGCGCACCATGCTGGGTCAGGTCTGGCATGAGGTGCGCGCGGCCGGCATAGATAACTGCGTAATCGTGGTCGGCCATGGCGCCGAGCAGGTACAGGCCAGTCTGGCCGGGGAGCCGGGCTGCCGCTTCGCCCTGCAAATGCCGCAGTTGGGCACCGGTCATTGCGTACAACAGGCGCTGCCGCAAATTCCGCCGCAGACGCAGGCCGTTTTAATCCTCTGCGGCGATACACCGCTGCTGCGCGCCCAAACTATCAAGGCCATGTATCAGCGTTATGCCGCCAGCCAGCAGGAGGACAGCCAACCGCTGGCCGGTCTGCTGCTTACCACAATTTTGGACAACCCCCACGGCTACGGCCGCATTGTGCGGAATAACGACGGCAGTGTCACGGCCATTGTGGAGGAAAAAGACGCCAACGACGAGCAAAGACAGATACAGGAAATCAACGCCGGCGCTTACATATTTAATTATGCGGCGCTGCAAAGCGCTTTGGCGCGTCTGGATAATAACAATGCGCAGGGCGAATATTATCTGACGGACGTTATCAGCCTGCTGGCGGCGGACGGTCAGCGGCTAGATACCCTGCCGGCAGACGACCCACTGGAAACCACCGGCGTTAATGACCGCGTGCAGCTGGCTACCGCCGCCGCTGAACTTTTCCGCCGCAAAGCAGAAGAATTAATGCTGGCCGGCGTAACAATCATCAACCCGGCCTCCTGCTGCATAGAACTGGACGTGCAGGTGGGCGCGGACACGATTATTTATCCCAACTGCCAGCTGCGCGGCCAAACCAGCATTGGCAGCGGCTGCGTTATTGACAGCGATTGTCTTATTACCGATAGCCAGATTGGCAATGACTGCACCATTACAAAATCCGTGCTTAATCAGGCCACAGTCGGCGACAGAGCCAACATCGGGCCGTTCGCCTATCTGCGCCCCGGCGCAAACCTGGCCGAGGACGTAAAGGTTGGTGATTTTGCAGAGTTGAAAAACGCCCGTATTGGCCGCGGCAGCAAAATACCTCATCTTTCCTATATCGGCGACGCTGAAGTGGGCGAAAACGTCAATATCGGCTGCGGCACCATTACCTGCAACTATGACGGCGTAAACAAGCACCTGACCAAAATCGGCAACAATGTTTTTGTCGGCAGTAACAGTAATCTGGTGGCGCCGGTGGAAGTGCAAGACGATGCATTTATCGCCGCCGGCAGTACGATTACCAAGCAGGTCGGCGCTGGTGCATTGGCCGTGGAGCGCAGCCCACAGCGTGAGATTGCCAACTGGGGCCGGGAAAAAAGCCCCGAAGCCCTGGCCACCGCTCAATCCTCGCCTAAACAAGACTAATTCCGTCAAAAAAACATAAAAAAACCTTAAAGTCAACAGGAAAAACCCAAAACCCGGCGAATAATTTTAAGGTAATATAAGCTTTTTTGATTTTTTATTAACCCAGGGAGGAATTTTTAAAATGAGCGATACTGCTTTACAAATCTTTACCGGCAACGCCCACCCGGAGTTGGCTCAGGAAATCGTGGATTACCTTGGCATCAGCTTGGGCAAAGCAAAAGTTTCCAAATTCAAAGACGGCGAAATACGCCTGGAAATTAATGAGAGTGTGCGAGGCAACAATGTTTTTATTGTTCAGCCCACCTGCTACCCGGTTAATGAAAATTTGATGGAATTGTTGATTATGATAGACGCTATCCGGCGTGCTTCCGCAAAATCTATCACCGCGGTTATTCCCTATTACGGCTATGCCCGACAGGAGCGCAAGCAAAAACCGCGCGAGCCGATTTCTGCCAAACTGGTAGCAAATCTTTTGACTGCCGCCGGCGCTGACCGCATGGTAACGATTGACCTGCATACCAGCTCTATCCAGGGCTTTTTTGATATCCCGGTTGACCATATGCCGGCCGCGCCCCTGTTGGCGGACTATTATCTGAAGAAAAATATGGAAAATATTGTAGTGGTATCGCCGGATATCGGCGGCGTAACCCGGGCGCGTAACATTGCCGCCCGTCTGAACTGCGGCCTGGCAATTATTGATAAACGCCGGCCGGAGCCGAACCAGGCTGAAATTATGGGCATAATCGGCGACGTTAAGGGTAAAAATGTTATTATGGTTGACGATATGATTGATACAGCCGGCACGATTACCAACGGCGCGAATTTCCTGTATGAACAGGCCGGCGCCAAAGAGGTTTATGCCTGCTGCACCCATGCCGTTTTCACCCCACCGGCCGTGGAGCGGATTGAAAAATCAGCGATTAAGGAAATGCTGATTACCAACACCATTCCGCTGACCCAGGAGGAGCGTCAGTGCGCCAAAATCCAGACGGTATCTATTGCGCCGCTGCTGGGACGCACTATCGAATATATTCATAACAAAAAATCGGTAAGCGAAATATTTGAATAGGGAGCCATTTTGATGACTAATGTTTTTGATATCTTAACCGAACGCGGCTATATTGAGCAAAGCACGGATAATTCAATCCGTGACCTTTTGGGCAATGAAAGCGTTACTTTCTATATCGGTTTTGACCCGACTGCGGACAGTCTGCACGTTGGCCATTTCATTCAGATTATGGTGATGTCGCATATGCAGCGCGCTGGGCACCGCCCGATTGCCCTTTTCGGCGGCGGCACCGGCATGATTGGCGACCCCTCCGGCCGCACCGATATGCGCAAGATGATGACGCAGGAAACTATCCTGAATAATATTGCCGCTTTTCGCAAACAGATGAGCCGCTTTATTGATTTTGACAGCGATATTCCCAACCGGGCGCTGATGGTTAATAACGGCGACTGGCTGTTGAACCTGAATTATGTGGAGTTTATCCGTGAGGTTGGCACTCATTTTTCTGTCAACCGCATGCTGACAGCCGAATGTTTTAAAAACCGGCTGGAGAGAGGCCTTTCTTTCTTTGAATTTAACTATATGCTGATGCAAAGCTATGACTTTTTACAGCTATATCGCAAATATAATTGCAAAATGCAGCTGGGCGGCAACGACCAATGGTCTAACATCATTGGCGGCGTAGAATTGTGCCGGCGTATGGACAGCGCGCAGGTTTACGGCCTGACCTTTAAGCTACTGACTAACAGCCAGGGCAAAAAGATGGGCAAAACAGAAAGCGGCGCGCTCTGGTTGGACGCAGCCAAAACCTCGCCCTACGATTTTTACCAGTACTGGCGCAATATCGATGATGCTGATGTGGAAAATTGTCTGGCGCTGCTGACTTTCCTGCCGATGGAAGAAGTACGGCGCTTAGGTGCGCTCAAAGACGCGGCTATCAATGAAGCCAAGGCGCGCCTGGCCTATGAAGTTACCAAGCTGGTACATGGTGAGGAAGAAGCAGAAAAGGCACAGGCGGCGGCACAGGCGCTTTTCGCCCCTACTGCCGGCCCCAATACTGCCGATTTGCCCGGCACCGACCTGCCGGCGGCTGATTTGGCGGCTGGTCTGGATATTCTGGCTTTGTTGACGCGCTGTGGCCTGATTAAAAGCAATGGCGAGGGACGTCGTTTGATTGCTGACGGCGGCGTATATCTGAATAATGAACGCGTGGCGGAGCATATCCGGCCGATTACCGAAGCTGATTTTGCCGACGGCCGCCTGTTGCTGCGCAAAGGCAAAAAAGTTTATCATCAGGTAACTTTAAGTTAGCCAATGAGTTGGAAAACTCAAAAAATAAAATTTTTTAGGAGAGGTGTATTAAAATGAAAAAACTGAAACTTTTCTCAATCTTTGCGGTCATGGCTTTCTGCCTGGCTGGTCTTACGGCCTGCGGCGGCGGCTTTGACCCGGCGGCTCTGCTCAAGGGCAATCTGGACGTTATCTATCTTGGCCAGTGCGATGACAGTCATCTCAAATCAGTTGGTTTAACCAAGGAAGAAGCCCAGGAATATTATGAAGACGGTATTTTGGTTGAAGCTGATTACTTTGCCAGCTATTTTGACTGCGAGTATGACGCTTTGTCTGAAGCTACTCAGCAGCGCATTATTGATATGTACAAACAGATTTATACACACAGCAAATATGAGATTGGCGATGTAAGCAAGAACAGCGAAACATATCTGGTTGCTTTGACTATTTACCCGATTGACATTATTTCTAAATTTGTTAACGAAGATTATGAAACTTTCTATGCAGACATGGAAACTCGTTATAATTCCGGTGAATTTGACGCTATGAGCGATGAAGAATTTGATGAAGCCTGGATTGTAGCTATTCTGGACGCTCTGGAAGGCCGTTTAGACAGCATTGGTTATCTGGAATCGGAAACTATTTCCGTGCAGATTGCCAAGGATACCGACGGCTATTACACTATCAATGATGACGATTTCAGCCGTATCGACAACATGATAATTCAGTATGAATAATCAGATTTATTGATTTCAAGCCCCTGGCCGCACCGCCGGGGGCTTAATTTTTGTCCGCGTCCGTTTGGACAAAAAACAGGATAATTTAGTTAAAAAAACTTGAAAAAATTGCTTGCATTAAGCCCCAATTTATGATATACTATTTTGTGTTGAGGCGCCATAGCCAAGTGGTAAGGCAGAGGCCTGCAAAGCCTTTATTCTCCAGTTCGATTCTGGATGGCGCCTCCATTTTTATACTTTTTTGCCGGAGTGGCGGAATAGGCAGACGCAACGGACTTAAAATCCGTCGAGGGCAACTTCGTACCGGTTCAAGTCCGGTCTTCGGCACCATATTGAATGTTCATAACGACACTGAACATTCCATTTTTAAGGAACAGCTTAAAGGCTGTTCCTTTTTTGCGTGAACACTTGAACTGCTACCAAGCTAAAAGCGCAGGCAGAGTTTAGCGTGAACCATTCATTTGGCTTTAGACAAATGGACTCCTTTTTAGCCAACCAGGTATTCAACAGCAACACCCTGTCGGCTGTCTAAAACAATGTTTTCTGAATACTCATCCACAACCGGCATATCCAGTACCCCGATAAAGTTATAATGAATAACAATTCGCTGGGTTCGGTTTTTGCCTGTACCTTGAGTATGGAAAACATCAATTCGCTCAACCAATTCTTTCAAAATTACTGGCGTTAGCTTTTCCATTTCCATAAACTTCCGCACAGCTTTCAAAAACTGATTTTTGGCGTATTTACTGTTAGCCTCCTTTTCGCACTCCTGCTTTAAGGCGGCTATCTCTGTTTTCAGTTGCTTTTGTTCCTCCTCATAGTTATGAGATAGCTTCATAAATCGCTCATCAGATATTTTGCCGTTGATATTATCCTCGTAAATCCTTTCAAACAGACGGTCAATTTCTAAACAGCGGCTCTCCTTTTCCTGCAACTTTTGCTGCCGAAGATGACTTTTATACGCACTGTCCATTTCGGTTTTGCGCTCTAACAGTTCGGCAAATTCCTGCTCATGGCTTTTCAAATAACATACCATACGTTTTAATTCCAAAAGTACAACCTGTTCCAACGAATCAGCCCTTATATAGTGCGTTTGATTGCAAGTACCACGATTGCCACGATAATTAGAGCAGTTAAAATATTCAATCGTATTGTTAGGGTGGTTTATGTTATAGTGCAGCTTGTGGCCGCAGTCGGCGCAATAAAGCAGCCCGGCAAACATATTCTTTTCAGTTCGGCGAGGTTTACGCAGCTTACAGCCAGCCCGCAGTTTTTGGACGATTTCCCAAGTGTTCGGATCGATAATAGCCTCGTGATGATTTTCAAATACCGCCCAGTTTTCCTCGGGATTATTATATCGTTTTTTGTTTTTGAAAGACTTAGAATAAGTTTTGAAGTTAATCAATACCCCAGTATACTCTCGCATAGTCAGAATTTGACGAACGGTAGACTTACTCCATTTGCAGGGTTCAACAAGGTTTCTTCTGCCGCCTCGGCCACTACCTTTGCTATTCCAATAGTTGATAGGCGTTAAAATATGCGCCTCCTGCAAAAGCCTGCCAATCGTTTCCACACCGTTTCCCTCTAAACATAAGCGGTAAATTTTGCGGACTACTTCTGCCGCCTCGTCGTCAATAATCCATTGTTTAGGATTCTCAGGGTTACACTTATAACCATAAGGCGGTGGTGCAAGCGGCTCTCCGGCATTGCCACGCAGCTTTTGTGAACTCCTTATCTTCCGGCTAATATCTTTAGCGTACCACTCGTTCATGATGTTGCGGAACGGCGTAAAATCATCATCGCCAACCTCGCTGTCCACACCGTCATTTATAGCAATAAAACGTACATTATGCTCTGGAAAATAACTGTCAGTATAATAACCAACCTGCAAATAATTGCGTCCCAAACGGGACATATCTTTAACAATTACCGTCGTTACATAGCCAGCCTCAATATCCTCAATCATTTTTTGAAAACCCGGACGGTTAAAATTTGTACCGCTGTATCCGTCGTCAACATAATATCTGGTATTGGTGAAATGATTATCTTTGGCGTACTTAGCAAGCAGTTTTTTCTGATTGACAATGCTGTTGCTATCTCCCTGCAAATCATCATCACGCGAAAGTCTGGGATACAAAGCAGTAATACCATATTGATTAGCTTTTAATTTTGACTGCATTTTTTTTACTCCTTTCCGGCAGTCAAGCAAACATATTACACAATTATATTGTAACATATTTTGCCGAAAAACGCAAAATTTTCGCTTATTTGCCTTTAATATTTAATTCTTCAGTCAAAATCAGATGTTTCAGTTTATCCAGCAAATCACCAGCTTCAGAACCGTTATTTGCGTTCTTAAAAGAGGACGCTACTTCATATCTTACATTATTTACATAATATTCGTTTGCCTGTGTATCAGAATAATTTTCCATATTGCACCCTCTAATCTAATTATAATATCGAATAAAGCTATAATAACGCTCAAATTGAGCTTTATTTTCAAATAAGAAAAATGAGTTTTAACCAGGCGGCTGTCGGCAGCAGCCTCACGAGAATTTCACTCCTGCATGGTTCGCATCCAGTCCTATTTTTGATAGGAGAGTATCATTATACCGCTATTATGGCTCTTGGCGGCAGACTTGCCTTGTCTGCTTTGGAACGCTGATATTCCTCGCTCCCCTATTATCACCCCTTATATCATCGCGTATCAACCCAACGGCTCCCCATATAGCGAAAGTACCCGGTTTACTCTATACTGCGCCTTTGGCACTTTCTTTGTCAAAGAACTGTTCCTGTTTACAAACAGGCTTGAGAATTTTTATTCTCTATATACTTAGTCAGTTATAAGCCAAAACACAAGGCTTAAAATAAAAATTTTTTTAATTTTTTTATTGCCGTATATATTGAAGATTGTATCGCTTGATATTTACATCCCTCCATTGTAGCAATTTGCTCATAAGTATAATCACAAAAAAAGTATAGCATTAAACGACGGCGTTGTACTTTAGGCAATTTCTTTATGGCTTGGTGTAACTTTTCCAATTCTATATTTTTACAAACCAAATCATCAATACTTGGTTGTTTTTCTAATGCTCTCTTAAACAGATCTATTTCTGTTTGTGTTTTCTTTTCGTAATGACGAGTTCTTTCGTTAATAAAAGACATATCATCTAACTCAAAATCATTAAATGCTTCAAAAACTTTTTTACTGATTTCCATACAATGTTTTATATTACTACCATCTACAAAAGCTAAATAGTAATGAACATCTTTTGTACCAATACCTGTTGTAAAAATCATGTATGGATTTTCAGATAATTTCGTACGTTTGGGTTGTTTATCCATGTTGTCAAAATATTTATTTTTCATTTTATCCTCCGATTTGAATTTTTATTTTTGTTAAAATCCAAATCGGGGACGGCGGCGCACGAGCAAGATTATCCATATAAAAAAAGAGCGTCAGCAATAAAGCCAACGCTCTTATTCTTGATATATAGGAAATATTGTTGAAGTAAACATAACAAAATAAATATTGGTGGAATAATGTCGAACAAAAAAATATCGCAATCCGTTTTTGGACTGCGATATTCTGTATACTTGTTATATTTGGGTATAAATACACCCTTTTTGCCACCTGATTTTGTTGCAATAAAAATGTTCTTTTAACAGTTTATTTCGTAATATTTCCTCCAATTTGTCTATAATAAATTATAAACTTTCTTATACTCAAATGATATATTTTAGAACATAAATCGGTCGAATAATTACTACATTATTTGACTATTTACAAAAAATAACCACTGACTTGCAAAATGTCAGTGGCCTTTTATAATGCGAATTTGTTTTAAAATATTTATGCAGAGCATTTGCTGTTAATAAAAACAAAACTCAATTCAAGCAGCATTTACAAATTGAAACGCCGCTCAAATTGAGCTTTATTATAAACAAATCTATATTGTATTTGTTAATTAAATAACCATTTTATTCTTCAAAACCACCATCTACTTTAAGAGTACGACAATTTTCTGATACCGTTCTAACAATGGCACTAGGCATACCCTCGGGAGCATCGGCGTTTACTTCAAGAGAAACTTCAATACTACAACCATCAACAGTTGTTAAATGACTAATAATTTCTTCTACCAATTTATTGACATCACGATTGATTCTAGTGGTATCAAGTTTTGCTGACATAAAAAATCGGGTGTTTTTTGGTATATCAGCTTGTGATGTTTCCATAACGCTTTGCTCCGTTTCTATATTTATCGGAACAGCACCAGAGGCCACCTGAACATTGTTATTGTCATTAGTTTGCTGGTTCGCAGCAACATTGCTTTGTTCTTCTGTTATTTGTTTTAACGCAGAAATTATTTTTACTAACAACGCAGAATTTTCTATATATTCTACATTTTGGTTATATTTTAATTCCAAAAATCTATCATTGATTTTACCAGCGGCAAGCGCAAAATATTCCTTAGAATTTACACCTTGCTTAATAGACTTTTCCAAAACGCTATAATTAGCCAGTCGTGGTAAATAACAATATGTACAAAGCTGCTCCCAAAGCTTTTTAATTTCTATATTATCGTCATTCTGCCAAAGAAGATTGTCTAATTCCATTAGAAGCAAACTTGGTGCCCATTCAACAATCAAATCTTCATTATCAAGCATTTTTCTAGCTGCTTTAGAAACAATGCTTTCATTACCACCACGAATCTGATTTTTACTCCAATTTACTGTTTTAATATCGTTTTCGCGGTCTATATATGGAACTAAAAGCCAACAATATGTTTCTAAAATTCTCATATCAACAGTATTGCTGCTCTGCTTCAAATTATTTTCCGTTTCTTTGTTTTGAGCAGCGTCAAGATTTAAGCTTTCGCTTTCCTCCTTAATAGAGAACCAGGCCAAATATTGACGAACAGCTTGCTGGAGCGAGGTAAGTGAATCCTGATCCGGCGCTACAAAAGCCAGCATATTCTTGTTAATGCGTGGTGAAGTTCCTCGGTTATTTAATATATCTTCAGCAGCCATAAGCGCAGAGTTGTTTTGCAAGGCAACGGAATTGTTATAACAATTCTTTGGACGCAACAATACTAAGCGTACAGTTTTTTCATCCGGAACATCAAGTGAAGAACTAGGACAAGTGTGCAAACCGGCAAAGGGAGATTCTACTCTCAGCTTTTTTAATCTGCGTTCTATCTCATCTTCAACAGCCTCTGGCGATTGTTGTGTTGAGCGGTCTTGCATCATTTTGCGCAGTGTAGGTCTGGTATCATACCAATAACGATCATTAGAGGGATTAGAATATAGATAAGCAAGCGAATCACGCAGAGCATTAAGCGCATCATTAAAATCTGCGATATTTTCACCAGGCTGAACAACCCCCAAACGAATACGGGAGGTTTCAATGCCACGCACTGTTTGACTGCGACTACTAGGGGCGCTGCCCAGCATAATAGTACGAGCCACACGACGGGCAGCCAATTTTTGCCCATACCTGCCTATGCTTTTATCTTTTTGAAAAGGAACAGAGTTTTTTCCGTCAACCTCGCTATCAACAATAGCGTTCCAGTTTTCACCTAAATAGCGGGTTAGCTCATCTCGCACATTTGATACATCAAGCTGAATTGAACCAGGCATAATCATTGCGCTTGCGTCATTGCCCATCCATAATTCATGAACAACAGCTGCCATTAGCCGCAATACGCCACGTGTTCTCTGAAATCTCTCCAAGGTTGCCCAATCTTCATAAAGCCTTTCAAATACCTCTGGGTGAATGGGATAACAAGAAAGCATCCGTTCCCGATACTCAACTTCTTTAGCTTCTATGGGAAAATCACTGCTGTTATTAACATACATATTGCTAAAAGCATTACAAACCTTATCCCTAAGTTCAGGTTTAGCGCAATCCAGAAATAGTCGCCGCCGCACAACCTCAAAGCCCTCGTTGGCATCAACCGGTTTCCAGATAGATTCCATACGGCCAAATGTATGTTCAATAGCATCTAATGCTCTTTTCCCTGCCTCACCACCGATTTCAATATCAGATTCCGGGATAGAGGCCACCACCATACTATTTTGGCTAGCCCTCGCTGCCTCTGTTATTTGTTGAATGAAAGTTATGAAATTGTCAAAATTGCCTGCGGGCAAGCCGCTTGTGCCATATAGTGTTTTGGCATAGGCTACCAGCTCATCCATCAATATTAGACATGGCGCACAGGAATCAAATAAGTTTATAAGTGCTTCCGAACCAGGAGCAACACCCTTTTTATCGGCTTCTTTCACATAGTTATACACCTCTGGTTTGCCAGAGGATATTGCCAACTGAGCAGCCATCTCTCCCCACAAGGTGTTGACCGTTACACCGGGCAGATTGGGCGGCTGTTTTACTGCGGCAGGGTTTAAGGCTGTACCAACCAAAACAGCCACATTGGCACGCGGCAGGGCACTGACGCCAGCCTGTGCCAGCACAGGTTTCAGCGCTGGTACTTTCTCTATGGAAATATTACCTTTCATCATATGATAAAGCGCCAGCATACTATGGGTTTTGCCACCGCCGAAAGCTGTTTTTAGCTGAATAACCGGCTCGCCATCTTTGCCGTTCACTCTTTTTAAACCCTGTACCAAAAGCCCTTTCATACCCTCAGTAACATAGGTACGTGCAAAAAATTCTACTGGATCACGATATTCTAACGCACCTTTACCATGTGCTACCTGCGCTAAATCAGCAGCAAATTCAGCCTTTTTATAACGTCCCTGTGCCACATCTGGGTGAGGAGAAATAACCTCTCGCCAACTTGGCAGCCCCTGTAAAGATTTTTCTAAAATCCCACTGTTTTTTGCTGACTTGGATTGTTCCGCCAGCAAAATATCAGCCGCTTGCATAGAACCAGCCGCCGAGCCATAAAGCGCCTCCCGGTGTATTTGCCGAATCTCCTCGGCAGCTTCATCATCAAAAGCGTCGCAAAGCCTTGCCATTGTATCCAAGGCTCGCCAAGTGTCATCAGCACGATAATCTTCACCACCAATATGAGCCATTTTGTTGCGTATCCCCATCAGTTCCTTTGCCCAAGTGCGGTAATCTATGGAGAGTTTTTTCTTAAAAATATCATTCCATTTACGATCAAGCAAGCGAATACAGTTGGCAATATCCAACGAATCAACCAGCGTTGCATAATCGCCATCTATTGGTAAATCTCTAAGCTGATCTGACAGGACTGTACGAACCTCCTGCCACCACCCATCCTTATATTCCAACATCATTTCTTTGGCAATATATCCTGCAAAATACGGCAGTAAAATGCGAAAGCCCTGTTGCACTTTTAAAATATTACTATCCATAATAATCCCCCTCAATATAGCCTGTTTCAAAACAAACTGATTGCTTCAGAATTAGTGGCCTGCATTTGTGCGGCTCTGGTTTGTATATCCTGCCAGGCTACTACCAACGAATTATAAGCATACGCTTCCTGCGCCCAGCCCTTGCGTTCTGCGGTGGTGTATAAGCGATAGGCAAGAGCCTTGGCCTGTTCTGCATTTGCACCAAATCTTTGCGATAAAACTTTGGCGCAAGCTTCAATACCGCCTTTTTCCATTGTGTATGTAAGCTGCTGTGTAAGAAGCCAGATTGTTTGTTCATTATGATTTATCTGTTCCGGCAGTTCTGGCCTTTCCAACAAATGAACAACACCTTTTTGCGCATATAATATGCCTTTTGCTACCATGCTGGCCACCGATGTGTTTTTGGCTCTTGCCAGCGTGTCAGCTTCACCAAATTTAATATCGTTAAAAGCAGCCTGCGAATACAAATCCACACAAAAGCCGCTTTCCCTGTCTAAGTTACTATCTTGCTCGTTAAAATAACTATCCAATTCCTGATTGATAATTTGCAAAGCGCTACGTACTGACATAGGCTGTCCATCAGCCTCCAGCACCTGTTTATATTTAGAAAACACCGCCATGCCGGGGCCGATTGCGGACTGCGCCAAATCCACCGGGGCAATATTGCTCTGTTGCAGCTTTTGTAATGCTGGTTTCAATTCTCGTTTGAGTTCGTTAATAAAGTTACGACGAGTTGTGGTTTGTACATTTTCCGAGCGTTTGCGGCAAACAAGAACTATTGAGGAAGCAAGAGCATTCGTATCTTTGCTTATCATGCGGTTAGCCAATTCGGTACGCATTGGCCAGGTGCCAGTAATAGCAAAACCGGCTTGAATGATAGCCGAAAGCATAGTTTCCCAACCTGTTGAAGCCGTGGTATTATCTGCTGCGTTCGTATCGCTTTGCTTATAGGCGTAATAAATCGTAACTGGCACATCTTCTCTGGCATACTGATAAATCTGCTTACAGGTTTGCAGCATACCGTCCTCAAAAAAACTTTGCGCTTTAGCCTTGCTGCCCTCAAAACGATACGGAGTTGCCACCAATTCCTCATTTTTAGGCACTAGCATTGTGCCAAACAATTCTGGATATGTATTTTTTAGAGATTGGCGCAACCAGACGTAAAAGAAATCTGACAAATCTGCGTAGCCTATATTATCATAGTAGGGTGGATCGGTCGATACCATAATACCACGCAAACCACAGTCGCTTTGTGCGTCCTGCTGACATACTACACTATTCTCTGATGCTGGACAAAACAAAAGTGCTTTATAAACCCAATCAAGCATACTGATGAAACAACCTGCCGAAGAGCTAAATGGATTTGTTTCTGCATAATCCCAGACCATAGGTATTGCTTGTCTGCCAAAAGTATTTCTAATTAGTTCTTTTGAAGAATGCCAAGAACAAATTGAAGAATGGTAATCAGCTAATTTATCAACAAGAAATGCCAAATACACACCTATTGCCTTGCTGTATTCTTCCGAACCACCGTCTGCAACAACTTTGTTTTGCGTTTCACCAACAAGTTCGCTAAATGTTGTAAGAGCAGTTAATTGACGGTTAGTGAACAAATCAGAAAAATCGTTTAACCCATAATTAGGTGTCTTAAAATCACGAGGATTTGTTGGTAATTTTGCAGACGGGAAATCATCTGGTTGCATTACTTGAGCAGCAGCTATATGTTCTTCGTTAGGCGTTATATAAAGTCTGTTATTTTTTCCCTCCGCTACAATGGCACACAACTTGCTGTCAATTTTGCCAGCTTTTCCGGCTTCTCTAATATATGGAAACGCTACTGGGGTTCCGCAACAAGCACAAACAGCTCCTTTTCGGCTAACCGTTCCCTCCATATCAGGCTTACCACTATGATGCACTTTAAAAGAAAGCTGCTCATTATTATATATCGGTTCAAACCACACTTCTTTGCCTTTCTTTTTTGATAGCATAAAACTACGCACAAGCGGCATTTCGCAACCACAAGCTGGGTTTGGACACCTTACTGTTCTTGCCCAAAGCCAAGCAATAACTGTATACTCCTGATCATTTTCATCTTTAACCTTGGGATATAAATTCCCAATCCGCTTAAAAGCTTCCTGCTTCATCCATTCGCCGTAATAACGAACGTCCTCAGCCAAACCAGCCGCTCCCTGCCAGCCATCCTTAAGCAATGCTCTGGCATCGGAATTGATTGGCGGCTGCCCGGCAAATTTGGGCGGAATTTCAATCATAGCTTTGTTAATCATCACCGCCACCGGGTTGAGGTCATGGGCATGAGCCTCCAAGCCCAAACGCTGCGCCTCCAAGGGAATAGAACCACCGCCAGCAAAAGGGTCAAGCAACGCTGGTGGATTGCCATTGGTAGACTTCATAATTTCAGCTTTGGCTTGCTTTAATATATCTTCATTGTTAGAGTTCTCCCAAACAACCAGCTTTTCCAAAATGGCAAAAAGCCTTTGCCGCTCGGCGTTTTGTTCTTCCTCAGTCGGAAATTGCTCTGGATAGCTAGAGGGATCGTCCACCAAGCTAGCCCAGATAACCGCCCTTGCTGCCGCCAGCGGTCGCCTTGCCCACCACAAATGCAGTGTGGAGGGATGTCCATGGCGTATGGATTTTTCTCTGGCAGACTCTTTGTTGATAGCCTCAAGGGGTAGGGCTACTTCAATTAGTTTTTTTATAGTCATTTTGTTTCACCATTTTTCTAAATTTGACTTTTCTTGAGCCTCTTTCATTGCAGATTTACACATTTTTTCTGTAGGATAAATTCTCTTTACTGGATAACTTGATTCGGAATCTATCTCAGCAACAAAATATTTTGGCAAATAGCTTTCAGCAGCAAGCTGTAATTTCTTGCTTTGTTGCAAATCCTGACTACCACCTGCCACAACATGGTTTATTACATTGTCATATATTTTCCATAAAGAAATTCCATGTTCTTTTGCAAAATCGATTGCTCCAGACTGAAATCCTGATGTAGAAATCAAAATTCCTTTATTCGCACCTAGGCTGAGAAGTTTCCCCCATAAAAGAATTGCTTCATCTCGCTCCACTGGTCTACCTATTTTTTTACACTCTACAAGCA
>CANSKT010000041.1 GCA_947647555.1 uncultured Peptococcaceae bacterium | reverse complement strand
CTTAGTGTGAACCATTTCGACCAGCCGCGCCCTTTAGGGTAGCGACTGGTTGATTAGCTAGTCGCACCATTTAGTAGTGGCTGGTTGGTTTGTGGCATTAAATCAATAATCACCAATTCTGGTCGGTTGAAAATGCGTGGTACAAATGGGTGATTTTTAGCCAGGCCGCGGCTGACAATCATTTGCCCTCGTTCAAACTGATAAAGGCCGCCAGCATAGGGCGGAAAAAGTCCCTGATTGGGGGCAAAAAGACCGTTCAGCAGCCCAGGTATGCGCCATTGACCGCCGTGCGCATGACCGCAAAGCACCAAATCAAAACCATACCACATGTATTGTTTGATACGTTCCGGCCGGTGTGCCAGCAAGATAGTAAAGCAGCCGTTGGCGTCGGCCTGACCAATAGCCGCCAGCTGCTGTTCTGTGGAGTCGTTGTAATAGCTGTAAAGCCGAACGCTGGGGTCGTCTACGCCGCAAATATTGAGCAACTGACCATGGGCGGAAACTGTTGCGCACTCGCCTTGCAGTATATTCAAACCATAAGTGCGGAGCAGCTGAAAAATTTCTGCCGGCAGGGGTTGTTGGCTGCGATATTCATGATTGCCGCTGGCGTAAAAGCAGGTATAGTCCCGTAAACCCTGCAATAATAATTCGGTGTTAATGCCGGGATATTTGTCATCGTAAATGTCTCCGGCAAATAAAATTAGCGCTGGCTGTTGTTTTTGAATAGCGTGTAGCAGTTTTTGCTGCTTGGAGCCATAAAGGCAGGAGTGTAAATCGGTTAACAGTGCCAGCCGAACAGGCTGTTGGATTTTGGGGCTGGGCAGTTGATAAAAAACCGTTTTCAGCCGATTGCTGCACACAAAACGCAGGCATGCAAACAGCGCCAAAAGTATCAGTATAATTTTCATATATTGTCCTGGTTTGTTAAAAGAGTGGTGCAAATAAACGCAGCAAGGTGCGGAGAAAACGCATAGGCAGCGGCGTATTAATAGTGGCCTGTTCACCGTTGATGCAGCGTTTTTCTGTGTCCAGAAAATCCTGCTTGATAACGGCGATGCTGTCCGTGTTATAAAGTAGTGCGCCACATTCAAAATGATGATAAAAGCTGCGATAATCACAGTTGATAGTGCCAACAAAAGCCACCTTATCATCAGCCACCAGACTTTTGGTATGGTTGAAGCCGGGCTTAAATTCCATAACCTTGATGCCGGCTTTAAGCATGGGGTGGTAATAGGCCTGGGTCATCATATGCACATACCATTTGTCGGGAACGTGCGGCGTGCAGATACGCACATCGACGCCACGCTTTGCCGCCAGTAGCAGCGTTTGCAGAAGCTCATTATCCACAATAAAATATGGGGTGTTGATGTAAATATAATTATTGGCTGCATTAATCATGTTGGTAAATGCGGACTCGCCAACATGCTCGCCGTCAAAGGGATTGTCATGAAAAGGCTGAATAAAGGCGGTTGCCTTATCTGGTGGAGCCGGCTGATAATACTGGCGATAATCCAACTGTTCTTTGGGATTGTAAAGGTTCCAGTTTTGCAGGAACATTACGCAGAGGGCATAAACACTCTCACCGCGTATAATCATGGCAGAGTCTTTCCAATATCCAAAACGAGGGGCCTTGTTGATATATTCATCAGCCAGATTAATACCGCCAATAATGCCGGTTTTGCCGTCAATAACCATAATTTTTCGGTGGTCGCGATTGTTCAGACCAACGTCCAGATGCGCCTTGATGGGATTGAAAACAGTACATTTAATGCCAAGACTGCGCAGTTTTTGCTGGTAATTATGGGGCAGGGTATTGATACAACCGAAATCATCGAACATCACGCGCACATCAACCCCGGCGATAACCTTGGCGGTTAGAACCTCCAGAATACTGTTCCAGAAAATACCCTCATGAATAATAAAGCTTTCAATAAATATATAATGCTGTGCTTTTTTTAATTCCGCCAACAAATCGGGAAAAAGTTCCTCGCCGCTGGTGTAATATTTGGTGCCGTCTGAGTTAATAGCAAAGGGCGGCATGCCGGTGGCATGCAACAAATACTTACATTGCGAAGCCATGGCCGGGTCAAACTTCTCCAAATCGGTAATAACCTGACTTTTGTCCGGCATAACCTCGGCGGAATCCTCTATCACTTTCAATACCTGTTTGCGCAGTTTAAGGGAGGCATAATGCGAACCAAACATCAGATAAAGCGTGGCGCCAACGATAGGCAGAAGCAGAACAACCAAAATCCAGGCCAGTTTAGTGGAGGGGTTTTGTTCCTGATTGTTAATCAGCACCAGCACAATGCCAATACTGGCAATCGTTGTAAATATGGAAACCAGCCAATATGAGTCATTTAAGACAATAATGGTGCTTAAAATAAACGTCAGCTGAACCACCAGCAGCAGACAGATGATGAAAACGCGGCTGTAAAGAAAGCGTAAAAGTTTACGTAAAAACATTATATACTCCTATGTTACTACAAATTTTTCGTCGGTCAATTACTACATTATAAGTATTATATATAATATAATATTTTATTAAACTCAACATTAATATTTATAAGCGGTTTACATTAATCCTGTATATGGCTGAAAATAAACAAACCGGCTTCTGTTAAATCATTATCGCTCCAGGTTTGGTTCGGCGCGGTTCCGGGACGCAGTACAGCTGAGGTTTCCGCTTTATCACAAAGCGACCAGGCACACCAGCTCAGGCTGCGTTGGTGCAGAAAATTCAGCCATTCTGCGGCTTCCTGTAAAAATACGCCGCCGCTGCCGTCAGCCCGGCTGACTCCCCATTCGGATATGAAAATCGGTAAACCGTTATTCAAGGCCTCGTCAATTCTCTGGCGCAGTTCTGCTCCGTGAGTACCAGCATAAAAATGGCAGGTATACATCAAATTATGGCCGGGCAGGGGATTGGCCGCCGCTAGATGCACGTCTTGGCTCCAGGTGGGGCTACCAATCAGAATTATCGCCTGTTCATCAACCGCGCGGATTGCTGCGACAATCTCCTCGGCATAAGGGCGAACCTCGCCGGCCCAGCTGACATGATTTGGCTCATTGCAGATTTCATAAATGACATTGGGCGTGTCCTGATATAGCTGCGCCATTTCAGTGAAAAAATCTCTGGCCGCGTCCAGATTGGTTAAAGGATTGCCGTCAGAAAGAATATGCCAGTCAATAATTACGTATATGTCATTTTGTATGGCGGCCTGCACGGCCTGTTTAACTGTTTCCTTTAGAGCCGGGTTGCTGATATAGCCGCCCTCGGCTGTATACATTGCCAGACGGAAAACATTGGCGCCGCGCTGCACGGTGTTAGCTATGGCGGCATTGCTGGCAAACTGTGGATACCATTGCAGACCGTGGCTGCTCAAACCGCGCAGAATAATCGGCTGGCCGTCGGCGTTGCAAAGCTGCGTACCGATTACCTGCAAACGACCGTTCTGACTGACGCTGCCGGTAACTGTGGGTGTGGCTGGGGGTTGGGGTGGATTATCCGTCTGGGTCGGTTGTTGTTCGGTTGGCGTGGTTTTACTTAGCTGGCTGGCGCGCAGCAGTAATGTACAGGCTTCGGCACGGCTTAAAGCAGATTGTGGCCGAAAAGCGCCGTCCGCGTCGCCGGTAAGCACGCCCACCTGATAGGCGGCCAGTACCGGTTCATAATAGCGTCCGGGCAGGGCGGCAAAATCGCTGATTTTTTGGCTTTGGCTGTTATAATCGCCGCTGGCCTGTGGCAATAAAGCGCGCATTAGAATTTTTACGGCTAACTGTCGGGAAATAGGCTGGTCATAAAGTTTGCATGTAGGCGGAATTTCGTCCCAGTCATACCAACCGGCGGCCAAAGCGCTTTGCATGACGTCGGCTGCCCAGTGTTTTTCGGCGGCGGCCGGTTTGATTTCCAATCCGGCGGCACGTGCTGTGATGGTAACAAATTCGCTGGCGGTTATGGATTTTTCCGGCTTAAAACTGCCGTCGGCATAGCCTGTCAGCCAGCCAATTTTACTCATCTCGGTAATCGCCGGCTGATACCAGCTGCCTGCTGCCACGTCGTTAAATTCGGCGGCGCTGGCCGGGGCGCCGAAAGCCAGGGTTAAGATGACGGTTAAAATTACCGGTAAATATTTGCGCATAATAACCTCCATTAATCAAAAGCAGACTTGCCAGGCGGCAAATCTGCTTGTTTTGTTATTACAAAGAAACTGTACAGGTTCCGGACCAGGGACTATAAGCATCTTCAGCGTCAGTCAGAGCGCGCACGCGGAAGTTATAGGTTTGGTCGGCGGACAAATTGGAAACTGTTAAATCGGTAAAGTAGGTGGTTATTGTCTGGTGCTTGCCGCCCTCGGCCCAATATTCCACCTGATATTTCACATTGCCGGAGTTGCTGTTGGTCCAGCTGACGTAAGCGTTGGTATTGTTGCGCTTGCTGGCGGATACGTTGCTGGGCGCGGTCAGCGTTTGGTTGCCGCTGCTGGGCGGTGGTGTTTCAACATTGGTGTTGGAGTTGTTGTCGCCATTGCCAACATTAACGTCTGGGGTAGTGTTGTTGTTTTCATCTGGGTTATAAATATCAATCAAATCCGGCGGCATAGTATGAACCGTGCAGTATTCCGTCGGCAGAGTAGATGAACTGGTATTGTTGCTTTCATCTGGCTCCGGAATTTTATACAGGGTTTCCGTTTCCGGGCAGAACTCGCTGGCCAGCAGATTGGTTTCAGAACAAATCAGTGCCGAATAAACTGCCTCGGCCGATGAAGTTGGCACGTTATCCTTATCAAACAGTTCGGTTACGGTTTGGGTGGTATGCTCGCTGGGCAGCATGCCGGTTTTCGCGTCTACGGTGACGGAAACAATACCGGCCGGTCGTTTGAAGCGGCTTTCCGGCAAATCAGTGCTGGCGCCGCCAATAACGTACTTCCAAATCAGCGCCGGGTATTTGCCACCATAAATCTGGCGCAGATACTGAACCTTGCCGTTAGCGTCCTTATCGTTGTCATATCCCATCCAGACCACGCCGACCATTTCTGGAGAGTAGGCGGCGAACCAGGCGTCGCGGTTGCCGTTTAAGCCTTTGAAATAGCTTAAATCAGGCAGCTGCACGGTGCCGGTTTTGGAGGCTACGTCACGATTGGGCAGCTGTGCTCTGGTGCCGGTGCCGGAAGTGGTAACCGTGCGCAGCATATCAGTCACCAGATAGGCGGTAGTTTCTTTCATGGCAATGGTTTGCGCCAATTCATTTTCATAAATCACTTTGTTTTGGCTGTCTTCAATGCGCGTGATACACCAGGGCTGGGTATAAACGCCGCCGTTGGCCAGAGTGCCGTAGGCTGCGGCCATTTGCAGGGGGGATACGCCATAAGTGATACCGCCCAGGGCAATACTTAAATTGTTATCCTTTTCCGGGTCAAGCTCAATGCCCATTTTGGCCAGCATCGCCAGAGAGTTGGGAATGGTAGCCAGCTGTAAGAATTTAATTGAGGCCACGTTAACCGAGTTCTGGGCGGCGGTGCGCATGGAAATAATACCGCGATATTTACCGTCATAGTTAACTGGCTGCCAGTTGGTGCCGAAAGTGGTGCGTACATCATTAACTACGGTGGCTGGAGCATAGCCGGCTTCAATAGCCGGGGCATAGTCAGCAATCGGCTTAAAGGTGGAGCCAGGTTGCCGTTTCATATCAGTAGCACGGTTATAACCGCGTTTGGTGGTATATTCACGGCCGCCCACCAGACCAAGAATAGAGTTGTTCTGGGTGGAGAGAACAACCATGGCGCTTTCCACAATATCGTCAGAGTTGGTGGAGGGGAAGTTTTCACTATCCGCAAAAGCTGTTTCCATCAAGCCCTGTACCTGTGGGTTCAGTGTGGTATAAATGCGGTAGCCGCCGGTATAAATACTGGAAGATGCATAACCCAGAGAAGACAGAATATCCTCGCCGCAGTCAATTACATAATCGGTATACCAGGGGTAATTATAAGCAGTTTCATAAGCGGATTCGCCGGTTTGCACAACCTCCTCCTTGGCGGCGGCAATATCGGCGGCGCTGTATTTATCGCCGTAATAGTTGCTTAAATTGGTTAAAACCTGACGCTTAACTCTTTCCGAATTTTCCGGGTTCAAAATGGGCGAATACAAACGCGGATTGCGCACAATACCAACCAGCGTTGCAGCTTCAGCCATGCTGATTTCGCCAACGTCCTTGCCGAAAAGGGTTTGGCTGGCTGCCTGCACGCCGTAGGCGCTGTGGCCAAAATAAACCTCATTTAAGTACATAGCCAGAATATCGTCTTTGGAATATTCATTTCCAGCTGAATAGCCAACGCGGCTTCTTTTATTTTACGGTCAATATTTTTATCCCGGTCGTCCAGAATAGCGGTACGAGCCAGCTGCATAGTCAGCGTACTGGCGCCCTGACTGAAATCCATTTTGCGAATATCTACCAGCAATGCGCCGCCGATACGGATAACGTCTACGCCATGATGCTTGTAAAAGCGCGTATCCTCGGTGGCCAGCAGGCAGTCTATCAGATAATCGGGCATATCGCTTAACTTGACATAAGTGCGGTTTTCATGCGAATGTAACTCACTGAAAATCTGACCATTAGCGTCATAAAGGAAAGTAGTCTTGTCTGAAGACAGCATGGTTTCGTCCCAGTCTGGCAAATCCTTTAGCACATAAGCCACATAAGCCGCTGTGGAAACGCCGCCAACCACAAACAGAAAGACAAAGAGCATTAATATGGCCAGCAGTATGCGCCGTTTTTTCAGTTTGCGTTTCTTTTTGCGTTTGCCGCCAGAGGAGTTATTGGAGCTTGCGCCGGGCGGCGTTTGTGGCGTTGTGTTTGGGTTAGATACCTGCGGCGCCAGTGGACGCGCGGCTGGTGTGTTGGCCATACTGGGCGCGCCGGCGCGTCTGGCTGTATCATAGCGGCGGTCGTTGTCCCACAAACTTTTATTAGTCGGGCCATTGTTAGTTGGATTACTCATGAATTTTATTGTTCCTCCTACAATATCACCATTATATTTTAAATGTTTTTGGTTAATTTCAGATTAAATCGGGCATATAAATAAAGCGAAAAAAACCGTTTAAGCAAAGCTTAATATAGTATAGCACATTTTGGAGCGGCAGGCAATATTTTTCCAGATAATTACTGTTTTTTTATGCTGCCAGTTCATAAAAATGTTATTTTTTGACTAAAAGTGGTGAGAGAGTGTGAGTTTATCTGATTTGGTGCATGGAAAACGAGAGAGAAACAGTTGGCCCAGGCGAGGATATGGACGTTTGCGGCTTAAGCTGCGTTTTTACCTGTTGGCTTATCTTATTTTGGCGGTGGGCGTGTTTACAGTTCTTGACGCGGCACTCAGGCCGATTTTGGAGCAGGTGGCGGCGCAGCAGGTGCATTTGGCGGTGGTGCGTTTGATAAATGAAGCCGTTTATGACCAGCTGGGCAACGGCGTGGCCTATCAACAGCTGATTAACGTATCCACTGACGCGGAGGGCAGGGTGACGCTTATGCAGCCGGACACGGTGAAAATAACCCGGCTGGTAACCTCGGTGGCCCGGGATTTGGAGGAGAAAATCAGCAGTTTGAGCCGGGAGGATATTCGGGTGCCGCTGGGTCTGCTGACGGGCAACTCGTTGCTGGCGGATAAGGGTCCGAACCTGACGGTGGCGCTGCTGCCGCTGGGTTCTGTTTCTGTGAATATTCATGATGAGTTTTCCGCGGCTGGCATCAATCAGACCAGACACAGCATTATGCTGGATATTGTGGTGGATATGGGTATTCTGCTGCCATTCCAAACCACCTTTACGCAGATAAGCGATACGCTGCCGATTGTGGAAAGTGTAATCGTGGGGCCGATACCGGAAACCTATTTGAGCGTGGACTCCGCGCTTCAGGGCTGGCTGCGTCCTGGCCAATAGCAGAGGGGCGGCATGTTAAATCTTCCATAAAATTGCAAAAAAAACTTTACATATTAATGATTTTCGAGTAAAATAAATAAGACAAATATTATTTATGTTTTTTTGGAGGTTTAACTATGTCAGGACATAATAAATGGTCTACAATCAAGCACAAGAAGGGTAAGGCTGACGCGGCGCGTGCCAAAGTGTTTACCCAGATTTCCAAGGAGATTTTTGTGGCAGTGCGTCAATCCGGGCCGGATCCCACGGCCAATTTCCGCCTGCGTTTGTGTATTCAAAAGGCCAAAGCGGCCAATATGCCGATGGATAATGTAAACCGGGCTATTCAAAAGGCCGCCGGCAATCAGGACGGCGTGGCTTATGAAGAAATTGTTTATGAGGGCTATGGCGCCGGCGGTATTGCGATTATGTGTGAATTGCTGACGGATAACCGTAACCGCGTGGCCAGTGATATTCGTTATCTTTTCTCTCGTAACAACGGTAATTTGGGTGAAACCGGTTGTGTTTCCTATATGTTTGAGCGTAAAGGCCGCATGCTGGTGCCGTTGGAGGACGGTCAGGATATGGACGAGCTGATGTTGCTGGCGCTGGACGCTGGCGCAGAGGACGTTTTGACCGATAACCCGGAGGAGGCGGAAATCGTTTGCGCCACTGAAGATTTGGAAGCGGTTAAAAATGCTGTGGAGGCCGCTGGCTATAACACGGACAACGCGGAGATTACTATGCTGCCGTCTAACACGATTGAAATTACCGACGAGGAAACCGCAACTAAAGTTCTGACGCTGTTGAGCAAGCTGGAGGATTATGACGATACCCAGAATGTTTACAGCAACGCGGATATTCCGGAAGAATTAATTGAAAAGCTTGATATTTAACCAATTATCGTATTTTGAACCAAAGGAGTGCTTATGCCGACAAAGTTTTTAGTTGTTGATGGTAGTTCCCTGCTGCACCGGGCTTTTTTTGCCTTGCCGCTGTTAACCAGCCCCGGCGGAGAGTTTACCAACGCCGTTTATGGCTTTGCTACCATGCTGGGTAAAGTTTTGCAAAAGGAGCAGCCGCAGCGCGTGGCCGTCTGTTTTGATAAGAGCCGCCACACTTTCCGCACAGAACTTTATGCTGATTATAAGGGGCAGCGCGCCGCCACGCCGGCCGAACTTTCGCCGCAGTTTGAAAGTTGCAAGCAGCTTTTGCAGACAATGGGAATTGTCTGGGAGGAGCAGGACGGTTTTGAAGCCGATGATATTATCGGTACTCTGGCCAGACTGGGCGCTGCGGATAAAAATGAGGTTCTGATTTTGACCGGCGACAGGGACAGCTTCCAGCTGATTACAGAAAATGTACGCGTGATGATGACGCGCAAGGGAATTTCCGTCACAGAACTTTGGGATTTGGCCGCGCTCCAGGAGCATTATGGTCTGCGTCCGGCGCAGATGATTGATTTAAAAGCCCTGATGGGCGATGCTTCTGATAATATACCCGGCGTGGCTGGTATTGGCGAGAAAACGGCGCTTAAACTGCTGGCGGAATATCACGATTTGGATACTGTGCTGGCCAATATTGAAAATGTGAACGGCAAAGCTTTGCGCGCCAAGTTGGAAAACGGCCGGGAAAGCGCTCTTCTTTCCCGACAGTTGGCAATTATTGACTGCCATATGTCGGGCTATGCCGATTTGACAAAATACGATTATCAGCCGCAGCCACTGCCATTTAATCAGCCTTTGATTGAATTTTATAAGCGCATGGGCTTCACCAGTCTGTTAAAACCATTGGAGGGGCCGGTTAAGCCGGCTGGCAAAAGTGCGGCTACGTCTAAGACCGGTTCAGCCAAGAAGTCCGATATGGCAGATAAGCCTGAACCGCAGGCGGACGTGGCTATGCCGGAGTATGAGCAGTTGTTTACGCCGGCCAGCCTGCCGCAGCTTTTGGCCGCGGCTGAAACGGTTTATTTGAATGTTTTTAAAGATTATTTTGCCTTTGCGGATAAGGCGGCGCCAGAGAAAATTTATGTGACGGAAAAGCAGGCGCTGCTGACAGCGCTGGCCGAGCCGTCTTTTGGTGAGTGGCTGTCCGGCTGTCAGATATGCGGCTGTGATATTAAGCCGTTTTTAACCATGCTTTTGCGCTATGGCCGGGCAGACGCCAGCCCCAGGCTGATTGATTTGGCGCTGGCTGCTTATCTGTTGGAGCCGACGGCGGCAGATTATCAGGCGCAGGCGTTGGCGGTGCGTTATCTGGGCAGGCCGCTGCTGGCGGAAAAGCAATATGAGCCGGCGGCGCTGGCTGCCTATGGTATTGCCGCCCTGCCGGATTTGAAGCAAAAAATCTGGCAGAGGCTGCAAACGGAGGATTTGCAGCATTTATATGACGAAATTGAGCAGCCTTTAATTCAGGTATTGGCGGATATGGAGGCCACGGGAATTGTGGTCAGCCGCAGCACGCTGGAGGGGCTGAACCGTGAGTTTACGCAGGAGGAGGCTGCGCATGCGGCGCGGAGTTATGAGGTGGCCGGCCATTCCTTTAATATTAATTCTCCCAAACAGCTGGGCGAAATTCTGTTTGTGGAGTTGGGCATTGAACCGCTGAAAAAGACGAAGACCAAAACTGGCTTTTCCACCAGTGTGGAGGTTTTGGAGCAGCTGGCCGGGCAATATGAGATTGCCGCGGAGGTTTTGGCTTTTCGTTCGGCTTCAAAACTGCGCAGTACCTATGCCGAGGGCTTGCAGACGCTGATTGCTGACGACGGCCGCCTGCATACCTCTTTTAATCAGACGGTTACGGCTACCGGCCGTCTTTCTTCCACAGACCCCAATTTGCAGAATATTCCGGTGCGGACGGATATGGGACGGCGGTTGCGCAAGGCGTTTTGCGCTTCGCCGGGCTGTGTGTTGCTGGCGGCTGATTATTCTCAAATTGAGTTGCGCGTTTTGGCGCATATTTCTGACGATAAGGTTTTGCAGCAAAGTTTCTTTAATAATGAAGATATTCATGCGCGCACGGCGGCAGAGGTGCTGGGTATTGACATGCAGGCGGTAACGCCGGAGCAGCGCCGCAACGCCAAGGCGGTTAATTTTGGCATTGTGTATGGCATTAGCGATTTTGGTCTTTCGCAGGATTTGGGTATCAGCCGGGCGGAGGCCAAGGCGTATATTGAGACTTATTTGCAGCGTTATGACGGCGTTCGTCATTATATGAAAGATATTGTGGAGCAGGGCAGGGAGCATGGTTATGTGCAGACGCTTTGCGGCCGCAAGCGTTGGCTGCCGGATTTGCACAGCCGTAATTTCAATTTGCGCAGTTTTGCGGAGCGCACAGCGCTGAATACGCCAATTCAGGGCACGGCGGCCGATATTATCAAGCTGGCTATGCTGAAAGTTGCGGCGGATATGCAGGCTGCCGGCATGAAGTCTAAAATGCTTTTGCAGGTGCATGACGAATTGATTTTTGATGTGCCGCTGGCGGAACAGCAGCCCATGACGGAATTGGTGCGCTGGGCGATGGAGGGCGCGTTTGTCCTGAAAGTGCCGTTGGTAGTGGACGCGAAGCTTGGCGAAAACTGGTACGAAATGCATAAAATATAATTGACGAGGTGAGTTTGATGCCTGAATTACCAGAGGTGGAAACCGTCCGCCGCAGTTTGACGGATTTGGTTTTGCATAAAGAGATTAAGGCGGTGGAAATTTTTAAGCCGGCAATTTTAGCCTTGGGTGATGAAGCTGCTTATGCCGGATTGGTCGGTTGTGAATTGGCAGAGATTGGCCGTCGGGGCAAATATCTGCTGTTTAAGCTGAATGAGCCGGCGGATTTGCTTTGGGTAGTGCATTTGCGCATGACCGGCAAGTTGCTTTATCATCAACAGCCGGAACCGCTGCAAAAGCATGACCATGCGCGTTTGCAGTTTGCGGACGGCAGTGAGTTGGTTTATAATGATACGCGTGCTTTTGGGCGTTTTTGGCTGACGCAGGACGCAGCGCAGGTCAGCGGTTTGAATTCGCTGGGTTTGGAGCCGATAGACGCTGAATTTTCGGCCGCCTATTGGCAGGAAAAAATTAAGCGCCGCCCTAAAACTCAGGTTAAAGTGGCTTTGTTAGACCAGACAGTAGTAGCTGGTTTGGGTAATATTTATGCTGATGAGGTGCTTTTTCAGGCCGGCGTACACCCGGAGCGGCCGTTGGGCAGTCTGACTGATGAGGAAAATCAGCGTCTGGCGCAGGCTATGCGTGAAATTTTGCAGGCTTCTATTGAGCAGCGCGGTACTACTTTTCGCGATTATGTTGACGGCAATAACCAAAAGGGTGGTTATCAGGAATTTCTGCGAGTTTTCCAAAAGCTAAATCAGCCCTGCCCAAATTGTGGTCAACAAATCCAGCGGATTAAGGTGGCCGGGCGCAGCAGCTATTTTTGTCCGCATTGTCAGCTGAAATAATACATAAGTTAAATAATATGGTAAAGGCATAGCGTTGGCTTGTCCGCTTTCATATACCAAAAGAGAACCTTTTGGATATGTAAAGGAGGATTGCCATGTGGGAACTATGCCTTTTTTTATTGTTGTTGAATTTTGACGCTTTTTTAACCGGTCTGGCTTTTGGCTTTGCCGGGGTGCGTATTACTTCCGGTGCTTGTTTGCTGGTGGCGGCGCTTTCGGCGCTGTTTCTGGCTTTGGCTATGAATGTGGGTGGTTGGCTTTTTGCCTGGCTGCATGCAGAAATTTTGAGCAAATTGGCTCTGGGCTTTTTGCTTTGCTTTACTCTGTATCTGATTGCCAAATATTGCGGCCAAAATTCGCGCAGCGGTCTGGCCGGTTTGTGGCGGCGGCCGGAGGCTGTGGATAATAATGCTGATAAACGCATAACGCCTAAGGAGGCGGCTTTGCTGGGTGTGGCGCTGGCGCTGGACTCTCTGGGCGGCGGTTTGGCGCTGGGTATTTTGTTGGAAAATGTATGGCTATATACATTGCTTTCCGCGGTATTTTGCTATATTTTACTGGCTTTTGCCAATCGGCTGGCTTATTATATTGCGCATAATTTGCAAAAATAAGCATTTTGGGATTGTATTTGCTGGCAAAATGTTGTATAATAATTGGGTATTTATTTGTGAAGGGGAGAGAAAACATTGGCAGTTATTGGCCTGACCGGTAATATTGGCAGCGGTAAAACCACGGTTTGTCAGCTTTTGGCGGCCAGGGGCTGTTTGTGTCTTAATGCGGATTTGCTGGGGAGAAGTGTATCGGAGCCGGGCGGAGAGGCTTATGAACAGCTGCGGCAAAGCTTTAGGGCGGAGTTTTTTTCGCCGGAGGGCTGGTTGTTGCGGCCGCGTATGGCTGATTTGGTTTTTAATGATAAAGAGCAGTTGGCACGGCTGAATAGTATTATTCACCCGGCGGTGTTGCGTGTGCTTTGTCGGAAAATTGCCGCGGTGCAGGCTGAGGAACCGCAGCGTGTGATAGTTGTGGAGGCGGCGCTTTTGGTGGAGGCCGATTATTTGTCAATTTTAGACCAGCTTTGGCTGGTTTGGGCTGATGATGATGTGCGCTTAAAGCGCGTAATGGCCAGAGATAAGCTTGACCGGCAGCAGGCTTTGGCCAGAATGAATAATCAAATGCCGCAGGCACAAAAAGCGAAATATGCGCGTTATATTGTGCATAATAATAATGGACGGGGTGAGTTGGAGCAGGAATTGGCGCAGGTCTGGCAGCAATTTTGTCAGGATTTTCCGTCATTAATGACGGAGCAAGCCGGGCCTGCTTAAGTAATTTGTTTGAAAAAAGAGCAGGGGGACAACACAATCGAGGATATCAAGGTTCAATCCAATACAACATTTATTAAATCGGTAGGCCGGCCACGCGCCAGACGGCGTGGGCGTCGCCGGGTTTTAAGCCGACAGGGGCTGTTTCTGCTGACGCTGCTGCTGGCGGCATTGATTATAGGCGCGCTGCTGGCTCGGCAGAAATTGCCCTATTATATTTATCCGGTGGATTATTTTGAAATTATCAGCGCAGAGGCGCAAAGCGTGGATATTGACCCTTATCTGGTTTCAGCGGTAATTAAGGCGGAAAGCAATTTCAGGGAAGATGCGCAGTCTTCGGCCGGCGCTATGGGGCTGATGCAGTTAATGCCCTCCACGGCGGAGTGGCTGGCTACCAAGGGCGGTTATGAATTTGAACCGGAGCGGCTTTGTGAGCCGGAATATAATATTCGTCTGGGCTGTCAGTATCTGCGTTTTCTGCTGGATTATTGGCAGTGGGACGTTTGTAAGGCGCTGGCTTCTTATAACGCCGGTCAAACCAATGTGGCGCGTTGGCTGAATGAGGGCATTTGGGACGGTACAGGTGAAAATCTGGCGGATATTCCTTTTAATGAAACGCAGAAGTATGTTGATAAGGTTTTGCGTATCTATCAGGAGTATCAGGAACTTTACTAAATTTGTTATAAAAATTTTTGATTTATATAATTTGTTCTTTGGGCATTTTGGTGTTGAAAAATGCCTATAACTGGGGGAGTATTTTATGACTGAACAGAAAATAAAGCTGCTTGGCACTGTGCAGGAGGTGGACGCGTTTGAAACTGGTCAAAATCGCCGGCTACATTCTGCCACACATGCGGAAATATTGGCCGGGGCTACCAGTGATATTTATTTTGTGAAAACGCAGGATATTTTACGACAGTTGCAGCAGGAAGATACGGTGGTGACGGCGGAGATTTTTGGCCGCAAACCGGGGCTTCTGGTAGGCGTGGAGGAACTTTTGGGTTTGCTAAAAGACGCGCCGGTGGAGGTTTGGGCGCTGCCGGAGGGCAGTGAGATGTCCCCCAAGGAGGTTGTTTGCCGTATTAAAGGGCGTTATGCGGATTTTGGCGTTTATGAAACAGCTCTGCTGGGGATTTTGGCCAGCAGCAGCGGCTGGGCTACTGCGGCTCGGGATATTAAAGCGGTCTGTCCGGACAAGCCGATTTCCTGCTTTGGCGCGCGGCATATTCACCCGGCCGTAGCGCCGGTTATGGAGCGTGCGGCCGTTCTGGGCGGTTGTGACGCATGCAGTTGTATTCTTGGCGCCAAGCTTTTGAATAACTATCCCTCTGGCACTACGCCGCACGCTTTATTTTTAACGGTGGGCGATACACTGACCGCCGCTCAGGCTTATGATAAGCTGATGCCTGAAAATGCAGCGCGCGTAATTCTGGTTGATACTTTCCGGGACGAGGTAGAGGAAGCGTTGCGCGTTGCCAGAGAAATGGGGCGGCGTTTGCAGGGCGTTCGTCTGGATACACCCTCGGAGAGGGGCGGCGTAACCGCTGGTCTGGTCAGTGAGTTGCGTCAGCGTCTGGATATGGAGGGCTTTGATTATGTGAAGATTTTCGTTTCTGGCGGTCTTACGCCGGAGCGAGTACAACAGCTTTCCGCGGCTGGGGCTGACGCTTTCGGTGTTGGCAGCTATATCTCGGCAGCGCCGGCCATTGATATGACAATGGATTTGAAAGAGGTTAATGGTAAACCGGTTGCTAAACGCGGTCGTATTCCCGGCGAAACGCCAAATCCGCGTTTGGTGAAGATGAAATAATTTTTTTAGCAGTAATCAACCAGCCGCTACCATAAAGGGCGCGGTTGGTCGAAATGGTTCACACTAAGCTTCCACTCGGCCTGCGGCCTCGGGACTAACTCCGTGTCGC
>CANSKT010000040.1 GCA_947647555.1 uncultured Peptococcaceae bacterium | reverse complement strand
AGAATGTTACCTCTGGCGACTATTTGCAGTATTATGAATTGATGTATAATTAGGTTAAATTAAAGCAGCATTTTACTGTTGCCTGATGCTAAAAATAATGCTAATTAAAAAGCTAACTGTGATTTTAGGCAGTTAGCTTTTTGGTATTTGAGGGTAGGGTTTATTGTGAAAATATAATACGTTACGGCTTTTTTAATTTTTTTAAATTGAGTTGGTGCAAAAATTCGCTATAAAAATACAAAAAAGAGTTGCATTTAGACGGCTATGAGAATATAATATAAATAGGGAAAGAGTTTTTATCATAAGTTTCTTGTTTTTGTTTATAGTTGTTTTGAGGAATGTGAAACAGATAACTGCTTTATCTCATTTTTTTGCCATTATCAAATTTTTTTGGCTGAAATACTTGGGTTATGCAGGCCCCTTTGAAAACTGTAAATATAATGATATCGAGGGCTAACAGTTTTGAAAGCGAATGAAACGAAAATTCAGAAGCTTATGCCGATGATTTTGATTGCTTTTTGCGTGGTCGTTGTATTATGGGGCTGTCATTTTTATCTGGCTTCAGTTCAAAATAGTTTGGTGGAGCAGTCTATCGGCAATGTTATGACGGTTACACAGCAGCAGGAAGAGGCTTTTGATAGTTTTCTGTATCGGGATATGGTCAGAATGCATAGTTTTGCGAATTATTTCTCACAGACCGAGTCTAATGATGTGGCAGAAATTCATGATAAGTTGACTGCATTCAGTGATGTGGATTCTATTTATTCAATTATTAATTTGCAAAACGGTAATTTTTATAATAACAAAACTGATAAAACATATCGTATGACGGCCGACCAGCTTTGGGATTATCAGAGATTGTCCGGGCGAGGTGTGCGTAATTCCTATCAGGGCTTGTATACTGGCACCAATATGTTCGGTTATTATGAGCGTTTTGCTTTTGCGGACGGCGTGGAGGGACTTTTTCAAAAGAGTTATAACAATGCGCAGGTTTGCGATGAGTTTTCGCTTTCATTTTATGATGGCCAGGGTTTTTCATATATCGTAACGGACACCGGCGAAATTCTGATGCGCTCTTTAAATAGTAATACTGAGTTTTATGGTGAAAGTAATTTTACTAACATTTTCGATATTGTGGATTTGTCGCACGATAGCGAAGAACATATTCAGGATTTTCGGCGAGCGCTGGCTAATAATGAGAGTGGCACATTCCAGTTTCATGGTGAAAAGGATATTTTTATTTATAGCTTTGTGCCGGTTACAGAGGTGCCTGATTGGTATTTGATTTCTATTGTGCCAAAATCGGCGATTATGGCGGAAACAGAACAGATTATTTTTAATTCTCAGGTTTTGTTTATTGTGTTGCTGGTTGCGATGGCTGTTATTTTAACAATCGTTTGGCTGGCTACGCGTGTGCAGAAAAATCTTCAGGCTAAGAATAAGGAAATTGCTTATCAGGAGCAGATGTTTAACGTATTTTTTTCTTATTTGTCCAAAAATACGGATAATGTTTACCTTATTTTAAGTAAAGATAATGGTTATAAGGTTGAATTTATCAGTCCCAATATTGAGCGAATTTTAGGCTGTACTATGGCTGATGTACGTGAAGATTTGTCGATTTTGGGGCGAGCAGAATATTGTGATGGCCGCAAATTTGAATATGCAGATTTGGATAATCTGCAACCTAACCAAACGATAGATTCTCTGGAAACAATGCGTTTTAATAACAAACAGGGTAAGGAAAAGTTTTTCCTGGAAATGGTTTCCTGTGTGGAGGTTCAAAACGAAAAGAAAATCATCGTTTATATTGCCAACAGAACGCGTGAACGGGAGGTTCAAAATACCTTACGCGCGGCTTTAGATGCGGCACGTCTGGCCAGCAAAGCCAAGAGCAGCTTTTTGAGCAGCGTCAGCCATGATATCCGCACGCCAATGAATGCGATTGTTGGTCTGGTGGCTTTGTTACGTGATGAAGCGGACGATCCGGACAGAGTTTTGGAATATACGCAGCGTATTGATTCGGCCAGCAAACATTTGCTTGGTTTGATTAACGACGTTTTGGATATGAATAAGATTGAAAGCGGTACAACGGCGCTGAATATTTCCGAGTTGAATTTGGCTGATATTATTGATGAATTGAATACCATTATCCGGCCGCAGGCTAAAGCCAAAGACCAGGATTTCCAGATTTTTGCTTCATCTTTCACGCATGAGCGTTTATTGGGTGATAAGATGCGCATAAATCAGATTATGATTACTATTCTTTCTAATGCGGTGAAGTATACGCCAAACGGCGGTCAGATTGTAATGAGCGTGCGTGAGTTGCCGCAGATTTTGAAAAGTTACAGCCGTATTCAAATTGAAGTTCAGGATAACGGTCAAGGTATGTCGCCGGAATATCTGGAGATTATGTTTGACCCGTTTACACGTGAGCAGAACACGACCACTAATAAAATTCAGGGTACTGGCTTGGGCATGGCCATCACTAAAAGTCTGGTTGAGTTGATGGGCGGTTCAATTAATGTGGAAAGTGAGTTGGGTAAGGGTTCTGTCTTTACGGTGGAATTAGAACTGCGTATTCAGGAGGAGAAAAAGGACGAACCGGAACAAAAATTCTGGGATAGTACCGGGTTGCATAAAATGTTAGTTGTTGATGATGACTCTGATATTTGCAGCAATGTTGTTAAGGCCATGTCTGAAACCGGCGTGGAAGTTGAATATGTAACTTCCGGCGAAGAGGCTTTGGCGAAGATTGCCAGCGCGCCGAAGCATCAAAAGCCTTATGACCTGATTTTGCTGGATTGGTATATGCCAGATATGGACGGTATGGAAACCGCAAGGCGAATTCGTCAGGATAAAACCCATGAAATTCCGATTATGCTGCTGACTGCGTATGATTGGGAAGATATTGGGACGCAGGCGATGGATATTGGGATTGACCACTTTTTACAGAAGCCGTTCTTTGTTTCCAATTTTAAGGAAGCAGTGAGCAGGGTTATGGGCGTTAATAAGTCTAAGAAAAAGGCGCCGGAAAGTGATGTTATTAAGGATAAGCATATTTTAATTGTTGAGGATATTGAAGTTAACCGTATGATTTTGGTTAAGATTATGACCAGCCGCGGCGCGACATGTGAGATTGCGGAAAATGGTCAGGAGGCAGTTGATACCTTTACCAAATCACATCAGGGCGATTTTGATATAATTTTGATGGACGTACAGATGCCGGTTATGGACGGTTATGAGGCTACGAAAGCGATTAGAGCCAGCCAGCATCCACAGGCCAAGTCTATACCGATTGTGGCTATGACGGCCAATGCTTTTGCTGATGATGTACGCGCAGCGCTGGAGGCAGGTATGGACGCGCATGTGGCAAAACCGATTATTTTGGAAAATCTGGAAAATACTATGCGTGAAGTGTTTCATTTAAAAGGTGATGATTCAGAGAATTAGAGCGGAAAAACAAGCTTAAAAACTTGAAAATGAAGGGAAGATTGCTTTATGGAACTTTTGGAAGAATTAGAAACGATGGGCGTTAATGTGCAGGAGGGTCTGGACCGGGTTATCGGTGATAAGGACTTATATGTGATGATGTTGGATATGTTTGTTGATGCCGTTAAGCAGAAACCGATTGAGTTGGTGGATTTTGATGCTGCTGATTATGATGGCTTAACCAAGCAGGTTCATACTCTGAAAGGTACAACCGGCAATCTTTCTATCACACCGCTTTTTGAGATGTATAATGAGATTTTGGGTATGTTGCGCGATGGCAACCCGGCGCCGGCCAAGGCTTTGATGACTAAACTTTTGCCGGTTCAGGAAAAAATTATTGATTGTATTGTAAGGCATAAATAATAAAGGAGTGGGCAGCTGCATGCCCGGTTTGAAATGCAGCAATGAGAGGGAGTTGATTATGGCTCAGGATAAAAAACGCTTGTTGATTGTTGATGATACAGAGATTGACCGAATTATTTTGAAAAGTATTCTCTGCACGGAATTTGAAATTGATGAAGCAGACAGTGGTAATGCGGCTTTTGAATATATAATGCAGCGGCATAACCAGCTGGACGCTATTTTGCTTGATATTTCCATGCCGCATATTGATGGTTTTGATGTTTTGCGGTTTATGAAAGAAAAGGGCGTTGATAATATTCCGGTTTTTCTGGTTACGGCTGACCCCACGCGTGATAATGTGGAAAAGGCTTTGCAGTTTAAAATCGCGGAATTTATTGGTAAACCGTTTGATAAAGATGATATTTTGCGGCGTTTGCGTTCCCGTTTGGGCATTATTCCTACCTTTAATCTGGATAAAGAGGAATTGGCGGAAACATTGAAATATATTGATGATTTAACAGCGGTTTACAATAATTATCTGAAAAATTTCGGCAAGAATGACCAGCATTATAGAACCATGGTGGATTTAATGAAGATGCTTTTGGTCTATTATGCCAAGACGGTGCGAGGCCTGCGTTTGACAACTGAAAATGTTGATTTGATTAGCCGTGCTGCATATTTTTGTGATATAGGCGAGATGTTTATTCCTGATAAAATGTCGCAGATTATGGCTGGCTATACGGATACGCAGGATATTCAACACACGCATACGATTTTGGGCGCCAATTTAATCCGCCTTAATCGTTCCAAAAACTGCTCTTATTTTGTGGAGCTTTGTGCTGGTATGTGTTTGCATCATCATGAGCGTTTTGATGGTCAGGGTTATCCCTATCATATTATGGGTTATAATAATTCCATTTATAACCAGATGTGTCGGCTTTGTGATGAGTTTGATAATATGCGTTCCAAATTTTATGGCAGCAATGCCAAACCGGTTAAATTTATTATTCGCCGGTTAACGAATAATGACCCAGGCATGGTAAGCCCGGAACTTTATGCTTTGCTGAGTGATTGCGAACCACAAATTGTTGATTATTTTTTGCGTATGGATACCTAATCTTCATTTTTGTTTTTTGCTGTGCTAAACCGGGAGAGAAGGGGCAAATAAAATGTTTGATAAAGACCTTAATTCTATGAATGATATAATTGATGATAATAAACTTTATAATGGCGAGAAAAAAACTAAGACAATTTTAATTGTAGATGACGATGTGATTAACCGTAAGGTTTTGGGTAAAATTTTTTCGTCAGATTATGCCGTTGAGGAGGCCGAGAACGGTCGTGTTGCTTTGACTAAAATTCTTTGCAATAAAAATCGTTTTTGTGCCATTTTGCTTGATGTTATCATGCCGGAGATGGACGGTATTGAGGTCTTGAAGCGCCTGAAGGGCTGGGGTTTGCTGGATAAAATTCCGGTTTTTCTGATTACAGCTGAAAGAGTGGAGAGTGTGGAAAGAGAAGCCTATGAACTGGGCGTTATGGACGTTATCAGCAAGCCCGTGGTGCCTTATGTGGTTCTGCGCCGTCTACATTCCGTGATTGAACTGTTTGAAGCGCGCAAATATTTGAACAGTGTGGTTTTATCGCAGAAAAATGCTTTGCTGGAACAGGCTAACAAGATTATTCAGCTTAATCAGGGCATGATAGAAGCGTTGGCGACGGCTATTGAATTTCGTAATGAGGAGTCTGGCGGTCATGTTCAGCGAATTTGTAAAATCACACGCTTTTTCCTGGAAAATACTGAATTTGGCTTTGGCATGAGTGAAGAAGTAATAAATAATATTGCTTTGTCTGCGATTATGCATGACATTGGCAAGATTGCTATTCCGGACGCTATTCTGACCAAGCCGGGGCGTTTTACGCCGGAAGAATATGAGATTATGAAAACGCATACCACGCAGGGTTCAGTTATTTTGGAACGCATACCGCAGTTTCGGGATAATGGTATTTATGAATATGCTTGTGATATCGCCAAGCATCATCATGAACGTTTTGACGGCAAGGGTTATCCGGACGGCTTGTCTGGTGAGGAAATATCGCCTTGGGCGCAGGTTGTGTCTTTGGCCGACGTTTATGACGCGCTGAACTGTAAGCGTGTTTACAAGGACGCTTTTACGCGTGATAAGGTTCTGGAAATGATTTGGACGGGGCAGTGCGGTGTGTTTAATCCGCATTTGCTGGATAGTTTCTTCCTGGTGGAAGACCAGCTTTATACAATGTATGAAAATATGTCAGAAGCTCAATAAAAACAATGCACTTTACAGGTTTTTTCCTGCAAAGTGCAATTTTTTTTGTTTGCCAACTGTATAATTAATGATTGGTTTTTTATGCCAAAATAATAATAAAAGGGGCTGATTGCTATGTTATACATTTATTTAATTAATCAGGGGAACACGGAGGAATTGCTTATTTAATTAAAGAAAGGAAAAAAATTGTTAACAATCAGCAATCATTACAATAAGGCTGTTGTATACAGCGATAAAATTGATAAAGGGGCAGAGGGCTTGTTGCGCGCTTTATGCGGCAGTCCTTTGGCCGAGGGCAGCCAGATACGGGTTATGCCTGATGTGCACGCCGGCAAGGGTTGTGCCGTTGGTACTACTATGACCGTTGGCGATTATGTGGCGCCGGGTTTGGTCGGCGCGGATATTGGCTGCGGCATGCTGGCTTTGCAGGTGAGCGGCCGCCGTTTGGAACTGCAAAAACTGGACAAATTAATTCTGAACAAAATACCGGCTGGTCGCCATATTCGCCGGGAAATGCACCGTTGGGCAGACCGCATTGATTTGGCGGCGTTAAAATGCGCCCGGTATATTCAGCAGGATAAAGCGCTGCGCGGTATCGGTACTTTGGGAGCCGGTAATCATTTCATTGAAGTTGATGTTGACGAGGCCGGCGCTTATTGGCTGATTATTCATTCTGGCAGTCGTCATCTGGGCGTTGAGGTGGCTAAACACTATCAGGAAGCGGCTTTCCGGCAATGCCCGGCTGGCACGCCTTATGAGTTTGCTTATGCCGGCGGCGCTCTGCGGCAGGATTATCTGCATGATATGCAAATTGTGCAGGCGTATGCGGCTTTGAACCGTCAGGTTATTGCCAGCGAAATATTGCGCGGCATGAAGTTGGATATTCTTGATGAGTTTGATACGGTGCATAATTATATTGACCTGAAACATTTAATTTTGCGCAAGGGTGCTTGTTCGGCGCAGGCCGGCGAGCGGCTGCTGATACCGCTGAATATGCGCGACGGTTGTCTGCTGTGTCGGGGGCTGGGAAATGCGGAATGGAATTTTTCCGCGCCGCATGGCGCTGGCCGTTTGCTGAACCGTGCCGAGGCCCGGCATACATTTACCGTATCCCAGTATAAAAAGGAGATGCAGGGCATTTACAGTACCTCTATTAATAGTGCCACATTGGACGAAAGTCCCATGGCTTATAAGCCGATGGCGGAAATTATCAGCCAGATTGCGCCGACGGTGGAAATTATGGCGCGCTTAAAACCAGTTTATAATTTCAAGGCCGGGGAGGTTTGAGCGATGCTTTATCAAATTAGTTCCGGTCAGGGGCCGGCCGAGTGTGAATTGGCGGTGTCGAAATTTCTGGCTTATTTGCAGCGTACCTATCAGGTTGAGGTGTTGGATTGTTCCGCCGGTTATCATGCCGGTACTTATCGCTCGGTACGTTTGCGCTCAGACGTTGATTTGTCGTCTTATGTTGGCTCCATTCAATGGGTTTTCCGCAGTCCTTATCGGCCGGCGCATAAGCGCAAAAACTGGTTTGTGGATTTCAGCGTTTGTGCCGAAAGCGAGGGACTGGACAATTTTGAGCTGGATAAGATTATTTTTACGGCGCTGCATTGCGGCGGCCGGGGCGGCCAGAATGTTAATAAGGTGGCTACGGGCGTGCGTGCAGTTTATCCGCCCAGCGGTTTGGTCGTGGTCTGCACAGAGGAACGCAGTCAGCACGCCAACCGGCAAAAGGCGGTGGCGCGTCTGCGTGAATTGACAGCGCAGGCGGCACGTCAGCAGCAAGCGGCCGCTAAAAATCAGAACTGGCGCTGTCATACTGACTTACAGCGTGGCAATGCGCAGCGTGTTTTTAGTGAAGCGACGACATTAAGTCGTTCACGTTAAAATGGCAGCAGCCGCTCACTTTGGCAGTGGGCGGCTGTTTGCTGTTTATTCCTGATTTTCGATAGCGGCGACAATACTGGTTTTGCTGACCGTGCGCAGAGGGATAAGGGTGGCCAGCAGACAGGCTAATACGGCAACGACGCTGGCTTGTAGTGTGCTGATGAGGGGAATTGGTACCAATTCCAGACTGCTGCTGGTAGCGGCATTGATTAAAATTGTGCAGAGATAGCCGCTGACGGCGCCGATAGCCGCAGCCAGCAGGCCATAATAGGCTCCCTCCCAGAGAAAAGTCCGATAAAGGCTGGCCGTGCTCATGCCGATAGCGCGCTGAATGCCAATCTCATTAAGGCGCGTGTGAATGTTGGTGTAGACCGTGTTGATGATGTTCAGAACGCCGATTAGGCCGATGAACAGGATTAAGCACCAGCCCAGCATTTGGATTTTGGCAAAGCTGGCGGCCGCCTGTTGGTCTGTTTCTGCGTAGGAAAGCCAGGTGGTGCCGGGTACGCGCTGCGCAAGTGCCGTTAAAGTGGCGTCGAAAGTTGGGCGGTCAGCGTTGGGTTGCAATGTGGGCTTAATCTCGTGTACAGTGTTTTCGCCGGTCAGCTGGCTATATACTTCCGAGCTGGTGATTATCTGTATGCCGTTGATAAAGCCGCTGTTGCCGACGCTAAGGTAGGCGTCGTAGCCGTCCAGCGTGGCTAAAACCGGGATTGGCTGGTCGCCTATTCTGATAGTGCTGCCGGCTTTAATCTCTGTTCGCGGAATTTCCTCTCCTGCCCAGACAAGCGGCAATGGGTTGCGGAGGAGGCAGGCCTGACCGGATTTAAATTGCGCCATTTCTTCCGCGGAGAAACGCTCACTGAATAGCGCGTCCCAATAGGTATCATTCAGTCCCACCAGCTGAAATGTTTCGCCGGGTTGCAGGCGCAAATCCATATCAAGGCCGATAATTTGGGTGTTTTCATCTATATCATATAGTTTTAGCTGAATGGTTGCCAGGGAGGTTACTTCCGGCATTTCCGTCAAAGCGGCTATATCATCAGAAGAAAAGCCCGATGTTTCATTGATTATGGAGTAATCGCCCAGATGTTGGGTAACCTGGCCGGCTGTGTTCAGTAGCGAAAGACCGCTTTGCAGGGCAATAAAAACTGTGATGCTCATTATCAGAGAAAGAATGGTGAGGGCGGTGCGCCCGGGACTGCGGCTTAAATTAAGCCGGGCATAGTAGCGCTCAAAGCTGCGGCTTTTGGGTGTATTATGCCGCCGCCGCTTGATTTTGATACGCTGACCGGCCATGGCAACGGTGGGCGGTACATTGGCGGCATAGTGGGCGGCCGGAATGGTGGCTATTAAGGCGAAAAACAGGGTTATGATGACGCTGGCCAGTAGGAAAATGTTCTGGCTGGCGCTGTTTTCCGCAATCAACTGGTTTAATTCGGCCTGACTTTGCACCAGAAAGATTTCCGGCGAAAGCAGACCGGTGGCGGCTGTTAATATCCATTGGCTGGAAAGCAGCCCCAGCAGCAGGCCGAGCGGAATGCCGACGCTGCAAAGCAGCAGTACCTGCAATGTTGGCAGCATATACAGCTGAAATTTATTGCCGCCAATAGCTCGAATAATGCCGTATTGTTTAATGCGTCGGGAAACGGCAATTTTCAGTATATTGTAAATAACCAGCCCGGCCGCCAGTAGCAGCAACAGACCCAGCAGCAGGCCGGCCGCCAGCATAAAGCCAAAACCGCCGTCGTCTATATCGGCCAGTTCCTCATAACTTTTGCTGGTTTGATACCTTATACCCAGCGCGTTCAGATAGGGAATATTATAAAGAATATCCAGTTCCGGCACGTTCAGTTCGGCGCTCAAATCCTCTAATGTGCTTTGAAAGTTTCTGTGGTTGGCTATTTTAAAATCAACATTGTAATAAATATAGTTTTCCGGCAGCAGTTCGGCCGCCGTGCCGGGCCCGGCCAGACCGGTGACGATACCGGCGGTATAGCCCAGATAATTGCTGGCAGTGATACCGACCAGCGTAAAATCCGCGGTATACTCCCAGGCTTCTATTTCCACGCCATGGCGCAGCGACTTGGACATGGGCAGGGTTAGCGTCTGCCCTAACTGCTGGCTTAAGCCCAGGCTTTGCAGTACGTCCTCCGGCAGGGCGATTTCCCCGGGCGCTTGTGGCAGCCGCCCGGCTTTAAGCAGTGCCTTTTGGGGGTAAACCGCGCTTACATCTTCCTGATATTCCAGCAGGGAAAGGCTTAGTGTGCGGTTTAATTGGCTGGACCCCAGCTGAATGTAGGTGCCGACAAAGGAAAGGCGAGGGTCTTGCTGCATTATTTTAACTTCCTCGCCGGTGCGCTGGACAAAGCTGGCATGGCGGTTGCCGCCCAGCGTGATAGCCTGCTGCTGGCGCATGGCTGAAAGCATGCCGGCTGACTGGCCGATTACGGCGGTCATCATGGTGGATAGAATAATGGCAATTAATATTAACAGCGCGGTGACTTTTTGGACGCGCAATTCCCGAAACGCCAGGCTCCAATAATTTTTCATGGGTTTATTCACGTTTAATCCTCCTTTTGGGGCGGCTGATTTTCCGTCAGTATCCCGTCGATAATTTGCAGGCGGCGCGTGGCCTGTTGGGCAATGCGGCTGTCATGCGTGATGATGACCAGCGTTTTGCCCAACTGCTGGTGGATTTGGTGCAGCAGAGCCAGAACCTCACTGCCGTTTTTGCTGTCCAGATTGCCGGTCGGCTCGTCGGCAAAAATAACCTCTGGCTGGGTGATAAGGGCGCGCGCAATGGCCACTCTTTGCTGCTGGCCGCCGGAAAGTTCATGCGGCAGGTGACTTAAGCGCTCCCGGATATCCAGCAGGCTGCACAGCTTTTGCAGGTATGCGTTATCCGGCTGGCGTTTATCCAGCAGCAGCGGCATGCAGATATTTTCCAACGCGGTCAGCGGCGGCAGCAGGTTAAATTGTTGAAAAATGAAGCCGATGCGCTGGCGGCGAAAAGCGGCCAGGTCTTTATCCGCAAAGCTGTAAATATCGGTGCCGTCATAGGTCAGATGGCCGGAGGTTGGTCGGTCCAGCCCGGAAAGCAGGTGCAACAGCGTACTTTTGCCACTGCCGGACGGCCCCATGATAGAGATAAAATCGCCGGATTTGATTTCCAGACTGACGTTGTCCAGTGCGGTCACGCGGTTTGCACCGACGCCGTAAATTTTACAAATTTGGTGGGCAGAAATATGCATAATAAAACTCTCCTTTTTAAGCTTGATTTTGCTTGATAAGGAGAGTTTAAATTATAAATCTCAAAAATTGCTCATTTCTTAAAAAATTTTAAATACAGCTAGTGCCTGCGCGCCTGTTGGCTGGTTTATGGCTTGATTTTGGTGATTTTGCAGGGTCAGCCAGCCGCCGTGCCGGCTGCACAGAGTTTGGCAGATATATAGGCCCATACCCAGGTGCGGCGTGGTTTGGTCGGTGTGACTGAAAGGTTGGGGGCCGTTTTTTAGCAATGCCGGCGGATAGCCTGCGCCGTCGTCTGCCACTGTGAGCGATAAAAATTTATTTTCCAGTTTCAGGCTGATTTTCAGTTCTTTTTGGGCAAAACGCGTTGCATTGCTGATTAGATTTTCCGCTACCGTTAAGAAAAGCGCTTTGTCCAGCTTTATTTCCGCAAAATTGGCGGTTGGAAATGATATTTGCAGGCCGGGAGCCAGCAGACGAGCGGTTTCTGATAATTCGGCATGCAGTTCTGAGGCTGTAACGCTGTTAATTTTAACCGGCATTTGCTCCAGCCGCTGAATACTGCTCATGGCCTCAACATATTGCTCCAGCCGTGCGGTATAGCTTTCCAGCCGATTTAGGGTTGTTTCGTCCGGCGGTTGGCGGCGCATCAGTTTAACGGTGCCTTTCAGTACGGTGAGTGGGTTGCGCAAATCATGTGCAAAAGCGGCGTTCAGGCGGCGGCGTTCCTCGGTCTGCCGCCAAAGCTGTTGATTAGTTTGCAGCAACTCGGCGCGCATGGTTTCAAAAGCGGTGCAGACCTGCCCCAGCTCGTCAGAAGCAATCTCGGGAATGACAAAATCCAAATCATGGTTTTGAATACGTTGGGTGCCGTCCAGTAAAACGGCGATAGGCGGTTGCAGTTTCCAGCGAAAAAGCAGGGCGGAAGCGGCGCTTAAACCCAGAATGGGTAAAAGGATACAACCCAGTACAGGAATATTCCACAAAATTTCTAAAATCTGCATTTCCTCTGGCGAGGGCTCGGGCATTCTGGTCATCGTGCCGTCCATATTATAGACTATGCCGCCGGAGGGGTATTGGGCGGCGAGAGTATGGCAGACTTGCCAGAGCAGCGTCAGCAGCAGCAGGGAAATTAACAGACCGCCAAGGGTAAGCAGAAAAAATGATTTTTTCAAGCTTAGATTTTTCAGCCAAGCCATTTATAGCCGCACCCCCAAACCGTTTCAATATAGCTGTGCATGGTGCAGGCCGCCAGCTTGGCGCGGATTTTGCGGATATGCTCCATGATTGTATCGCTGTTGCCGGCGCCGTCGATACCCCAGACGGCTTCATAAATATGCTCGCGGTCGAAAACCTGACCGGGGTACAGTGAGAGCAGCGCAACAATTTCAAACTCCCGTTTGGAGAGCGGAACATTTTGCCCTTGCACCGTGACTTGACGGGCGTTATAGTCAATCGTTAAATCGCCAAAAAAACGCACGGCCGCTTTGCCCTGTCGCCGTTGCTCCCGGCGCAGGTGCGCCTGCACGCGCGCGGCTAACTCATCTAAATCAAATGGCTTTACGATGTAATCATCAGCGCCGGCGGCAAAGCCAACGATTTTATCGCTTTGCTCAATTCTGGCGGTTAAAAACAGGATTGGACAGTTCAGGTGGTCGCGCAGCTGGCGGCAAACGCTTAAACCGTCCAGCCCAGGCATGTTTATATCCAGCAGAATTAAATCCGGGTCGGCGGCGGCTTTTTGCAGAGCTTCGGCGCCACTGCTGGCCGTCAGCACCTGATATTCGGCGGCAAAATAGCTTTGCAGCATTTCCAGAATGCCCGGTTCATCATCGACAATTAAAATTTTTGGCCGCACAAAAAAACCTCCCCTGATTTTGGCTTGACACTATTATAATATTATAATACCAAAATCTCAAGAAATTCTCAAGGACGGTATTAACTTGACAAAAGTTATCCGGCGCACTATAATTGAAAAGGGGTGGTATAGATGCTTAGAGGTTTGGCTTATTGTTTGGTGATTGTGATTATGGGTATAGTGGGTCTGGGTGAAGCCGCCGTATATTGGGGGCTGATTTTTTTATTGGGTTATTCCACCACGGTTATTTTGAAGAAAATTGATGAACTGCAATATTGTATAGAAGAAAAAAATAATACAGGTAATGAAAATCAGCTAAATTCGGCGCAAAATGCGGAAAATAATCTTGATATTCAAGCAGAAAAGTCTGAATAAAAAATTTTGTATTTACCTATTGCATTTTGCCGGCGGATATGATAGAATACTGTATACAAATGAATTGAAAGGAGTGGGAAGATGTTAAGCTTTTTCTGCAAATAATTTTTTTTGGTTGGCAGCAGCATTAAAATTTTTTGTGTTTCTGCGCCCATTTGCAGGGAAGTTAAGCATTTTTTACCACCCGTTTTAATAATATGGCGCGGCGCCATGTTTTAATGCGCATATTTTGTGCAGATTTAGGGCTGTGGGATTAACTTTCCTGCGGCTTTTATTTTTTGTATTTTGCGCATAAACGGAGGTGCTGTGTATGTCGATGATTAAAGTGGATAAATTAACTTTTGCTTATCCCACGAGTTATGATAATATTTTTGAGAACGTCAGTTTTCAGATTGATACAGATTGGCGGCTGGGTTTTGTGGGGCGTAATGGCCGCGGCAAAACCACCTTTTTGCAGCTTTTGCTGGGTAAATATGAGTATAGCGGTCATATCAGCGCGGCGGTGACTTTTGATTATTTTCCTTTTGAGGTGCCGGATAAAAGCATGCTTACGCTGGATATTTTGCAGGAAATTTGTCCGCAGGCGGCCGAATGGGAGATAATCCGGGAGTTATCGTATCTCAAGCTGGGTGATGAGGTGCTTTGGCGGCCGTTTAATACGCTTTCTAACGGTGAGCAGACCAAAACGCTGCTGGCGGCGTTATTTTTGAAGCCAGGCAAATTTTTGCTGTTGGACGAACCGACGAACCATTTGGACGCGCCGGCGCGCGAGTTGGTTTCTGCTTATCTGCGGCGGAAAAAGGGTTTTATTCTGGTTTCGCATGACCGGCGTTTTCTGGATAACTGCGTTGACCATATTCTGGCTATCAATCGGACGAATATTGAAGTGCAGAATAGTAATTTTTCCTGCTGGCTGGCCGAATTTGAGCAGCGCCAGCAAAGCGAACAGGAGCGTCAGCAGCAGCTGCATCGGGATATTAAACGGCTGCGTCAGGCGGCCCGACGCACGGCGGAATGGTCGGATAAGGTGGAGGCCAGCAAACAGGGCGCTTATGATAAGGGGTATGTTGGCCATAAATCGGCCAAGATGATGCAGCGCGCCAAGAATTTGGCGGCGCGCCAGCAGCAGGCGATTGAGGAGAAAACCGGTCTGCTGCAAAATCAGGAAAATGCCGAGCCGCTGAAGCTTTGGCCATTGCGTCACCATGCTGAGGTTCTGGCTGATTTTGCGGAGGTTGGCGTGGCCTATGCCGGGCTGGCCGGTTGTCAGCCGGTTTCTTTCAGTGTTCGGCAGGGGGAGCGCGTTGTGCTGACCGGAGCCAACGGCAGCGGTAAAAGCAGTCTTTTGAAGCTGCTGCTGGGGGAGGAACTGCCGCAGGCCGAAATAAAAGGCCAGTTGCGCACGGCGTCTGGCCTTGTTATCTCTTATGTGCCGCAGGATATTTCTTTCCTGCGCGGTTCTTTGCGCGGCTTTGCCGCTGAGCAGGGTATTGATGAAACGCTTTTTTTGGCTATTCTGCGCAAGCTTGATTTTGCCCGGGTGCAGTTTGAAAAGGATTTGGCGGAACTTTCAGCCGGCCAGCGGAAAAAGGTTTTGCTGGCGAAAAGCCTTTGCGAGCAGGCGCATATTTACGTCTGGGACGAACCACTGAATTATGTGGATATCTTTTCCCGTTTGCAGTTGGAACAGCTGATTGTTGATTTTGCGCCGACCATGCTGTTGGTGGAGCATGATTTGGCCTTTCAGGAGAAAGTGGCTACCAGATTTGTGCATTTGGAGCGTTTGGATAGTTGATTAACTGCGGCGCAGGCTTTGGAAAAAATCCTGAAGAACGGTGCGACATTCATCTTCTAAAATGCCGCCGATAACCCGGGGGCGGAAATTGCTCTGGCGATTTTCCGGCACGTTGAACACGGAGCCGCAAGCGCCCCAACGGCTATCGGGGCAGCCAAAAACCACCTGTCCAACCCGGCAAAGCACAATGGCGCCGGCGCACATGGGGCAGGGTTCCATGGTGACAAAAAGAGTGGTATCCTCCAGCCAGCGGCGGTTTAATGAGCGCTGGGCTTTTTGCAGAACCAGCATTTCAGCATGAGCCAGACAGTCGGCAGAGGCTTCTGTGGCGTTGGCTGAGGCGGCCACAACCTTGTCCTGCCAAACCAGCAGCGCACCAACGGGAACCTCGCCGCGCGCGGCCGCCAGCGTGGCCAGAGTAAGTGCCTGTCGCATATATTTTTGGTAATTCATAGCAGCAAGCTCCTTGCTTACGAAAAACAGCCTCCAAGCTGTATTACCAGCTTGGAGGCCTTATTGGCGGGGGTACTAGGATTCGAACCTAGGAATGCTGGTGCCAGAAACCAGTGCCTTACCGCTTGGCCATACCCCAGTATTATTATCGGAA
>CANSKT010000039.1 GCA_947647555.1 uncultured Peptococcaceae bacterium | reverse complement strand
AAGCAGCATCAAGCCCACGCCAACCAGCCGATATTGGTTAACAGTCGGCTCCGTTGGCGTTTTTTTGGCAGATGCAGCGCTTTTTTTAGCGGCCGTGCTTTTCGTACTGCTTTTTTTAGTTGTATTAGTGTTCTTTTTCGCTCCGGACTTACTGCCGGACGTCGTTTTCTTTGCCGTTGCCATCAGTATCTTCTATCCTTACACCCAAACATTCATGAAAACATTAACGAAACTATTCCTATAAAATCACAAACATTTTTCCTACCCCGGTCAGCACCTGAAATCAGCCCGGAAGCGTTTAGGTAAAACTATACTAACTTTTCTTAATTCGGCAAAAATAGCAATAATCCTTTTATTTGCTTAAGAAAATTCTGCGTCCCGGCTGCAAATTCCTTTGCATAAAATGTTTGGGATTGGTGCTGCAAACAGTTTCCAAACCAAAACTGCCATCTGTCAGCCGGCGCAGGCGACAGGGGCAACTTTCCAGTTCATAATCCAACAGCTGCAAATCCTCTTGCTGCTCAAAACCGTTAAAAACCACGTCCGTGGGAATTATTGACCAAAGCATCTGCCAAACCTCCTTATCATTGCCGCCGTGCCGCTATTTAGCCTCGTCTATCATAGCATGAAGTGAAGCCAGCGCTTCCGCCAGACCGCCAATCTCGTCAATCAAACCACACTTAACCGCATCTTCGCCGGCCAAAACCGTGCCAATATCACGCGCCAATTCGCCCGTGTTCATCATATAACTGCGCATCTGGCGGTCAGAAATATTGGAGTGAGCCGTCACAAAGCCAATCACCCTATCCTGCATACGCTCCAAATAATCAAAACTCTGCTGCACGCCCAAAACCTGCCCGGTCATACGGATTGGGTGAATAGTCATCGTGGCCGTGGAAGCAATAAAGGAGCGCCGGGCTGAAACAGCAATCGGCACGCCAATGCTATGGCCACCACCCAAAACCAACGATACCACCGGCTTGCGCATGCTGGCCATCATCTCGGCCAGCGCCAGGCCAGCCTCCACATCGCCGCCCACCGTATTGAGAATTACCAGCAGACCCTTAATCTCCGGGCTTTCCTCCACCGCCACCAGCTGCGGAATAACATGCTCATATTTGGTGGTTTTGTTCTGCGGCGGCATCACCAAATGCCCCTCCACCTGACCGATAATCGTCAGCACATGAATATCGCTGTTCATATCCGGAACGTCCGTAGCGCCAAGTTCGTCAACCACCTTGGAACGGTCCACATTATCCGCTTCATTACCGCCGGTGCGCTCGCCCTCGTTGGGGTCCTGCGGCTCGGTCGGGTCGCTGGGGATAATTTCTTTATTATTATAATTACGGCGTTTTGCGTCTTTAAACATGATGTTCTCCTTTTTATATTTTCATTTTTGTTTTTAATATTTTAACCCAAACTGCCGCAAAATATAAAAGCTGAACCCAATTTTTATGAGTTCAGCTTTAAATTCAGTTATTTTTATTAAATTGACCTAAATTTCATTAATAATTGGCACAATTATTGGTTTGCGCCCCGTGCGCTCCGCACAAAGCCGGGAAATTGTATTTTTAATGCTGGTTTTCAGCGCCGCCTGATTATAATCGCGCTCCATCATAGATTCCACCACGCGCACAATACGCTTTTCTGCTTCCCGGAAAATTGTATCGTTACCCTTTTCATAAACAAAACCACGCGAGAAAATATAAGGCATATTATGCAAACGTCTGGTTTCACGATTAATAACCACACTGGCAATCACAATACCGTCATTGGAAAGCTGCTTGCGGTCTTTCAAAACCGTGGTGCCCACATCACCGATACCGCGGCCGTCAATCAGCGTCTGGCCGGCATGCACCGCTCCGGAAATCCGGCCGCTGCGTGCAGATAACTCCAGCACCTGACCGTTCTCCATAATAAAGACGTTTTTCGGCGCCACGCCCATGCTAGTCGCCAGCTTGCCATGCTCGCAAAGCATGCGGTACTCGCCATGCACCGGCATAAAGAAACGCGGACGCACCAGATTGAAAAGCAGCTTCAAATCCTCCTGGCTGGCATGACCGGAAACATGCAAACCCATGCCGCGGCCATAGGCCACGTCAACATTTTGATGATAGAGGTTGTCCACCGTTTTGGAAATCATTTTTTCATTACCCGGAATGGGGTTGGCAGAAATCACCACCAAATCGCCGGTACGCAGCTGCACCTGACGATGCTCCCCCTGCGACATGCGCGTCAGCCCGGCCAGAGTTTCGCCCTGACTACCGGTGGTCAAAATCGCCAGCTTGCGGTCTGGAAATTTGCGGATATCGTTAATATCAATAAAGGTGTTGGCCTTAACTTTCAAATAGCCCAGTTCATTGGCAATCCCCACCACATTATTCATACCGCGCCCAACCACGGCCACTTTGCGCCCGGTGCGCTCCGCCGCCCAAATGGCCTGCTGGATACGATGGACGTTAGAAGCAAAAGTGGTGACGATAACCCGGCCGGTAGCGTTCAGGAAGATATTTTCCAAAGCCGGCCCCACGCTTTTTTCCGAGGCCGTAAAACCCGGACGCTCCACATTGGTACTGTCTGCCATCAACAACAGCACGCCCTGCTGACCCAGTTCAGAAATACGGTTTAAATCCATAAACTGATTATCAATCGGCGACATATCAATTTTAAAATCGCCGGTATGCAGGCAAACGCCCACCGGTGTATGCAGCGCCAGCGCCATGGAATCCGGAATACTATGCGAAACGTGAATAAATTCCACCTTAAACGGCCCGGCCGTGATAGTATCGCCGGCATTTACCTCATGCAGATTATTGGCGCTGATATTATGCTCCTTAAGTTTGCCGCGCAGCAGCCCCAAAGTCAGACGGCTACCGTAAACCGGAACTTTCAAATCCTTCATCACATAAGGCAAAGCGCCGATATGGTCCTCATGACCATGCGTTACAAAAATACCGCGCACCATGCTTTTGTTTTCCAGCAGATAGCTGTAATCAGGAATAACCAAATCAATGCCCAACTGTTCTTCGTCGGGGAAAGTCATACCGCTGTCAACCACAATAATGTTATTACCAAATTTAAACGCGGTCATGTTCTTGCCAACTTCACCCAAACCGCCCAGCGGAATAATCGCCAGTTTTTGCCGACCAGCTGACGGCTCTCTTTTAGCGGCAGGCTCCCTGCCCTCTTTGCCACCGGCCGTATTCAGCTTGCGCTCGTCTGTCCGCGGCCGATTAACGGTTCTGGTGGTACTGCGACGATTGCCGCTGCCAGAGTTGCTCTGCGAACTAACGCTGCGCGCTCTGCCAGACCTGGCCGGCGTGGCCGCAGGTGCTTCTGCCGCTGCAACATTCGCTGCTTTTGGCGGCGCAGCCGCTTCCGGGCGCTCTGGCGCTGATGTATCCTTTTTAGCCGCGCGTTTGGCGCTTCTGGCTAAATTTTTAATGACATCAGCCGCGGCACTGCGCAGGCTCACATTTTCTGAGCCAGCTTGCCCTTTGGCAGCTGTAAAATTATCCTTGTCCATAATCACACTCCTTACGCCCCACGCCAAAAGGCATGGGGCTTTCATTTAATTTATTATATTATTTATAATAATTATATAATAATTATTGTTAGTCCAGTTTTATTGCAATACCTAGTTATATTATAGCCAAAAAAAGGCAGTTTATAAGCAATTTGCCAGCAATCCGCCGCCTTATTTTACAGCAGGTTATATTTTTGCAGCATTGCCTGCAATTCCGCCAATTCCGCGGCAGAGGGCGGCGCCAAAGGCAGACGGCAATCGCCCATTTCCCAGCCCAGCAAATTCAGACAAGCCTTAACCGGCACCGGGTTGGTGGTAATAAACAGCTTCTTAAACAGTTCAAAATATTGCAAATGCATTTGCCGCGCCGCCACAACATCGCCCTGCTGATACAACTCAATCATCTGAGCAATCTGACTGCCAATCAAATGCGAGGCCACGCTGATAACCCCGGCGCCGCCCACCGAAACAATCGGCAACGTCAGCGAATCATCACCAGAATAAACGGCAAAATCCTCCGGCAACATGCTGACCAGCGCGCTAACCGAGTCCAGACTGCCGGTTGCGTCCTTAATCGCCACAATGTTGGGACAATCCTGCGCCAGACGCAGCACCGTTTCCGGCTGAATATTCACGCTGGTGCGTCCCGGTATATTATAAAGGATAATCGGAATATCCGCACTGGCGGCAATTTTAGCAAAATGCCGATACAAACCTTCCTGCGAGGGTTTATTGTAATAAGGTGCCACCGCCAGCAACGCATCAGCCCCGGCTTTCTGCGCCTTTTTAGCAACTTCACAGGAAAAGGCTGTTTCATTATCCGTTGTACCTAAAATCAGACGGCCAGTATCGCCGACGGCCTCTTTTGCCGCCGCCCAAAGGCTGGCGCGCTCGGCCGGCGTCAGGCAGGGGCTTTCCCCCGTCGTGCCACAAATCAAAACCCCGTCTGAGCCGTTGGCCAAAAGGTGTTTAGCCAGCTTTTGAACTTTGGCATAATCAACCTCGCCCACGGCGTCATAGGGAGTTACCATTGCTGTCAGAACCTTGCCAAAAAACATATTTTATCAGCTCCTTAAATGGGTTATATTCTATATTATATCAAATTTTCCTGTACCAACAGCTGCGCAATCTGCACGGCATTAGTCGCCGCGCCCTTGCGTATCTGGTCGGCCACCACAAACATGGAAAGACCATTCTCCACAGAAATATCCTTGCGGATACGCCCCACATAAACTTCGTCAGTATCAGAAGTATAAAGCGGCATCGGATAAAGGTTGCTGGTCGGGTCATCCTGAATGATAATACCCGGCGCTGCGGCCAGAATTTGGCGCGCCTCCGCCGCCGTCACCGGCTTTTCAGTTTCAATATGAATAGCCTCGGCATGGCTGCGGAACACCGGCACGCGTACCGCCGTTGCGGAAAGTTTAATGTTCTCATCATGCAGCATTTTTTGGGTTTCCCAAGTCATCTTCATTTCTTCCTTGGTATAATCATTATCCAGGAAAATATCAATATGCGGAATAAGATTGCAGGCAATCTGGTGCTGGAAAGTGGCTGGCTGCGGCTTGCGGCCGGCCGCCACGTCCTGAATTTGCGCCTCCAACTCGTCTAAACCCTCTTTGCCGGCGCCGGATACCGCCTGATATGTAGCCACCACCACGCGCTTCAGACCAAAATTATCATAGATAGGCTTCAGCGCCACCACCATCTGAATAGTGGAGCAGTTGGGGTTTGCGATAATGCCCTTATGCCAGCGCACATCTTCCGGGTTGACCTCCGGCACCACCAACGGTACTTCCGGATCATAACGGAAAGTGCTGCTATTATCAATGCAGACAGCGCCGCGTTTCACAGCCTCCGGCGCCAGTGTTTTGCTGATATTGCCGCCAGCAAAAAGCACAATATCCACGCCCTCAAAGGCCTCCGGCCGCGCTTCATGCACGGTATAGGTCTGCCCCTGCCAGTCGATGGTTTTGCCCTCGGAACGCGCCGAAGCCAGCAAAATCAGATTACCAACCGGAAACTGGCGCTCTGCCAGAACTTTTAAAAGCTGCGCCCCCACGGCACCGGTTGCGCCCACAATCGCTACATTATATTTTTTTGCATTAGACTTTTCCAATTTATGTTTCCTCCAAAAAATCCAGGTAAATGCCGCCGCTGTTTAACCAACGCTGCCAAGCCTGAAAATAAATTATAATACATTTTATTTTACCATTTTTTATACTACATTGCAACTATATTTTTTAGGATTTTTTAGATAAATGACGGCAAGCCGGCCAGCCTTAATATTCACGCAGCAAGGGCTGCAACTGCCGCCCCTGCAAGGCCGCCGCCAGCGCCGGCAACAGCAGTTTTTCATCAAAAATCAGAGAATTGGGCTTCTTTATCGGGTCGTCCTGACCCAGCGGCACAAAATATACATTTTTGGCGTTCAAAAGCAGACCCAGATTTTTAGCGTTCAGCCCCAACGCATCATTAGAAGCCAGCGCAATCAACAGCGGCTTTTCATTACGCAGATGCGCCTTGGCCGCCATCAACACCGGCCCGTCGGTAATGCCCAGCGCCAACCGGGCCAGCGTATTGCCGGTGCAGGGCGCCAGCATCATCACGTCCAGCGGTGCCAGTGGACCAATAGGCTCCGCCTCCGGAATAGTGGTTATCGGCTTGCGCACCATCGCTCCCATACCCTCCAACGCCGCGCGCCACTCTGCCGCCGGGCCGAATTTGCTGTCCAGCTTCTGCACATTTTCAGATAACACCGGCCAAATCTCCACCCCGGGCAATTTAGACAACACCGCCAATTCATGCAGCACCTTGCGCATCGTACAAAATGAACCGCAAAGCCCCACGCCGATAGTCTTGCCGGCCAAAGCCTGCGGCCACTCCACCGCAGTCTGACTAATTTCATTCTGGTTTAGCATTTCACTTTTTTCTTTTATATTAAAAATAGTCATAAATTCACCGCCTTTCTTGCAAGTCAATCTTTATCCGCCAAAATCTTTCTTATAAGCCCAGGATAAACCTGCCCCAACAGCCGCCCGGCGCTGACCGGAGCCACCTTGCCCGGCAGACTCAAAGCATGCAGGGCTTTCAGGCCCAATTCCTCGGCCGCCGCAAAATCCGTGCCGCCGCCCCCGGAAGCCAAATCAATAATCAAAGCATCTCGTCGCAGCGCCAGCAGCTTGCCCTTATCCAAAACCATGGCTGGCACGGTGTTAAAAATTGCGTCAAACCGCCCCAGACTCTCCGCCAGCGTTTCCCAGGGATAAAGCGCAAAACCCTGCCGCGCCGCCTTGGCAAAACGCCCGGAACCCCGATTGGCAATCACCACCTCCGCCCCCAGTGCGCGCAGCCGCAACGCCAAAGCCTCGCCAACCCGGCCAAAACCCAAAACCAGCGTCTGCAAGCCGTTAATAGTCAGAGGTAGTTCCTGCATCGCCAGCTGCAAAGCGCCCTCAGCCGTCGGAATAGCATTCGGTAGCGCCACCTCGTCAGCTTCGGCAATCTCATAAACCGGCAAATGCAAATCCCGGCCAAGCCGGCGCAAATATGGCGAAGCCACACCCACCATAATCGGCGTGCCGGCCGGGCAGGCTGCCAAATCCTCCGCCGTCAGCAGGGGCTGCCCCTCCGCCAGAAAAGGCGCGTGCAGGCGGCCATTATCCCGAACGCCCGGCAAAGGCAAAATAACCAGCAGCGCCCCCTGAACCGCCGCGGCAATGCTTGCGCAGCTTTTAACACCACCCGGCAGACTATCCTCCGGCAGGCCAAAAGTCTGCACCGTAAAGCCGGCCGCTTTCAAACTCGGCAAAAGCGTTAACTCCCTCTGGTCACCACCCAGCAGCGCCACAATTTTTTCAGCCATAATATTCCACCACTCTTTTTCCAGTGCTGATATTTTGTTTTTTTATAGGTTATGCACGAAAATGGCCTGCGGTTAAATCTTTTAAAAATAAAACACCAACGCTGCTTTATAAAGACGCGTTGGTGCTACAAAATTTATCCAGGCGAAGCTATAATAATGGCTCGCCTTTGGCAATCAAATTTTTTTTAAGTACTTTATTATTTAATTCTCCTGGCCAGATTTATAAGCAAATCAATATCTGCGGCCGGCAAACGCTCCGCAATAGCCGCCAACTCCTTAACCTTGGCCGGCGCCGGAACCTCCACGGCAAAAAATTCGCTGGGCGTTATCTCCAGATATTCGCAGATATAAAAGAAACCGTCCATAGATGGCAGACTTTTGTTATTTTCAATAGTATTAATATAATTAACATTCTGACCAAGCGCCAAACTCATTTCTCTGGCACTCACATTTTTTTGCTTTCTTAAATTTATCAGTCTGTTAACAAAATCTATATTTTCCATATATCAACCACCTCGCTTGTATAAATTTTAATATACACAAGCACTATTTATACAACATTATTTATTGTACAACTATTGAAATTGCAAATAAATTAGTGTACAATATTATAAATTGTATTAGTAGGGTGAGTTTATACCGATGTATCCTTTTAAAAAGCATAATTTATTAAAAAATTTAGATAAAAATATACCAGACAATCAACTGCTTGATAATCTAAATACCAGACATGTTTACCAAATCCAGACAAGCCTAACCTGTTTGGAACTTAACAGATTAATTGTCATAGGCCTGCAATTTCTTAATGGAGAGATACTTCAGGAAAGTATACAACTAATTAATATTTACTTTTTACAGAAAACTTTTGAAAAATTATTACAAATTATTTTAAGATATTACATAATAAAAGCCAGAAAAGCCGACCCATAAACAGGGTCAGCTCTCTGAGTTCAGTTATTTTCAGGAAAAGCCTTTTAAGGCTTTTCTTTTTTATACTGCAATTACCGCGCCAAAAGGTTTTTTTGGCAAGATATTTTCAGATTATCGGAACTGATTAATTTAATCCAGAATACTCTCCAAACCCTGAATTAAAACACCATCTTTAACCTGCACAATTTTTTCCACGGCCAGCGCCACGCCCGGCACATAAGCTTCCCGGGAAAGCGCGTCATGACGCAGGCAAAGAACCTGTCCCTCTGCGCCAAAAACCACCTCCTGCGTCGCCACATAACCCGGCAGACGCACGCTGTGAACACGCATACCGTCCAACTCGCCGCCGCGGCTGCCGGGCATGCGCTCAAACTCCTGCGTATTCCCCTGTGCCAGCGGTGTTCTGGCCGCCGCCAGCATTTCAAGCGTAGTCACCGCCGTGCCGGAGGGTGCGTCAAGCTTCTGGTCATGATGCCGCTCAATCACTTCAACATGCGGCATATATTTCACCGCCTGCTGCGCAAAACGCATTAACAGCACTGCGCCCAGCGCAAAATTGGCCGCGATAAAAGCCGGCGTGGCAAAATCCGCGCACCATTTCGCCACCTGCTTATAATCGGCCTGCGAAAAACCGGTAGTCCCCACCACAACCGGCGTATGCAGCTGCAAACAGGTGCGCACATTGTTCATCACCGCGGCCGGACTGGTGAAATCCACCACCACATCGGGCTGCTCCCGGCGAATAGCCGCCGCCAAATCCAACTCCTGCTTAAAGCCCAACTCGCCCAGACCACAAAGCAGACCATAATCAACATCGCTGGCCTTGGTATCCACCGCCGCCGCCAAACTCATATTTTCACGCGCGCCCAACCCCTGCGCCAAAGCCCGTCCCATGCGGCCGGCCGCGCCGTTCATAATAATTTTAATCTTCTGCATAAAAATCTATCCCTTTCCCCAACCGTTCTATTTATAATCAATATCGACAACGATAACCTCGCTGCCAATTTTACAAACTTTCTCCCAGGGTATGTTCAAAATATGCTTCTGCCGGTTCCCGGACAGACTGGCAAACAGGCGTTTATCTGTATAATCGCGGCCGCCGTCAGCCCGATACGGCAGAATTATCCCCTCGATTACGCCGGTTTCCGGGTTCACCACCAAATCAGAATCCCCCACCAGTCCCATAATCTCACCGTCGAAAATGTTAATAATTCTTTTACCCAAAAGTTGACTTAAACGCATAGACATACACCTCCCAAGGCTAGTCTATGCATTATTTTTATTTATATGTCAGACCAAGTCTGGCGTTTATCGACAGCCGGAATGACCAAAACCGCCAGCACCGCGCTCCGTTGCCGAAAGTTCCAGTTCCGGCTGCCAAACCGCTTGCAGATAACGGGCGAAAACCAGCTGAGCAATCCGCATACCGCGCTGCACCACAAACGGCTCCTGACCGAGGTTAATCAAAATCACGCCAACCTCGCCGCGATAATCCGCGTCAATCGTGCCGGGCGAATTTAACAGGGTCAGCCCGTGCTGTAAAGCCAGACCGCTGCGCGGCCTCACCTGCGCTTCACAATCCGGCGGCATCTCCAGAAACAACCCGGTGGGAATAAGCGCCCTCTCACCCGGCGGCAAAACAATTTCTTCATCTATACAGGCCAGCAAATCCAGCCCGGCCGCCGCCGGCGTGGCATAAGCCGGCAGGGGTAAGTCCCCGTAAGCAGCCGAGGTTCTAACCTTAACCGGCAGCGTTTCCGCCTTTAGCATGACAAAAGTTCCTCCAGCTGCACTCCCGGCTCCACCGGCCCCACCAGCGCCAAAGCCAGCTTCTGCGGCTGTAAAAGCTGCTGCGCCAGCCGCTGCACCGCCGCCGCGTCAACCGCCATTACGCTGTCCACCAACTCCTCCACTGTACGCAGGCGCTGATAAACCACCTCGTCACGCCCCATGCGCACCATCACATTGGCCGAACTTTCCTGCGCAATCAGCAGGCTGGCCTTAAACTGCATCTGCGCACGCGCCAACTCGGCCTCGCTGATACCATAAGCCGCAATTTTAGCCATCTCACAGCCCAAAACGCGCAGTAATTCATCGGCTTTCTGCGGACTGGTGGAAGCATAAGCAGAAAAAGAACCGCCAAAGGCCATGGCGTTTACATTAGAACAAACGCTATATGTCAGACCGCGTTTCTCGCGCACCTCCTGAAACAACCGGGAACTGATACCGCCGCCCAAAACGCCGTTTAAGATGTTCAGAGTGTAATAATCCGGCTCATTCCCGGCCAGACCGGGCACGCCCAGCGTTACATGCACCTGCTCAATATCCTTATGCGTATAAATACGACCGCCAGCATAATCGGGCGCCGCCAAACGCGGCTTGTCCCAGTGCGTCCGCTGCTGCTCCGCGCCCATTTGCGCAAAAGCCGCCGCCAGATATTTTTCCGCCATGGCCAAAACCTGCTCCCGGCGCACATTGCCGGCCACCGCCAGCACCGTATGCGCCGGCGCGTAATGCGCCCGACAGTAAGCGTCGATATTCTCCCGTTCAAAACCGCTGACAGACTGCTCCGTGCCAATCACCGGCAGACCATAGGTATGGCCGGCAAACAGCGTGCGGTTAAAAAGTTCGCCCACCAAATCGTCCGGAGTATCCTCATACATGTTGATTTCTTCCAAAATCACGCCTTTTTCCTTGGCCCATTCCTCCGCCGGAAAACGGGAATTTAAATACATATCCGCCAGCAAATCCAGACAAAGTTCAAAGCTTTCACTCAAAGAATGTGTATAATAACAGGTATACTCCCGGGAGGTAAAGGCGTTCATCTGGCCGCCCACGTCCTCCAGAATTTGTGCAATCTCCTGATAGTTGCGCCGATTGGTACCCTTAAACAGCATATGCTCCAGAACATGGGAAAGGCCGCCCTCGTCCGCCGCTTCATAGGCGGAACCGGTGGCCGCCCAGATAGAAGTCGTTACGGAATAAACATCGGGCATTTCTCTGGTCAACACGCGCAGACCGCCCGGCAAAATATCTTTATAAATCATCTCTTTTTCACTCCAAAAATATAATCTGCAAAATATAAGTTGTTTTATTCGACTATAATCTGCAAATTCCTTTATTTAATTTTAACCAAACAATTTTTGAGCCAACCAATTCAGCTGTTCTGCCGCCAAATGCCGGCCAGCCGCCAGTTTATCAGCCCGGCCCGGCTGCCAGTCCGCCGCCGCCAGCAGGTTCACTCTGGCCAGACACTCATTCTGCGCCCCAGGGCTGTAAAATTCCAGCGTCCCCAAAACCTCTCCGGCCGCCACGCCCTGCATCAATCGCTCCTCCGCCAGCTGTTTAAAATGAAACTCCGTTTGCAGCCCGGCCGCCTCTGCCTGCGGCTGGCCTGCCGGCAAGCTCAAATAAATATCCTGCGCCGCCGCCAGCCAAATGCCCTCGCCGTCGGCTCCGGCCGGCGTTACAAAGCTGGCCAGCTGCTGACCGGACTGCACCAGCTGCACATTAGTGAAATTATCAATACCATAATTAAGCAGGCGCAGGCTGTCATTATAACGGTCATTGCTATGCAATACCACCGCAATCACACTGCGGCCGTCGCGCTCCATAGCGCTGACCAGACAGGCTCCGGCGGCGTTGGTGGTGCCGGTTTTAACCCCGGTCACATGTTCGTCCATCGTCAGCAGTCGGTTTGTGTTCTTCAAACTGCGGTTATAACTGCCGCCCTGCATCGTACCGTATTGACTGCCAACCCGGCTTTTGAACTCCGGCCGCTGCATGGCTTCTCTGGTCAGCAGCGCCAAATCATAGCAGCTGAACTGGTGCTGCTCCGCCGGCAGACCGTTGGTATTACATACCTGCACAGTCGGCGCACCGCAGACCGCCGCTTTAACATTCATCAAATGGACAAAATAGGGCTCGCTGCCAGCCACCCCCTCGGCAATGGCAAAACATGCGTCATTGGCCGATTTCAGCAGCGCCGCATTCAGCAGCTCCCCCAGCGCAAAACGCTCGCCGCGCAAAAGGCCGGCGCTGCTTTCCCCCACCGCCGCCGCCTGCGCGGAAACTTCCACTTCCCTGTCCAAAGGCGCAATATCCAGACACAGCAGCGCAGTTAAAATCTTGGTGGTACTGGCCGGCGGCAGGGGCTGCCAGCCGTTTTGCTGCCAAAGCACTTGACCGGTTTCCGCATCTAAAAGCAAGGCCGCTTTGGCGCTGATTTTTGGCTCATTCAGATTAATGCCGCCACCGGCAACCCGGACAGCGGCATCTTCAACCAGATTATCACCTGTTTTGCTATCGGTATCACCGGTTGGCGCAGTATTCTGAGCAGCGGCGGACGGAGCAGTATTATTACCCAGATTTTCGCTGACGGTAATAAAACGCAAATCCAGCGCCGCAATCTCCTGAAGCAGCGTATTCAAAGCCGCCAGCGTATTTTCATTAACGCTGATAGTGATAAAACTGCCAGCCTGCGCCTGCGGCAGAACCGCGGCAATTATCTCCTCCGGCGCCGCGCCCTGCCAATCGCCGGAATCCACGCCACCCAGCACAAAAACCAACCCGGCCTCTGCCGCCGCCTGTCGAATATCATCTTCAGTGACGCCAAAAGGCGGCAGATAAAGCAAAGGTCGCTCCCCACAGGCCGCCGCAATGCAAGCCGAGGCGCGCTCCAGTGCCGCCCGGTTTTCTGCCAGAGTTAAATTGGCCGGGCTGGTATCATCATAACCGAAATTGCCAATCTGATGACCGCCGGCCAATATCGACTGCAAAAGCTGCGGCTGGGCTTCAGCCAGCTGACCGCTGACAAAAAAGGTGGCCTTTGCCGAATTATCCGCCAGAATTTGCAGCAGCTGTCCCACCGCCGCCGGCTCGGCGGTATCGTCCAGCTGCACCAACAGACTAACCGCCTGATTTTGCGGATTGCCAGCCATAAACAGCGGCGGTTCATTATTATTCAGCCCGGCGCTCACCCACTGCACCACGGCCTCGTTGCCGCTTAAAAGCTTCATTGCCCCCACCAGCCCAACCAGCACCGCCAACAGCGATAGATTAACCAGCAGCCGCCGGCTGACAAACAAAATCCGCATTTTCCAACTGCCCCTTTCCAAGCATATCAACAATTTCAATCCTGCTTAATGCTTATGAAAGAAGTCCGTCTTTTATTACTTGCCACGCCGTTTGGGATTAGCCGGAAACCAACCGCGCCTTACACGCTGTTCCTGTTCAAAAAGCTCCTTAATGCTCCAAAAGCAGGAAAAGGCCACCAGAGATAATAACACCGCCACAAACGGCCAGGGACAAAACAACGCTGCCAGCATAAACGCCAGACCAGCCGCCAGAAATAACGGCCAAATACCCTTGCCAAAATAATATTCGCCTTTAATTACTAACGGGTGAAACAGACCAATTATCAAAAAGCTGGCCGCCCCCAACAACAACGCCTGCCAATTCATATCTCCGACTCCTCCCGGGACAGACTGTTAACAAACTGCCGTGCCGTGCGGCCGGAAAGTCCGTTATGCTTCTGCCACATCGCCCATTTTAGCGCGCGCTGGCGCAGTTCTTCCGGCGGCAGCGCAATGCCGTCCGCCGCCGCCAACGTCTGCACAATCTGCAAATATTCCTCCTGCCGCGGCAGGCTGAACAGCACCGTCTGGCCAAAGCGGTCAGCCAGAGAAAGCTTTTCGCTCATGCTGTCGCTGGCGCGCACCTCGCCATTGTCATGCTGCACACCCTCCCGGTCCTGCCAGTTTTCCACAATCAAATGCCGGCGATTGGAAGTGGCATAAATCAGCACATTGCTGTTCAAAGCCGCCACACTGCCCTCCAAAACCGCTTTGGTAATCTTATACGCCTGGTCGGCGCGCTCAAAAGAGAGGTCGTCGATAAACAATATGTAACGCCGAGGCTGTTCCGCCAGCAGAGCCAAAAGTTGCGGCAGACTGGCCATATGCTCCAGCGGCATCTCCACCAGACAAAGCCCCTCCGCCGCCAGTTCATTGGCCACCGCCTTAACCAGTGAGGACTTACCCGTGCCGCGCGCTCCATAAAGCAGCAGATTATTGCCCCTTCCCTCGCGCGCAAAAAGCCGGGTGTTGGCCATAACCTCATCTTTCTGAATTTGATAGCCCACCAAATCGCTTAAACGAATTTGGTCATACTGCTGCACCGGCTGCAATTCACCTTGCCAGCGCCAGACCCGATGCAGCGCCAGCTGACCAAAGCCAAAGCGCTGATGAAAACGCGCCAAAGCCGCGGCAGCCTGCGCCGGCTCCATTTGCGCCCAATCTGCCAATTCCGGACAGAGTGTCAAAACATCTTCACCAGCCGCCTGCAACCAAGCCGGCGGCTGATAAGCAGCCAACCATTCTTGCAGCAGCGCAATTTCCGCCGCCATAGCCGTCAGCAAGACCGGTTGCGAAGCCACCTCAACAGCCGCCATTCGACGACTAAAATAGTTATCGGCCGCCAACAGCCGACGCAAAACATAAAGCGCCGCCGGATTTAATCCCTCATGCAACCGGCCGTCCGCCGGGCTGGCATAATACCGCGCCAGGCCACAACTGACCGTCTGCGCGTCCCCGGCCGCCAGCGCCGCAATAATTTCATCTTGCAGCAACGACTGCAAAATCAGCAGACCGTCTGCTTTTATGTCACAATTTTGCATAAAAACTCCTTTCTTGCAGGAAAACATCATTTCAAAACCGAATTATATGTAAGTTATCAAGAAAATAAATACAGGAAACTTGCGAATGATAGATGACCAAAATAAAATTAATACCAATTATAACACAGGCGGCACGCGTTTGACAAGTACATTTCAACCGCCGCCGCGTCCCGGCCAACCACAGCCCCAGCCGCAACAGCCTAATATTCCCTCCGGCAAAGGCGGCCAGACGCCATGGAACAGCACGCGCAGCGCCCGGGACTGGCTGAACAATCAAGGCGAAACACCCGACGCGACCAACGCGCCCCAGGAGCCAGCCACCCCTGAAAGCAGCCGGCCGCACCAGACCAACGATAAACGCCGAACCGCCCGGCCGCGCCTTAAAATGCCACAGGTGACTATGCCCCAGCTGCATTTTAAGCTGCCAAAGCTAACCAGACGGAGCAGACCAACCGGGAGCCATCGGCCAGAGCCGCCGACTCGCCGCTCCGCCAGCCCAACCCCGGCCAGACAATCCCAAAAGTCCAAACAGCCCAAAATTATTTCCGCAACCATTTCCGGCCTGATAGCGGCCGCTATTGTGCTGCTGGCTGAAGTTGGCCTTTGGGGTTCATATTGCTATTCACACACATTGCCCGGCGATACCAACGTACAGGCCAGCACCTTTATGTATTGCTTCGCCCTGTTTGCCGGCAACTTCTGGGCCGGCGCGGTGGTACGCCGCCGCTCGCTCAAACCCAGCCTGATTATCTGCGGCATATTTCTGCTGCTCAGTCTGATTATCTCCCTGAACTTATTCTCCTGGCGAGAAATCAAAATTAAAATGTTCCTGTTAAAAATCGTGCTGACCGCCGCCGCGGCCGCCGCCGGTTTTATCCTCTCGCTGGTGCCATACCTGATTAACAAAGCGATAAAAAAGGAAAAACAGGCGCAGGAACAGCGTCGACAGCGCCAGCTGGAACGCCGGCAGCTGCAACAGCAGCAGCAGGAACTGGAAAGAGAGTTGGCCCGGCGCACGCGCGGCCGCTTTTAATCAATAAATATCCCCCGGCAAGCTGCAATAGTCAAGTAAAAGTAGACAAACAAAACC
>CANSKT010000038.1 GCA_947647555.1 uncultured Peptococcaceae bacterium | reverse complement strand
GCCGCTCCCAACCGCCGACCACGACTGTTGCTCCGTACATAAATCATCATGATCAGACTGGCCGCTATACCGCAAACCAACAGCACCATTGATTGATAACCAAAAATATATACCGTGCCAGCCGTATATAAAAAGTCGGCAATCGCCAGAATTGTAAAATTGAATAAATTACTGCCTAAAATATTACCGCAGGCAGCATTATAATTGCCCAGGCGCACCAGCTGACTGGTAGACACCAACTCTGGCAGAGAAGTTGCCACACCCAAAAATACCGCGCCAGCAAAAGAAGCGCCCAAATTATAGGTCTGGCTTATTTTATCTGTAATAACAGTCAGACCAATGCTGACCAAAACCAGACATAAACTCAAAAAAGCAAAACGCATAAGTATCTGTCGCGGTGTTAAACCGCTAACAGCTGCATCATTTACAGACTCTGAACTATCCTCACCGCTTAAAGTTTTAACCCCCAACACATATAGAATAACAATTAAAACAGACGCAATGTTAATACCAAAAAGATAAATATGAAATAAATCAGCAGCCAGTACCGCCAACAGAGCATAAATAGCCAGCGTAAACAGCACAGTTTTTGCATGGCTGGCGGCCACAGGCCGGCGCCTTATAATTTTAAAACCTAACAGCGAAACCATAGACAGCGCCGCCACATTAAACAAATTACTGCCTAAAATATTGCCGACAACCATTTCTGGTTCATCTAAAAACACAACCGAAGATATACTTGTAAACAACTCCGGCAATGATGTAACCGCAGCCAGAAGCACGCCGCCTAAAAAAGCCCCAGACAAATTGGTTTGCTTATCCAACAAATCAACATAATTTGACAATTTTAAGGAAAGCAAAATCACCAGCAACGCCGATAAGGCATAAGCCAAAATTAACATTATCTGTTAAATCCTCCCTGTAATAAGGTAACTTCCTTCTTAATAATTATATTTATCTTACAATTATATATAACAGATAATTATTAATTCGATGTAAATTAATACAGCCTGAAATATCTCTCTATATCGACAGGCTTTTTTCCACAGGCCAAGGCCAGCATCAACAGTATTCTGGCCTTTTGCGGCGATAAATCCGCAGCTGGCAGTAAACCGGGCAAATGGCTGACTGTAAAACCGCTTTGCGTTCGAGAAGCCACCACGCAAACAATGCCGCGCTCCAACAGTTTTTGCAGTTGCTCCTTCACCGCATCAGAAAATGTTCCATTACCAAAGCCAGCCAAAACAACGCCGGCAGCGCCCAAATCCGCCATTGCTGGCAACAGTCTGGCATCAGCACCAGCAGCCATATAAAAAATTTCTACCGGCGGCAGTTTATCTATATCTGCCAAAAATAATTCTGTATCAAGAGTATGTTGTTGCCCCGGCCAGGCAACGAAACGTACCTGCCCGGCCACCACATAGCCCAAAGGCCCAAATTCACCACTGCCAAAAGTATGCAAACGAAAACTGTCCTGCTTAGTCACCTGTCTGGCTGATAAAATAGTATCATTCATCACCAGCAAAACGCCCCGGCGCTGGCTCTCTGGTGTTGCGGCCACAGCCACAGCATTATATAAATTAACCGGCCCATCTGTACCATAAGCAGAAAGTGGCCGCATAGCGCCAGTCAATACCACCGGTTTTGAGGTCTTCAATAACAAATTCATGAAATAGGCCAATTCCTCCATGGTATCCGTACCAGCCGTAATCACCAACGCGTCCACATCATCAGCTGACAAGATTTCATGCGCCCGTCTGGCCAGCGTCAGCCATAATGCCGGGTCTGCATTCTCACTGGCCACCTGACAAAAATTTTCCACTCGTAAATCGGCCAAATCATTAATCTCCGGCAACGCCGCCAATACTTCTTCCACCCTGGCCGCACCGGCCGTATAGCCCAGAAAGTCCAGTTTAGAATCCGCCAGTCCGGCAATAGTGCCCCCACTGGCCAAAATCTGAATTTTCGGCTTTTTACTCATCATACCCCACTCCAATATATTACATTTTTTGTTTAATGCAAATAAGCAATCGCCCGGCTGGCGGCCACAGCGCCGTCGGCCGCCGCCGTTATCAGCTGACGCAAAGGCTTGGTACGGCAATCGCCAGCCACATAAACCCCCGGCAAAGCAGTACAACAATCCTCACCGGCAATAACATAGCCAGACGCGTCTAAAGCCAGATTATCCGATAAAATTTGATTAGCCGGCAGCTTGCCAATAGCCTGAAAAACTGCCGCCGTCGGCAAAACCTCACGGCCGTCCGGCGTTTGCAGAACCAACTGCTCCAAACGCTTATTGCCCTCAAATCTGCTAACCTGCGCTGGCATATGCAGCATAATATTCGGACGCTGTTTTATCTTTTGCACCAAAGCCGCCTCTGCCCGAAAGCTATCTCGACGATGCACTAAATGCACATGCAGACAGATTTTGCTCAAAAACAACGCTTCTTCCAGCGCCGTATTACCGCCGCCAATAACCGCCACATCTTTGCCCTTATAAAGCATGCCGTCACAAGCTGCGCAAAAAGAAACACCACGCCCCAAAAACTGCTCCTCGCCAGGGCATTCCAAACGCCGTGCCACCAAACCAGCCGCCCAAATGATTGTTCTGGCCTGATATTTAGTGCCGCTGACGGTTTCAACCTCTTTGATTTCTTCCGTCAAATGCAGCTTAGATACTGTTTCGTATTTAATTTCCAACTCCAGCGCCGCCGTCTGTTCCAAAAGACGCTGCACAAAAGCCACACCGCTGACTTTAGGCATTGCTGGATAATTTTCCAATTCCGGACTGGCAATAATCTGACCACCCGGCGCACCTCCCTCTAAAAGCAAAGTGTTTAATCCGCCCCGGCGCGCATAAATCGCCGCCGTCAGACCAGCTATACCGCCGCCAACAATAATCAAATCATAAAGCATCGGTTAAACCTCCTTAGACATATGCACATCAAGCTGCGGATAAGGAATATTAATATTTTCTCGCCGAAAACGCAACAAAACTTCCTCCATAAGATAATAATATACTGTCCAATAATCTTCATTTTTACACCAAACCCGAAAAATCAGTTCAATCGCAGAGTCACCATGACCGCAAACCCCCACAAATGGCTCCGGCTCGGCTAAAATTTCCGGTTTCTCGGCTGCCAAACCTAAAAGCACAGCCTTTGCCTGAGTCAAATCAGTTTCATAGCCAATCTGAACAGTAACGTCCACACGACGCTGTTCAGCAGTTGAAAAATTAACAATCGCCCCGGCCAGCAACGTATTATTTGGCACCATAATATACTTATTATCTAAAGTATGCAAACGACAGTTAAATAAATGAATTTCATCAACCACACCACTCAATGAACCACTTTCAATAAAATCACCCTGCTCAAAAGGTTTGTTGGCAATAATCAAAATACCGGAAGCCAGATTGGAAAGACTGTCTTTCAAAGCTAAAGCCACCGCTGCAAAAGCTGCCGAAAGCACCGCCACCAATGAAACCACGGAAACACCCAGCGTTCCCAAAACAATAATCAGCAATAAAACATAAAGCAAAGTCCGCACGCAGGTATGCAAATATCCTGTAACAATCGAATCTAAAGGACTTTTTTCGGTTAATCGGTTTACAAAGCGCATGATTATTTTAATCAGCACCAAACCAACAACCAAAATCAGCAAAGCCGTACCCAATTCCTTAAGCCACCACATATTAGCATGCAATAACTCTGATAAAACACTCTCTTCTTTCAGCACAAAATCATTATTACTTCCGTCCATCAAACATTTCCTCCCAAAGATTGCAGCTGTAACAAGCGTTTTTGCTGCCGCCAAACATTTTTTTCCAAAACACAGCCATAACCGCCGCCGTTTTCACACATCGCAGCAAAATAATCCAGCCCAGCATAAGCGGCAAGCAAGGCCATAATCGTGCCGCCATGCACCACAAAAACTACTCTTTGCGGCGGTTGTGGCTCTACCAAAATTTGCTCCGCCACTTGTTCAAAACACCGGCAACAGCGCTCTGCAAAAATTTCCCGACTCTCACCGCCCGGAAAAGGCATCAAACCATTACTGTCCAGCCACTGCTGATATACAGTATTACTACACAAATCCTGATAGTTCTGATTTTCAAAATCACCAAAATCACATTCGCGCAAATCTTCCATTAAATCAGGCCGCAGCTGCGGATAAATCAAAGCCGCCGTTTGTTTGCAACGCTGCATGGGGCTGCAAATCAACCAATCCGCCGCTGGATAGCAACCAGCCGCCTTTTTCTGCTGTAAATTAGCTATTCCCTCCGGACAAAGCGGCTCGTCAGTGCGCCCAACATAATTATGCCGCAGATTACCAGCCGTTTGCCCATGACGAATAAAAATCAATTCAGGCATTTTATCTCCCGTTCCCTGCTATTTAAGACGCTGCGGCAATCCGCAAAATATACGCCAAACCTGACTGGCCTCCGCCGCCAAAGCACAACAGGTTCTGCCCACTAACTCTCGCCATTCTCGATCAAAGCGCTCAACCGGCACCAAACCGCCACCCACGCTATTGCAAATAACCACAAAATCCTCTGGCAACTGTAAAAGGCTTGTTTGCAATGCTAACAACTCGTCGCTCTGCCAACCCTGTTTCAAGGCATTACCCAACAAACTTTCCAGATGATTAATAACCTTAAAGCCAGCCAGCGGCAAAGACTGCTCTGGCTGTAATGCCAAATCTCGGCCATTCAAAACCTGTTCTGGCGTGTAACCAAAATTCTGCATTACCCAGTTTAGTTTACCCTGCTGACTACCGCCAATCACCAAAATCATAAAATCAAACTCCTAAAGCTTCATATATTATATTGCCAAGCGTTGCAACAAAAATATCATTAATAACCAGGCCAATTCTAAAATCTGCAAAAACCAACCAGCCAAATCGCCATTAATACCGCCAAAATGACTATAAGAAAGCCAACGATAATAGCAAAAACAGGCCGCCGCCACCATTAAACCGCAAAACGCCCAAAGCCAGTTCAAATAAAAAAGCCCGGCCGCCACCCCAAGCAGCCAAACCAGCAAAAATGCTGTAACGCCACGTTTATCTGCATTGCTGGCAAAGGTGGCCGCCAAACCGCTGGTTTTAGCACAACGCAGATTAGCAATGGAAAGGCCGCTCAAAACCCTGCATAAAACATATCCCAAACCGATAAACAGACAAGTTTGGAAATCTGGCCGAATTTCTGTCCAACAGGCCAGATATGCCACCAAATAACAACAGCAGCCAATCAAGGCAAAAGCACCAATATGAGAGTCCTTTAATATCTCCAAACGGCGTTCACGCGTTTGCCAGGAACTCAAGGCGTCGGTCACATCACAAAAACCGTCAAGATGTATACCACCAGTAATCAGCAAGGGCCCCAACAACGCGCCCACCGACCACATGAAATTGCCAATCGACAAAAAATCTGCCAAATAATGCCAAAGCAACAGCCAACCGGCACAAAACACGCCAACCAGTGGAAAAAAAGCCAGTGCATAAGCCATGTTCTTTTTCTGCCAATCCACTTGCGGCACCGGCAGTTTGGAATACATTGCCAAAGCCACCAACATACTATTAAACATATTACGCAAAATTGACATCAATATACCGCACTTCCTTTATGGCTTTTATCATAGGCTTTTCAGCAAAGGGCTTTGTTTGTGATACAACGGCAAACCGCAGCAGACCTCCACCACCAAATCCGCAGCAGCAGCTAAATGTTGGTTCAAAAGTCCCAGCTGATATAAATATTCATGCATTTCCGGTGAAAGACTGGCGCCGTCGGCAAAAACGCAGTTTGATACCACTACCAAATGCGTCTGCTGACGCTGTAAATTATTTACTCCGCTCAAAATTGCCTGCCAACTTTTTTCCGCTGCACCATCAGGCAGATATAATTCATTACCCAGCAATGTGGAAGCACATTCCAGCAGCGCCACCCTTTCCGCGGTTTCTATGCTCGGCATTTGCAGGCCTGCCAAATCCAATGAACGCTCCAGCGTAACAAAGCCCTTGCCCCTGCGCATCTGACGATGCCGGTCAATGCGCCGCTGGCTTTCAGCGTCTGCAACCTGCATTGTCGCTATGTAATAACGCTCTGACGCCCACTGCATGGCCAGCTTCTCCGCAAATTCTGATTTACCGCTGGCGGCGTCGCCCAAAACCAAAGCCAACATCAACAGTAATCTCCTATTATTTCTCTACCAAATCATTATAATCTTCAATACTGGTTTCCTCAAAAGTACGCATTTCGTCATAAACCGTCAAAGCCAGCTGCAAAACAGGCAGCACAGCCACAGCACCGGTTCCCTCGCCCAGACACATATCAGCCTGAATAATCGGCCTTTGACCCAAAGCCTGTAAAATTAACTGACCAGACGGTTCCTTGGAGCAATGACTGGCCAACATATAACCGGCCGCCTCCGGGCAGATACGCTGTGCCAACAGCGCCGCCGCACCAGAAATCACACCGTCAATCAGCACGGGGACTCTACAAAGCGCACCGCCCAGAAAAACACCAACCAAACCGGCAATATCCAAACCACCCACATCAGCCAATACCTGCAAAGGATTTTGCGGGTCAGGATTGTGCAGCTTAATAGCATTGCTAATCGCCGCCTGTTTACGTTTAATACCAGCGCGCGTTAAACCAGAACCAATGCCTGTCATTTTTTCTACCGGTTCCTGCAACAAAACTGCCAAAATAGCGCTGCTGGTAGTGGTATTACCAATACCCATCTCACCCGTTGCCAGCACATTATAACCCTGCTCTGCCAAAGCTACCGCCAGATTAAGCCCCACTTCAATCGCTTTTTCTGTTTCCGCCTGGCTCATAGCCGGCTCCTGCACCATATTTTTAGTACCCCAGACCAGTTTACGATTGATTAATCCCTTATCATAAACCGCCTGCGGAAACTCATGGTTCACGCCAATATCCACCGGAAAAATGTCAACACCGGCTTTGGCAGACATCACCGCCACGCTGGTTGAATTACGAACAAAATTCTCCGTAACCGTTGCGGTAACCTCCTGCCCAACCTGGCTCACTCCCTCGGCGACCACGCCGTTATCCGCACACATAATTACCAGCGCCGGCTTATCCAGCTTAACATCAGCGCTGCCCTGTGCGGCGGCAGCACGGCAAACAGCCTTCTCCAGCAATCCCAAACTATAAAGCGGCTTAGCCAGACTATTCCAGCGCGCCCTGGCCGCCGCCGCTGCTTCTGCCTGAGCCGGCTTAATCTGCGCCAAAGCCTCAGCCAAACTATATTTTTGCGTAAAATCAAAAGCCATTTATCTAACCTCCTAAAAAAACACTTCTTCTATTATAATGCAAATTTATGTAAATTTCCAGCCATTCCGCAAAAAATATTCTTCAAACAAACTGCAAATTACTGATATTTTTTCCAGATATCATAGTTTTCCCTATACCAAAGCAGTTTCTCCTCAACCTCCGCCTGTATATCCGCCGCCGAAAGCGGCTCTTTGGCATCAAAATCAAAGGGCGTTACCCGTAGCGGATAAAATTTATCTTTTGGCCAGTCCGGCTCCCGATAAATGAACACAAAATCCAAGCCAATAGCATAGTCGTAACCCAAAGGCAGCTGCGCCAATGCGTCCCGGGCAGACGCGGCAACCAATTCATACAACGCTGGCCAATCATCTACCGCCGTCAACTCAATATTTACATTAATGCCCGAGTAATATCCAGTTGGAGCCTGACACGGATAACTGGCATATGTCAACTCATAAGCCAAACCGGCTTGCGCTGCTCCCTCTGCAAAAGTAGCCAGCATAATTTCTGCACTTAATGTGTCACGCAAACCATTGGACGCACCAAAAATACCGCCGCTTTCTGCCTTAACAATATTAAAAGCCCAAAAGTGCCGCTCCGGCTCGTCCGCCGGAACCACATCATAAACCTTAACGCGCCACACGTTATCCGCCCTTTCGGCTTCATTAAGACGGTAAGTAGATTGTATGACAAATTCCCGATCATAAATCCGCGTTAAACAGGTCAATACCTCTTTATCTGACATAAACCGCGCATCATAAGCCAAAAACAGGCAGAAAAACAAAAAAATGCCGATAATCAGGTAAATTATCAAACGAAACTGTTTTAAGTAAATTAAAAAAATCTGTTTAAGTATGTTACGCATTTAGGCTCCCCTGTTTATTCCATTTTTATTAAACAATTATAGCATAAACGGCAGGAAAAATCAAAACTGCCTGCCCAAACGGCAGACAGTTATAATATTAAGCTGATTTATTCCTCAACAGCAGCCAGAGGCTCGGAAAAAGTAATTTTCTGTTGATAGCTGCGCAGGAATATTTCCAGTCTGTCCATCACCTTAGCCAACATTTCCACCCTGGCCAGATAAACCACCCGGAAATGGTCAGGATTTATCCAGTTAAAACCGGTTCCCTGTACAATCAACACTTTCTGCTGCTGTAACAGGTCCAAAGCAAACTGCGCATCGTCAGTGATATTAAATTTTGCCACATCTATACGCGGAAAAATATAGAAAGCTCCCTGCGGTTTGGCCACAGTAATGCCGTCAATACTGTTCAAACGCTCATATACAAATTGGCGCTGCTCATAAATGCGTCCACCTGGCTGCATCAACTCAACCAGACTTTGATAACCGCCCAACGCCGTTTGAATAATTGCCTGCGCTGGCACATTAGCACAAAGACGCATAGTTGTCAGCATTTCCACGCCCTCAATATAATCACGCGCCACCTTTTTATTACCGGAAAAAACCAGCCAACCAGCCCGATAGCCAGCAATTCGGTGTGATTTAGAAAGGCCGTTCAACGTCACCACAAAAATATCCGGTGCCAGCGCCGCCAATGACTCATGCTGCACACCGTCCATCAACAGTTGCTCATAAATCTCATCACAGAAAATCATCAAATCATTTTCCCGGGCTACCTGAATAATATCCAACAAAACTTCACGCGGATAAACCGAACCTGTTGGGTTATTGGGATTAATAACCACAATCGCCTTGGTGCGGCTGGTAACTTTGCTACGCATGTCCGCAATATCAGGATACCAGTTAGCCTGCTCATCACAAAGATAATGCACAGGCTTGCCGCCGGACAGATTAACAGCCGCCGTCCAAAGCGGATAATCCGGCGCCGGCAACAAAACCTCATCACCGTTATCTAGCAAAGCCTGCATGGAAAGCAAAATCAATTCACTAACACCATTGCCGGTGTAAACATCATCTAAACTGATATTTTTCAAACCACGCAGCTGATAATGCTGCATAATGGCCTTACGCGCAGAAAACAAACCCTTGGAGTCTGAATAACCCTGACAATCAGGAGCCTTAATCAACACATCATGGATAATTTCATCGGGAGCAAAAAGGTCAAAGGCGGCCGGATTACCAATATTCAGCTTGAATATTGACTCCCCTCTGGCCGCCATTTTATCCGCCAAATCAACAATAGGTCCACGCACTTCATAACGAACATCAGCCAACTTACTGGATTTATTAAATTTACGCATTTTTATCATCTCCATATTCAAGTGCATTTTATTATAGTCGATAAGCAGACTATTGTCAAACTTCGCAAAACGGATTTTTATAGCAATAAAAAAGGAAACGCTGACAAACGGCAAGCAGCCAGACCAGAGCCAACAAAATATTTATGGCAAAACAATGTTTTCAAGCAAAATTATAGTTATTTTATAACAAAACACAAACAATAAACAAAAATTTTTTGGCTAAACAATTCAAGCTAAAAAATACCGGTCAAATCAAAATCTGGTATGGCTTCTTGACCAGCGGCTTCTGGTTCCTGCAAATAACCCTCTTCCCAACCGGTTGCCAGCAAATAATCTTCTGCTTGTGCATATTCAATCTCAGTTAATGGCCGCTGTAATTCTGGAAAAGCTTGCAAATCACCACAAGGCGTATATTGCCCCATTAAACTGAACAGAACCTGTCCGGGCTGAAAATTTTGCGTCAACCAATCAATTACCCGAAAAGTATTATCTAAATTGCCTGGCAAAACCAAATGTCTGATTAAAACGCCGCTTTGCATTAAACCGTTTTTATCAAGCTGATACGAACCACGCTGCCGCAACATCTCCTTGATAGCCGCAGCCGCTACCTGCGGATAATCCGACACGCCAGAATAACGCTTTGCCGGCGGTATCAGCGCATATTTATAATCAGGCAGATAAATCTGTACCTTGCCCTCCAAAAGCCGCAAAGATTCAACACGCTCATAGCCACTGCTATTGTAAACTATCGGCACCGGCAAAGGTTGCTCCAAAGCCTCGGCAATCGCCATAATAAAATGAGTAGGATTTACCAGATTAATGTTATGAACGCCGCTATCAATCAATCTGAAAAAAATCTCACGCAGGCGAGGAACAGTAATTTCCTGACCAACAAATTTTTGACTAATATCAATATTCTGGCAAAAAACACAGCGCAAGGAACAACCACTAAAAAAAACAGCGCCACTACCCTTGGGGCCGCTAATACAGGGTTCTTCTCCAAAGTGTGCCGCTGCACGCGCTAAAACCGGTTGTTGCCCCACGCGACAAAGCCCGGCGGCCTGGCCGGGCTGTACGCTTAACAATCGCTGTACTCCACATTTACGAGGGCATATATTACATTTTAGCTTATCTAACAATTTTATTTATTCCCAAATTTATACTGCATATAATCCAAAATTAAATCCACAGCTTTTTCATGGCCAATATCTGCGGTATTAATAGTCAAATCATAATTGCTGGCCTCGCCCCAATTACGACCACCAGTATAATATTTAAAATAGGCTTTTCGATTTTCATTAGTACGTTTGATTAAACGACGCGCCTCATCTGGATTCATACCAAAACGCATCTGCACATTTTCCACGCAAACATCAAAAGGAGCATGAATAAATATACGAATTAAATAAGGTAAACCGGTCAGCACATAACCAGCGCAACGACCAATAATCACACAGTTTTCTTTTTCAGCCAAACTACGAATTACCTTAGCCTGCAATTTAAAAAGATTATCATCAGAAACAAATTTTTTATCGTCCGGCGATACAATATCATTCAAATCTGCTGATGAAAACTTATGAAATAGCTTATTGCGCACAGTTTCATCATACTGCACAAAAAGGCGTTCATCAATGCCGCTGTATTCTGAACTGAGCCGGCTTATATCGCGGTCATAATACTCAACACCCAATTTAGCAGCCAAATTCATGCCAATAGTTTTACCCCAGCTGCCAAAACTCCGGTTAATCGTGATACAAAATTTCTGCATTTTTATCACTCTCCTATTTTTGTTACATAAAAATTATTCACCCAAATAGGCTCGTTTCACCGAGTCATCATTCATCAAACTTTGTGCCTCGCCCGACTGAATAATTTTGCCGGTTTCCAAAACATAAGCGCGATTAGCAATAGAAAGTACCTTTTTCGCATTCTGCTCCACAATCAAAACGGTGGTGCCGGCCTTATTAATTTCCTGAATAATATCAAAAATTTCACTGACAAACAAAGGAGAAAGTCCCATGGACGGTTCGTCCATTAAGATAATACGTGGCTTGCTCATCAACGCCCGACCAATCGCCAGCATCTGCTGCTCACCGCCGGAAAGCGTGCCGGCAATCTGTTTTTTGCGCTCCTCCAAACGTGGGAAACGTGTATAAACCATTTTTAAACTCTCCGCTATCTCCGCCTTATCCCGACGGGTAAAAGCACCAAGCTGCAAATTTTCATACACAGAAAGTTCCTGAAAAATACGACGCCCCTCTGGCACATGCGCCATACCCATGCTTACAATTTTATGTGAGGGCGTTTTCAGCAAATCCTTGCCGTCAAACTGAATTTGCCCGGCTTTGGCCGGCACCAGACCGGTCACAGTATGCAGAATTGTGGTTTTACCGGCACCATTTGCACCAATCAAGGCCACAATCTCCCCCTGGTTCACTTCAAAGGATATGCCTTTGATAGCTTGAATAACACCATAGAAAACCTGCAAGTTTTCCACCTGCAACATTGCCATAAAACAGCCTCCCTATTCCCCAAGATAAGCCACAACAACTTTGGGGTCATTCAAAACATCACTCGGCTTGCCCTGCGCCAGCATCTGGCCAAAGTTAAGCACCGTAATTTCCTCACAAATACCAGAAACCAGCTTCATATCATGCTCAATCAACAAAATTGTCATATTAAACTCATCTCGCACAAAGCGGATAGTTTCCATCAGTTCTGCTGTTTCATTAGGATTCATGCCTGCCGCCGGCTCATCAAGCAACAAAAGTTTCGGACTGGTGGCCAGGGCTCTGGCAATCTCCAATTTACGCTGTTTGCCATAAGGCAGATTGGAAGCCAAAAAATCCTTTTCACCATATAAATCAAAAACTTCCAGCAGCTTTCTGGCGCGCTCATTCAGTTCCTGTTCATCTCTGAAATAGGAAGGCAAACGGAAAATACCAGACGCCAGGCTGTATTTAACATGCCGATGCAGCCCCACCTTTACATTATCCAAAACCGACATTTTAGTAAAAAGACGAATATTCTGAAAGGTTCTGGCAATACCCCGATGAGAAATTTCCATAGTGCTATGACCGGTCAAATTCTCACCATCAAGAAAAAATGTACCTGCGGTTGGCTGATAAACGCCAGTCAGTAAATTAAATACAGTGGTTTTGCCAGCGCCATTGGGGCCAATCAAGCCATATAAACTCCCCTGTTCAATGCTAACATTAAAGCCGTCCACCGCGCGCAGGCCGCCAAAATGAATGCCCAGATTTTTAACCTCCAGCAATGACATTTTATTCGCCCTCCTTTGCCAGGTCAGCACCCTGCTTCTTAGCTTTTTTGCTGAACACACGCTGTTTAAAACTGTTAAATTTAGCATTATTGTTTAACAGCATCATAACAATCAGAACCACCGCATAAATCAACATACGATAATCCTGCAAACCACGCAGAATTTCCGGCAAAACCGTGATAAGCAAAGCCGCTATTACCGAACCGGGAATACTGCCCATACCACCCATAACCACCATAACCAGAATTTCAATAGATTTATTGAAATCAAAGGTGCTTGGTTTCAAAATACCCAGATTATGTCCATATAATACACCAGCAATGCCCGCAAAGAAAGCGGCCACCACAAAAGCCAGCAATTTATAATAAACCACAGGAATACCCATAGATTCTGCTGCAATCTTATTATCACGAATTGAACAGATAGCACGACCATGCCGGGAATTAACCAGATTTGTAATAACGATAATTGTAATAACCAGCATTATATAAACAATAGTATAATTGGAATATTTAGGAATACCATTCAAACCGCCGGAGCCACCAACAACGCTTAAATTATTGAAAATTGAACGGATAATTTCACCAAAAGCCAGCGTAACAATCGCCAGATAGTCGCCGCGCAGACGCAGAGCCGGAATACCAATAATCACGCCAAAAATGGCCGCCACAATGCCGCCCATCAGCATCGCCAGGGGCAACTCTATATACATTGGCAAATCAAGATTAACCGTCAACATACAACCGGTATAAGCGCCAACCGACATAAAACCGGCATGACCCAGTGAAAGTTCTCCCAAAAAACCAACAATCAGGCTTAATGATACAGCCAAAATAATATTAATGCCGATTGGAACCAACAAAGCCTTGGCCTGACGGCTGAAAAAACCCTGCGCATCAAGTGCAAACAGCACCGCATATATGACGGCAATCACCGCCAGTAAAAACAAATTCTTCTTTGACAATAATTGTTTCATTTCTTTAAACGCCCCTTGCCGCTTATACCTTTTCCGTAACTTTTTTGCCCAGCAAACCAGTGGGCTTAACCAGCAGCACCACAATCAAAACGCCAAATACAATAGCGTCAGCCAGCTGCGTGGAAATATAAGCCTTAGACAAGCTTTCAATAATACCCAATAATATGCCGCCCAACATCGCGCCCGGCACACTGCCAATACCACCCAAAACGGCAGCAACAAACGCCTTGATACCCGGCATTGAACCGGTATAAGGGCCAACATATCCATAAGAAGCAATATAAAGCACACCAGCCACCGCAGCCAGAGCAGAGCCACTCAGGAAAGTTACCGCAATAGTTTTGTTAACATTAACGCCCATCAACTGCGCAGCGCCTTTATCTTCAGAAACAGCCAACATCGCCTTGCCAGTCATGGTATGGTTAATAAACCAGGTCAACCCCACCATCAAAACAATAGTCAAAAGTAATGTAACAACAGCATTACCGCTGATTGCAAAATCACCTATATGTATCAGGCCAACATTAATTGCTGATTCAACTTTTCTCTGTGTGGAGCCAAAAATCAACAAAGCCAGACTTTGCAGGAAATAGCTGACGCCAATAGCTGTAATCAAAACAGCCAACGGCGAAGCCTGACGTAAAGGCTTATAGGCAATGCGCTCAATCGTAACGCCCAAAACAGCACAAACCAGCATGCTGACCGGAATAGCCAGATATGGCGGAAAATGTAGAGTAGACATGGCAATAGAAAGCGTATAAGCGCCCACCATAATAACATCACCATGAGCAAAGTTCAGCATCTTACATATGCCGTAAACCATTGTATAGCCCAGAGCAATCAATGCATATATACTGCCTAAGCTTAAGCCGTTTACAAGTTGTGCTAAAAATTCCAAATATACCACCTCATTAAAACAATAAAAACTATTTTTATATTATATCATAGGTTAGTATAGAAACACAATTATTTTTTTCAGATTTGGTGACAAAAAAACAAAAAAATTTTATTTTTATACATAAATTTCTTGTTAAATAAATAAATCTGCCGTCAGCCTCGGCCAACGGCAGATTTTAGTTTCGCAAAATAATTATTGATTATTCAGCAGGAACAGTGTCGCCGTCCTGAACGATAGCAATAATAGCTTCTTTAGTAGCGTCACCATTTTCGTCCCAAGACATCTTACCGGTTACGCCCTCAATCTCAATTTCATGCATAGCAGCAATCAAAGCCTCACTATCAGCAGAGCCAGCTTTTTCCAAAGCGGCAGCAATAGCGTATACAGCATCATAACCGTCAGCAGCAAACTGATCCGGAACAGCGCCATAAGCTTCCTGATAAGCAGTTACAAAACCAACTGTCTTTTCGTCGGTAGCATTAGCAAAGAAAGGCGTCAGGAATGCAGCACCATTAATCAGAGTTGTGTCGCCCTCCAACTGTTTGATAACACCGTCCCAGCCATCGCAGCCATAATACGGAACAGACAAGCCTACATCGCCGGCCTGATTAGCTACATAAGCAACTTCCTGATAATAGAAAGGCATAAACAAAGCCTGTGCGCCAGAGTTTTTAATGCTGGTCAGCTGAGTATGGAAATCAACATCGCCAGAAGCAAAAGATTCAGCAGCAGCCACAGTGCCGCCCAATGCTTCATAAGCAGCTACAAAAGCTTCATAAATACCGGAGGAATATGCATCAGATACATCATAGAGCACTGCACAACTGGTAACACCCTGTGCATAGATATAATCAGCCATATGCTGACCCTGCTGCGGGTCTGTGAAACAAATGCGGAAGCAATTGTCATACTGTGCAGCTGCTGCTGCGGAAGCAGAAGGAGTAATCTGCAACAGATTGTCTGCATGAGATTCTTCAGTTACAGCAATGCAGGGAACACTGGTAACAGCGCCAATCAAAGCGTTCATGTCTTTATCCATCAATGTGTTATAAGCGCTTACAGCTTTTTCTGCATCATGCTGGTCATCTTCAGCCAACAACTGCAATGTGTAGCCAGCAACACCACCAGCAGCGTTAATTTCTGCCACGGCAATTTCCTCACCCTGTTTAGCAGAATTGCCATAGCTGGCCGCGCCACCAGTCAGCGGGCCGATGCTGCCAATGATAAATACTTTGCTTTCATCATCGCCAGTGTTGCCGCTGCCCTGCGTCTGGTCGTTATCATTGCCACAGCCAGCAAAAGCAAACAGTGCAACAACAGCAACCATACACAAAGCAAACAACTTCAAGTAGTTCTTCTTCATGTCTTTTTTCCACCTTTTCTAAAAATTTTTTAGCGTAAAGCCAATTTTTCAGCCTTGCGTTATAATAGAAAATTATACGTCAAATCAACAGAGCTTGTCAATACAATTTTACAAATTTTACCGTTGTATTTTGTATTTATTTTGTTTTTTTATACAGAAAAAATAAACCTAACCACAATTTACTTGCTTATATGCGTATTTTCTGTTATAATTTGTGTATTAATTACATTATTATTTATAATTAAGGAGTTTATTATGAAAATTTT
>CANSKT010000037.1 GCA_947647555.1 uncultured Peptococcaceae bacterium | reverse complement strand
ACAAGCAAGAAAATCCGCGCTGTGATGAAGTCAAAAGGAGAAGCAGGAGAACACCTCTGCACGAACCCGCCCTATGGTTATATGAAAGACCCGGACAACAAGACACAGTGGATTGTGGACGGAGAAGCCGCCGGAGTAGTCAAGCGGATATTCGCTCTTTGTCTGGACGGTTACGGGCCGTCGCAGATTGCCCGTATTCTGAAAGAGGATAAAGTCATAACGCCGACAATCCATTTTCAGCAGACAGGCAGGGCAACGAGGAACGCGCCGCCGGACAATCCTTATAACTGGACGGGCGATACCATAGCCGACATTTTGGAGCATCCAGAATATCAAGGGCATACAGTGAACTTCAAGACCTATAAGCAGTCCTACAAGAGCAAGAAAACCTGTTATAATCCAGAGGAAAAATGGCTTGTGTTTGAGAATACCCACGAAGCAATCATTGACGCTGACACATGGGCGCGGGTGCAGGAATTACGGAAGAACAAACGCCGCCCGACGAGGACAGGCAAGACAAATATGTTTTCCGGCATTGTGCGCTGTGCCGATTGCGGCGAAAAGCTGTATTACTGCACAAGCAAGAACTTTGAAGCAAGGCAAGACCATTTCGTCTGCTCTACTTCAAGGCTCAAAGGGAAAGACGATTGCTCTACTCATTTTGTCCGCGCTGTTGTCTTGGAACAGGGCGTACTCGCTCACATGAAATTGACGATTGCCTGTGTCGCTAACCATGAAGAACAATTCCGAAAAGCTATGGGTGCGAAACAGAAAGCCGAAGCGAAAAAGGAACTGGCGGCGAAACGGCGGCAACTAACGCAAGCAGAACGCCGGATAGAGGAACTTGACCGATTATTCAAGCGTATTTACGAGGACAACGTAGGCGGGAAATTATCTGACAGCAGATTTCAAATGCTCTCTGACGATTACGAACAGGAGCAGGAAGAACTGCGGGAAAAGCTGTTGCGATTGAATGAAGAAATTAACGAACAGGAAGAACAGACAGAGAACATTGACAGGTTCATCAGCAAAGTGCGGAAATATCTTGACTTGGACGAATTAACGCCCGCTGTCTTAAATGACATGGTAAAGGCGGTGTACGTTCATGCGCCGGATAAGTCAAAGGGACATAGGGAACAGCAGATTGACATTTCTTATGACCTTGTGGGAATACTTCCTGCGTCTTTGCTGAATAACCTGAAAAGTGGAGAAACGGCATAGCCCGCAAGCTACGCCGTTTCCTAAAAACATTTCTAATACTGTCTTATGAGTGCCGCCCTTTCCGGACTGCTTTTAGTTATGCTTTTTTGCATTGCTTCTGTGGCTAACGCTTCTATAATGACCAGTGATTATATAAATGATTATTATGCTAAGGTTAATGCTTATTCAGGCGGCAATTTGGATATTTCTTTTAATGTACAAGCTCCAAACACAATGGATAAACTCGGAGCAAAAACTATTATTTTGCAGGAAAGAGTTGCTGGTTCCACTACCTGGAATGCTATAAAAACATATAGTTATACCAATTATTCTGGTATGTTAAAAAATAGAGCATTAAGTCACGATTATGTAATATCGTATTATAATGCTGTTCCAGGTAACAGTTATCGGGCTAAGGTTTATTTTTATGCTGAAAAAGGCGGCTATGATACTATTGAATTTATTACATCTGCTGTTAAAGCTAAATAGTTAAATAAACATATTTTGAATTTAAATGCTCTGTGAGGTTTTAGCCTTGCAGAGCATTTTTTTGTAGAATATAAATAATTAACAGCGTCGTATTTATTTTTAATAATGTATTATAAAAGTTATAGTTTTATAGATAAAAAAATTTTTTGAAAAAATTAAAAAAAAATGTCAGGTTTTGAGTTGCTGATGGCATATATATAATAGAGGGGTAAAAATTACCAACAGTTTGCTAAAAACAGCGAGCTTTTCAGGTGCTGATTGAAAATTTATAGCTAGAGGGAGGATAGCGGTTGTTAAATCGGTGTGGATAGTAAATTGATTGGAGTTTACTTCTCAAAAAAATATGAAAAGAGGTAACTAAAATGAAAAAATTCAGATTGTTAGGTTTAATTTTAACACTATGTATGTGTTTTGCGGTTGCAATGCCAGCTTGGGCAGCAGATGATAATACTGCACAAATTGATGGCAATACTGTTCATCATATGTTGCCTTACCCACCCTCATTCTCAACACCTGTTGAGCCATATAGTACATCTAAACCAACTGTGGGATGGGATTTTGCAACAAATGGAACATATTATGGTGATTTTTGGTCCACACATAGTACTTTGTATACGGATTGTTACTTTTACTTAGGAACTTATTTGAAGATGAGTTTCTCCTGCCTTGGCGAAGTACCCTATTTACCATTTAGAATAGGTGCTCGCTGTTTAACTTGCGACCATAAGGATTTGGGCATATTAGGAAGTTTTACAACTGGTGCAGTAGGAGAAGGTGTTAGTGATTCGGTGAAACTGTATGGTGGAAAAAATCATACAGGGCATTATGTGTATTTTTATATTACTAATGATCAAAATAATGCTGGCGGTCTTAAAGGTAAATTAGAAGGTAGTTTCTCAATTGATTCGTATTAAAAGGTTAGTTTATGAAATACCAACTAAATTATATATGTCAAAATGGTATAGATTCATTTACTTTAAAAATAATAGCTTTATGTTTTATGACATGTGGCTATATGGCAGCATATTCATCAGAAATTCCAATTGTTTCAGTATGCTCATCAATATTGCATCTTGTAGGTATTTTGTCGGCACCATTATTCCTTTTTTTGCTAGTATATAGTGCAAGATATACACATAGCAAAATACATTTTTTGTTAAGATTGTATTTAAGCGCTATTGTGATAGGTCTATTGGAATGTTTCTTAAAAGTAGCTTATTTTGATAATAATATAGGTATGCCTTGGTTTAATAATATTTTATTTACTTATTTTTATACGGTTGCTTATATTTATTTAATAGAAGCACTTAGTAAATCAAATTATCGTTTATGGTCATTATTAAGCATTATAGTAATTACAGTAATACCAAACAGATTGTGGCATTTTATTGACCATACTATCTATTTTCAATCAATTTTACAGTATAATCATGTTTTGGGGCGTAGTTTATTAGATGTCTTTTTTTCTAATCCTATACATACAGAATATGGTTTACATTTTATTTTGTTAGGTATTTTTTTGTATTTTGCAAAAAATAAAAAAATGCAATGTATAATTTTTATAGTATTTTGCCTTTTCTGGCCAACATTATATTTTTTAGTATCTAATGTTAAATTTGTTGATTTGCACGATATTTTGAGATACATTCCGCATATGGTAATTTATATGGATTTTACTCAATGGTTTATGATTTTTGCTTTACCATTTATGATGCTGTATAATGGCAAAAGCAATAATCGTTACAAATGGTTTTTCTATGCTTACTATCCAATACATCGCAACATATTATTTCTATTAGGACATGTGTTTGTATAAATAGTTAGTTTACTTTACAAGTTGTGTATAATTCTTTTTGTGCCATATGTATATGCGAAATACTATGCAAAAGTCATAGCTTGTATAATATGGTTCCTGTTGCTGACAATTCCACCTTCTGTTATTTACAGAACGAGATAAAGAAATTATGTTGCACATCCTATTAGTTATTATGCTGTTACAAGTGGTACAGATACTTTTACTAAAACGGCTGAAAGCCATCTCAGTACTGGTAGTGTTATTGTGAATTATCAAGTAACAGCATCTTTTGATTGGAATTCATCCACTCAAAAAGTTAGGGTCTATGATGCTGTTGGAAAAATAACATACAATCAAGGTGGCTCTAGCAGTCCAATTACTAATGAATCAGTAACAACAAGCGGTAATAATACGAAAAAAGCAAAGGCAACATATAGTTTTACAAGAACAACGGACCTTGGTTTTTCTCATAATTATAGCGTTAGCGTAGCCTGTGATTATAATGGCAAACAGTCTTAAAGTAGTCTAATGCACTAATAAAATGCGTTCAGATGATTTGGTGAATATATAAAAACCAAATCATCTTAATTGCTATTAATTAAACAATTTAAACATGTTAGGAGGGATAATTTAGTGAAAAAAAATCTTTTTTATTTTTTATCAGTATTAGGTTTGTTTTGTTGTTTGTTTTTGTTTCATAATATGTATATACTTGCAGCATATAATATAGTGTTTGTAAGTTTGTATAATATTTTATATAAACCAATATTTGGTAACTTAGTTTTGTATTCTGTGTCTTTGTGGTTAATTACAACATTGTTATTGGCTGTAGAAATAGTTGTTAATATTAGTGTTTGGGATATTATTATTACTGAATTGTATAAGGTTGCGGTATTTGCTGTTTTTAGTGGTTTTACAATTATTCTAGTATTATTTGCAGAAAATAAAATATTGAAATTAAATTAGGAAAAATGAATTAAATTTTTATTCCATTTTGTGCAAAACAAGAGGATATAATTAAACAGCTTTAGGCCGGTGGAAATGTTCATTTCCGTTAGCCAACCATTTCTCACCGGCCAAGGGGCTGTTTATCAATAATATAATAGCATAATAAGTGGTATTATAAAGAACCTGACATAGATATAATATTGCTGGAAAGGAAATAAAAATGCCTATACCATTGAAAGAAAGCAATAAAATTAAAAATTTACACTGGTTGTGCTGTCCAAACTGCGGTGCTAAAACTAATATTGGGATTTATACACAAACTACGCTGGTGTTTTTTCCTCTTTATTGTCCAGAATGTAAAACGGAAACACTAATAAGCGGTACAAATTGCTTTATGATGCATAGTGAAGATGTGCATAGCGCCTATATGAAAACCAGAAAACAAGTTGCAGAAATAAGTCAAGAGCCTGAATTCGGTGATACGAATTAAGGTTATTTTTATTTTTGAAGATAATAGTTTTTTTGCTGCCTTAAAGCCTGCAAAACAGCCTCAATAACCGGCTTTAAAGCGTTGACTTCCTCTTGGTTGCAATCTTCAATCAAAAAACATAATTTTTGAACTGCTGGATTTTCGCAGGGCATTTCTGGGTTGAAAATTTCTCTTGCGTCTATTTTTAGTAAATTTATTAGTGAAAAAAAGAACCTCCAGTTTAGGATTACCCCGATATTTTTCAATATTTATTATAGTGCGAACATCTATATTGGCTTTGGCTGCTAACTGGGCTTGAGTTAATCTCTGTGCAAGTCGGGCCTTTTTTATAGTCTGGCCTAGTAGTTCTGCATAATATTTCATTACAATTCACCTCATATATAGTCTACAATACACTTTAAATATGTATTTTATTTCATATAGATAATTGGAGAGATGTAATGTGAGTAATATTGTTACAGAATCATTGGTAAATTTCGATACAGTTTAGCAGGTCGTTATGCCTATGTGGGTGTACTGTATTTCATCTTAAAGCTGAATATTTTTGGCTGTCGCTTGCCTCCTTATTTTCGAGATTTCTAAATGAAAGAAATTTTGAAAAATAAGGAGATGTTTTATGTATAACAGAAAGAGCATTATGCTTTAAATAAAAAGAATAAAGAAGCCATTGTGAGCAGAAATACAGTTGGAGAATATATAACTAACTTTTTTACTTAATCTTGGCTATGAAAAGGAGGTTTTTATTATGGCTAAGAAAGTAGAAAATAATCAAAGTAATATGATATTTCCAATGCAGAAAACGGTAGAGCAGATGAGCTGGATTAGCGACATTGGTGAAAATAAACTGCGTGAACTTATGGAGTGTAGAGAATTGGAGTATGTGCAAAACGGCAACCGTCATTTGATTGCTGACGCTGCAATATGGATTATCTAACAGCAGCGTTGGTTATGTGCAAGCGTATCGCTTGAACACGCTCGTAAGTATCACTACCTAAATTAGCGCCAACAAAATCTAATGACCGTATTTTGCCAATAACTGAGGAAACATTACCATATAGGCAAAAGTTATGGTGCCCTGAACAGTTGGTCACCATTGGTACCATTTTGGTATAAAGAAGGTGAAGATGTAATATTTAACGGGTAAGAAAAAAACCTTATCAAGCTAGAATTGATAAGGCTTTTAATGGCGGAAGCGGTGGGATTCGAACCCACGGTACCGGTGAAGGTACACCTGATTTCGAGTTTTATGTACATAAAATCTTATAAAGGATTATAGCGGAAGTTAAAGGAAGCTGTAACCGCTCAAACCAGCGCCAGATAAGGCTTTGTGGGCTGTAAACCCCAGTAGGCTTGGGATTGTAAAAAAACTGATTTTGCAAGTTTTCTAACAAAGTGTAGAAGCGTAGAACCTATGCGGACTATAAGAGATTATAGTACCCAGAACAAAGTGTTGAAAAATCAGCTTGCTGCTGACGCATATTTATCAAAAGGGCTGATTTTAATGCAAAAAGATTATTCAGATTTACGCCAAAAATATCCGGCAGTAATAAGCAGCGAGCAATTAAGTAAGATTTGTCACATAAGCAAACGCAAGCCACACCAAAAACCGGCAGCTCCGGTTGATTTGGCGGCTTTGCGAGCGTATACACAAAGGCTATGGCGCAATGAGCCTGATGTGCTGACGGTTTAGGAAGCCAGCCGTATAAGCGGCTTTTCCAAGGACACCATATATAAATGGATACAAAGGGAGCGGCTGATGTCAATTCGCTATATGGGCAGGCATATTATTCCTAAAGATGAGCTGATAAAGGCAATGTTTAGGGCAATATAAATCATACGTGATATTGAAAAAATAATTATTTCATGATAAAATTATTATGAATACGAAGTGTTAAGGTGGTTGATATGACAGATATAAATACCATTTCAAAACTGGTTACTCCTATTGCTCAAAAATATGGTGCAACAAGAGTGGCGTTGTTTGGCTCCAGAGCAAAGAGTACGGCAAAAGAAACTGGTGATTATGATTTTGTTATCTCAAAGAGTAGTATAAAATCGCTATTTCAATTAGCATCATTTGTTGATGAAATCGAAAAGGCTTTTGGCGGCAAAGTGGATGTTATTACAGATACATCAAACGATATTGGGTTTCTGGAAAAAACAAAACAAGATGAGGTAGTTGTTTATGAAGCCAAGTAAAGAAATTTGAATGCAAATTGTTTTCTAAATTATTGGTGAATGCTTGATTTTACAGAAAAATATCCACATTTATTATTATTTTGAAAAAATTAAAAAAATGAAGCACAAGGTTATTTGTTAAATGACAGCCTTGTGCTTTTTTGTATTGAAAAGGAGGATACAAATATGAAAAATACAGGAATTGTTTATAAGAGTGATGAGAGAAAGCCACAGGTGGCACCGGGGTTTGCCGAGTTGCTGCCGAATTTAAGTGATGATCAGTATACTGCTCTAGAAGCAGATATATTGCAGAACGGCTGTTATTCGCCGGTAATCGTTGACGAAACTATGCGAATTGTGGACGGTCATAACCGGCAGCGAATATGTGAGGAGAATAATATTCCTTATACTATTGCGGTGTTTGAGTTTGATGATGATTTGGAAGCCAAGCAGTGGATGTTGGATACCCAAAAGGGGCGGCGTAACATGGATAAGTGGGAGTTGGGAAAGATTGCTTTGAAGCTGAAGCCGGAGATTGAAGCCAAGGCTAAAGCCAATATGTCAGCCGGAGGTCAGATAAGCCAACAGGGGTGTACGGTTTGTCCAACCCTGATTTGGCCAAGGTAGATACCCGACAGGAGTTGGCAGAAAGTGTTGGGCTGGGACGCAGCACTATGAGCAAGGTAATGCAGATAGATGAAAATGCTCCAGAGGCAATAAAGCGGGCGTTGGATAAAAAGGAGCTGTCGGTGAATCGGGGTTATGAGCTGACCAAACGGTTGGAGAATGTGCCGGAGGTTGAGCGGGAGCAGGCTGCAGCGGAAGCCTTGGAATATGAGAAAGCAAAGAAAATGCTGGCCAAAAAGAATGAGGAAATTGATCGCCGGTCTAAGATTGCCAATCTGTACTGCAAGGCTTTTGAAAAGGCAATTTTGCTGGAAACTACTGAGGAGAATGTGCGAATTTGGACTGATTGTTGCAGAATGAGAGATAATGAGATTTTCGATTCTGCAAAGGAAGCGGAGGAAATCGCCGCAACCTTTACTAAAATTGCTAAAATAATCAGAGAAAAGATTTTGCCGGCAGATTATCAGGAGCCGGATTTTGGGGCAGGGTTTGAAAATGAAGCTGATATAAATTGTGCAGTATAATAAACAAACGCCGCTGTTCTCCGGTTTTGGTGGGTAGAATGGCGGCGCACTGTTTTTATAATGTGTTGGTGTATTAGGCGAATATCGTTCAACAATCGGGGCGAAAAATATTAGAGGTCTTCGGCTTTGATGTTGCATAGCCCTCATAATAATAGCTATGGTCGATGCCTTTCATAATACCATAAAAGGCTATACGCTGCAAGAATAGCTCCTGGCAAATTAAATATTCGGCTAAGCTTACAGAAGCATTGCCATATACAGGGGTAAATGCCATACGCCGTCTTTTTCCATAATATCTTTGGGATAGAGTATATATGGTGTCGCAATTTTATCGGCAAACTTTTTGCGGAATTTATCCAAAGAGGAATGGGAACGGTAATTGCCGGACTTAACCTCTATGGGTGAAATTTTTTTGTTTTCAGTGATTAAGAAATCAATTTTCATATGGTTTGCCCGGTTTTGCATATCGTTTCGGGAATAAAAATAAAGCTTATGCCCCCGGCAACGGAGCATTTGGGCAACAATGTTTTCCATAATCATGCCCTCGTTAATATCCAGTTTATCAAAAAGCACCGCTTTATAAAGCTCGTTATCGGTAAATGCTTTATCCATAAAGGTGAGTGTAACCAGCAGACCGGTATCTGCCATATAGCATTTTTGTGTGGCGTGGTCAGAGCTGAGCGCCAGCTCGATGTTGGAATCGGTAGTATTAAAGCAGGTGTTGGTTATCATTGCTTCATTTAGCCAAATAAAAGAATTTTCATAAGTCCGAAAACGAGCATTTTTATCAATGGCGGCGAGAGTGTATTTCTTTTCTTTTTTAGAAAGCTGACCGGGGATACCGTCGAAAACGGCATAAACCTTTTCCTCATAACCGCTGGCAAATTTGGAAACATCTTCACGATAGAGGTGCAAAATCCGTCGTTTAGCTTCGTCGACGGCTGCAAAGTTTTTTTCTTTGCCATATGCCAAAACTGCCTGCGGCATACCGCCTACCAGTACATACTGGCGAAAGTCGTTCATTATTTTGCGGTGCAGAGCCTGACCGAGCGGTTGCTTTTTAGAAAAACATTGGCGTATCAGCGGCATGGTTGTTTCATCATTCTAAGCATTTTAGCATAAAATTTTCTTTTAAGCACTGAAAATACCTCCGGTAAATATAAAAAATACGCAATATAGCTAATATTATACCTGTTTTTGCACGAAAAAGCAAATTGTAATAATATTATCTTGCACGAAAACTCATATTTAAATTTTATGAATAACACAAAAAAGTAAATTTTGAGAGGTAAGTAAATTCAGCTTTGGTTATATTGAAAAAATGTATATAAAGTGTTATGCTTAATATCGAAAATATAATTATTGTATTGAAAACGAGGAATTAAAATGTGGGTTTGTCCAAAATGCGGACGTGAATTTAGGCGGAATAATCAGGGGCATTTTTGCGGTCAGCCGCCAAAGACTGTTGATGAATATATTGCACAGCAGGAGTCGTCAGCGCAGGATTATCTAAACAAAATTCGGGAAATTATTCGTCAAAATGTGCCGGAAGCGGTTGAGCGGATTGCCTGGAGTATGCCAATTTATGAGCGAAATGGAAAATCTCTTTCCTTTGCTGCTTGCCAGAAGTATATTAGTTTTTATGTTGGGGCTGAAGCGATTGAGCGTTTTCAGGCGGATTTGGCTGGGTTTGCGAGCAAAAAGAGCGCCATTTATCTGCCATATGCTAAAGAATTGCCGGGTGAATTGCTGGCAGAAATTGTTAAGTGGTGTTTGGGAGATTAGAGGACCAAAATGATTATTAGAAATTATATGGAACATGAATTTTTACAATTTGAATGTGTTGGCCTAAAAGACGGCGGCGTTTTTCCGCTGGATAATACCGGGCGTGGGAGTGATGTTTCACCGGAATTTGTCATACATAATTTGTCGTCAAATGCGAAAACATTGGTTATTATACTTGAGGATTTAAGCCACCCAATCAAGAATTTTACCCATTGGCTTATCTGGAATATCCCGGCAATGACTAAAATACAGTTGGCTATCCCGGCCGGAAAAACTGTTGCTGAATTGGGCAATGCTGTGCAGGGAGTTGCCTATGGCTGGCACCGTTATGCAGGGCCGAAGCCGCCTAAAGGTAAAAGGCATAAGTATCGCTTTACAATTTACGTCTTGGATTGCCGGCTGGATTTGGGAGCTTTTGCAACCAAGCGGAAGGTGCTGAAAAAGGCTGCCGAACATATTATTCAGCAGGGTAGCGTTTGCGGCTATTTCGAATAACTTTTATTATTTAGCTGCCAAAACATCTAAAGTTTGGCCGTGCTAATACTTTATCTATCAGGTGATTTTATGGAAGAATTACTAGTTTGCGTTTTATTGTTATGCGAGGGTTTTGACCTTGCGGAGGAATATCGTCAAAAACTTGACGCTTTGTTTCTATCAAATCCTGATGATGAGTTTTTGTTGGAATTGGAGTTTCGGTCGAGCAATATTAAAGAAAGCTGTTTGTATCTGAAAGCACATTTTAATTATTCAGCGTTTGATAGAGATCAATTTGGCCGATTTTTAATGCAGCAACTTTCTGTTTTATATAGGGAAAATAATTTGCGGTATTTTGCTGACAAAATGTATTCTCTATGGCAAAACCTGCCGAACGGTATATCCCATGAGGAGCCTTTCTGGACGCTTTGTTATGCTGACGACCCATTGTCCTGGGGTGATGAAAGGCAGTGTAGGGAGTTGTATGAGGAAATGTTGGGCTATTATAATTGAGTATGATTTATATTAGATAAATTGTTATACAAAAATTTATTTGGGAAAGGGGCTAAAATGTATGGCAGAGTATTTGACGGAGGATTTGTCAGCGGAGGTTCAGGCCAAAATGGACGATTTGGCGCAAAAGGGTAACCAGTTGGAAAATGAGGGGCGCTTGGCAGAGGCTGTGCAGGTTTGGCAGGAGGGGTTGGCGCTGATACCAGAGCCACAGCAGTTTTATGGCCAAACGGTATGGTTTTTGGCGGCGATTGGTGATGTCTATTTTCAGCAGGGTGAATATGTATTGGCGCACGAATGCTTTGATAAGGCACGGGGTAATGTGACCGGTGCTGGCTACGGCAATCCGTTTATAATGTTGCGGTTGGGTGAGTGTTGCCTGGAAATTGGCGATGAGAAAAATGCCTTGGAATATCTGCTGCGAGCCTATATGTTTGAGGGTAAGGAGATATTTGACTTTGATGACGAGGCGAAATATTTTGAATTTTTAAGGACGCATATTGATTTGGGATTGTAGAATGATTGAGCCAATATTCGGGGTTTCATTGAACCCATTGAAAATAAAATTTAGCAATGTTATAGCGAAATGTAGGTGAATGAATGCGCATACATTTCGCTTTTTTATGCTTTTTTGCAGAAAGTTGAGCAAAAGATGCGTATCGATTCACCCTTGCTTATTAGAAAAAGTGTTTGGGAATGGGCGCTTTTATAGTATTCTGAACAATATTGATGTTAGTTTGTTTGAGAAACCGCCAGATGTATGGTTTAATCCGATAGCGAAAGTAACGTGTAAGTGCTGGATTTATGTGTTTAGCCGGGCATAAAGCCCCCAATCCCCAGATGCCGCCTTTGTGGGCGGGATAAATAAAAAGAAAGAGGATGAAAAAATGGACAAAGAGAAATAGCATCATTTACATATTGAACTAACAGAACAGCAGTATGAATTGCTGAAGAAAAACTGTAAGGCTAGTGGTTTATCTATGCGATTATATCTTGTTAGACTGCTTGAGGGAGTGCCGATAAAAGCAAGACCAAGTGCAGAGATTAGAGAGCTTAGAACTGAAGTTCATAAGATAGGCTCAAATATTAACCAGATTGCCCGCAGTGTGAATGCAGGGCAAGCAAGGCCAGAATTGGCGCAAAAGGCATTGTTTTTGCTTGGAAAGGTGTATGAGATGATGTATTGGGTAGCCAAAAGATGATAAAACATATTGCTACTATATATTGTATTTTAATTGTATTTATATATAGGTAATGGTATAATATAGAATATAAATGCTAATTTTGGAGGAAAATGTAATGACAGTAAAATATAACAAGCTGGTTAGGGATAAAATACCGGAAATTATTGAGATGTCTGGTAAGAGGTGTGTAATTGAAACATTGACAGATGAGGATTATTTAAAAATGTTGGACGCTAAGCTTGATGAGGAACTGGCAGAATATCATCAAGACCAGAATTTGGAGGAATTGGCTGACCTGCTGGAGGTTATTTATGCCTGTGCGGTGGCTCATGGCTATTCTGTTGCCGAACTGGAGCAGGTTCGGGTCGATAAAGCAGCCAAGCGGGGTGGTTTTGTAGAAAGAATTTTGCTAAAGGAAGTAAACGAAGATTAAGGAGATATTATGCCTGGGTATCGTTCAGCCTCTGGCAGTGTGGCCGAGGACTTATTTATAGAGCTTTTCAGCGATGTCTTTGGCGCCAAGAAAGCAGGATATTTGTATTCACAATATCATTTTTTTGACATCTACCAGAACAGCGTTATGAGGATTTTGCGTTGGAGAACGGTTCTCGGTGAATGGCTTTTGAAATTGACGATGAAGCGTCGCATAATAAGAGTCTGGTAGCCTCTGGCAAGTTTTATGACGATTTACTGAAGCAGAACAGTATGATTTATCTGGGCTGGGATGTGTATCGTTGGGCGGTCAGGCAAATACAGCAGCAGCCGGAGGCGGTTAAGGATGAGCTGCGCTTATTTTTGGGCAGTCACCCATATTTTAAGGAAATAGAGGATTATCTGCCGGTGCAGCGTGGCAAGACTCTTGAGGCGGCTAATTTGGAGCTTAAACAGCACCAGCTGGCGGCCTTGCGGGCGTTGGCGGAAATGCGAGCCAACAATGAAACCATCGCACTTTTGTATCATGCAACCGGCATCGGTAAAACCGTGACAGCGGTAATGGACGCTAAAAGCTGTGCCGGGCGTACTTTGTTCTTGGCGCATACGCAGGAATTGGTTAATCAGGCGGCAGAAACCTTTGGCAGATTGTGGCCGGAGGTTTCTGTCGGTTTTTTTATGGAGGCCGAAAAGCAGGCGGATTCTTTTGTGGTGTGCGGCAGTGTGCAGAGTGTGGCATTACATTTGGAGGATTTCAAGGATAATGATTTTTCCTATCTGATTATAGATGAGGCTCATCATGCAGCGGCGGATACTTATCAAAAAGTGTTGGCGTTTTTTAAGCCGACTTTTATCTTGGGGCTGACGGCCACGCCGGAGAGTACTGATGATAATAAAGTTATTTTGGAAATCTTCAAAAATACGGTGCACAAGCTGGATATTCAAACGGTGGTGGAGATTGGCGAGCTGGTGCCGGTTCGCTGTATTCGTATACATACCAATATTGATTTGACTAAGGTGCGCTTTAACAGCGTGCAGTATAATATTCGGGATTTGGAGAGCAAAATATATGTGCCGGAGCGTAACCGGCTGATTGTGGACACCTGGCTGCAATATGCTAGAGGCAGACGGACAGTGGTATTTTGCGCTTCGGTTAAGCACGCCCAAGAAATTGCGGAGCTGTTCAATGCTGCCGGAGTGAGAGCGGCGGCTGTTTCTGGTGGTATGAAGAATGCGGAGCGCAAGGAATTTCAGGCAAGATTTGTGGAGCGAAAAATTGAAGTGCTTTGTGCCTGTGATTTGCTGAACGAGGGTTGGGACTGTCCGGAGATTGAGGTGCTGTTTATGGCCCGGCCAACCATGTCCAAGGTGCTTTATACACAGCAGCTGGGGCGTGGTATGCGTTTGTTTGCGGGTAAGGAAAGCCTGATGGTGTTTGATTTTGTGGACAATGCCAGCCAGTATAATATGCCCCAGTCGCTGCACCGTTTGTTTAAGCTGAAAGAGTATCGTCCGGGGCAGTTGGCCATAGCGCCTGCGGGGCAGAAAACGGCTGAGGCTGTTCTTTATGCCAAGAGTGAAAAACCGGAGGCCCTGCTGGATTGGCCGGTTAATGCTATGGATTATGAATTGGTGGATATTTTTAACTGGCAGGAAGATGCCGAGGGCATGATTTCGAAAATGGAGTTTGTGCGGCGGGTTGATGTACAGTCGGAAACCATTGAGAGATATGTGCGTGAGGGCAAGCTGATGCCGGATTTAATTGTGCCAATGAGTGAACACAGGACCTTCAAGTATTTTAAGGAGGAAACTTTGCTGCACTATGCCGAGCAGTATGGCTGGAAGCTGATTGATGATTCCAATCGCAAGGATTTGTTTATGGATATGATCCGGCAGATGGATATGAGCTATTCCTATAAGCCGGTTTTGATAAAAGCGGTTGTGCAGTATGCAGATGAAAAAGGCAGGGTTAAGCTGGAAGACATTGTGGCTTATTTTAAGAATTATTATGAGGGGCGCAGGGCGGTTGGTTTGCTGGTGGAAAAGCTCCGGAGTATTTTTACCAGGAGTGATTATACGGATAAGGAGGCTGAGCGGAATATATTGGCTAATCCTTTTAAGCTATTTGAGGATATGCAGATGCTGTGGCATACGAAAACCTTGGGTATAATCCAGTTGATGGCTAATTTGATATAAAAATTTTAAGAAAGGAAACCCACAATCCAGACGGTAAAACAATTAAATTTCCAGAAAATATTTCGCACGATAATATTGTAATTATCGTGCGAATATCATATAATAGATATAGAAAATCATTTGAAAGGGGCTTGAATTATGTCTATTACCGCAACTGAATTAAAAATGAACCTTGGCAAATATCTTCTGCTGGCTGAAAAGGAAGATGTTTTCATCACTCGCAACGGTAAGGTGGTGGCTAAATTGACTAATCCTTATCAGGATAGAGTGGAAACCGCTAAATCTCTGTTTGGTATTTTGCCAGCCGATATAACGCTTGAGGAAGCTAAAGAAGAAAGGCTGGATAAGATATGAGAGCGTTAATTGATACCTGCATTGTTATTGACGCATTGCAAAACCGGGAGCCTTTTTGCAAGGAGGCACAAGCAATTTTTCTGGCCGTTGCTAACAAACAATTTACAGGCTTTTTGACGGCTAAATCGGTAACGGATATTTATTATCTAACGCACCGGCATACGCATAGCGATAAAGAAACCAGAATAGTTTTGAGTAAGCTGTTTAGTCTTTTTGAGTTGCTAGATACTGCCGGAATGGATTGCCGTAAGGCTATATCTTCTGATATTTCGGATTATGAGGACGCTGTGATGGTGGAGTCGGCTTTGCGTGCTAATATGGATTGCATTGTTACTCGTAACATAAAGGATTATACCAAATCACAAGTTTCAGTTTATGCTTCCATAGATTTTTTGGAAAAGATAAAAATAAAAGAGTTATTTTAAGAATTATATTATTTATATAGGCATATCTCTATTTGTGAATTTAACAAATCTGTTGCTTTGTATATAGTCGAAATATCTCTTAAATCTTCAAGATTAAATATTATATTATCGTCAACTTGAGTGTCTAACATAAACCTATATTCTTGTTGATATGAATATTGGGCTCGTTTCCAAAATGCAACATTATAATTGCATTGAGAAACACTTTTTTGATAGTCAAAATCATTATAGTTGCTATAATATCTAACTAAACCTTGTATAAATCTAATATGTTGAGTTAGTAAAGCGTTTTTTATTCTGATATTAAATTCTGGCCAATTAAGTATCATTAAAACATATTCGCCAAATTTTTGCATTTCTTGTTTTTGTTCAGAAGAAAACAAATATTTGTATTGTATAGTATCTTCTTTTATGGTACTTTCTTTATAGTTTCGTAAATCAAGTGTAAATAAACAAAATATAGGATTTCTTAAATATCCTATGTTTAGTGCTGTTGTATCTGCTTTTATAGTTGCAAGGTGTTCTTGGGTATAAGGTTCTGATAATACGGCAATAATATTTTTTTGCATTATATGACCTTCGTACATATCACCTGCGGTATCATCATTTGTTTCTTTTTCACAATTAACATAATACTGTAAATTTTTCATATAAATATGACCTGATTGTAAACTTTCGATGTGTTCTTTTGTTCCAAATTTCAAGAACATAGTTGGAATATTTTTATTTTTATTCATATAAATGAATTCCTTTCTTAATAATTTATATAAAATTGTTATTAAGCTATTTGATATAAAATATTTATTTTCTCTTTTTGTTTTTGCCGTGAGTAAATTTGCCTCGCAATTTGTTATTACTTTTGGTAAGACTAGATTTTTCCAAAATATGTATCAAATTCACATATTCTTTAGTGCTTAATTTATCATAATCTATGCCCAACTGCTTGCAGAAAAGGCGTGCTTTTTTTCCTGTTCACTGCCCCTAAAATTTTTAACCTCGTCAAAAGTTTTCTTAAAATCATCAATATAGGAACTATCTGGTGCGGTTGTGCTATCTGTTTTGTGGTTATCTCGAATATCTTTGATTATGCAATCTATATCGTGATGAACTAAATGGCTGAAATAATCATCTTCAGCAATGTGGGCTATTTCCAAGGTACTCAGGTATAAATCGTTTTTATCAGGATTGTATTTTTCCAAAACTTTGGTGCGAGCCAATTCCACAACAGCATTTAGAT
>CANSKT010000036.1 GCA_947647555.1 uncultured Peptococcaceae bacterium | reverse complement strand
GCACCAGCAGTTTCGAAAAACTTTCAACGCTAATATAGCTATATGAGGTCTGCAAAATATACAATTCCATAAGCAGCAAAAACACTTCCGGCAATACCAGCAAAATAAATGCCGGCGTTTGCCGCTCCCCGGCCAGCGTCAGAAATTTTATAACCAGCCAGTAGGCGACAGCACAAAAGGCCAGAGCCAACACGCTGGCCAGGAGCACCAGCAAATAAAGCAGCGGCCGGCCTATCAGCTGCGGAAAAAGCAGCGCCTCGGCGGAATTAACCACGCCAAAAGCCAGCTGGGCAATGTAGACGGCCAAAATCGCCGCCGCACCGGCAACCCAGGGCCGATTTTGCAGCGCCAGACGGTTAAAGCCATATAAAACCATTAACTGTAAACCAACAGCCAGAAAACTGGCAAGTTCCAGCCTAACCGCCAGCCACTCCAAAGCCATAACCAGCAAAGGATAAACCGCCCAATACCCAAGCTGCAACTTTTTTTCGGTTAGCCGGCCCACAAAAGCCGTCTGCAAAACGCTTTGTCCCAGCAAACAAAAAGCGTTCAGGCCAACACTGAAATATTCCATATCAGCTTTTCCTCTCCGCCGTATCCGCTTCAGTATTTTGCGCCTTTATATTTCCTGTTTTTTTCATGTGACACAAAAGCGCCTGTCGCAAATCACGCTCACGCAATCGAGAAACCGGAATTTCCGCCCCCGTAGCCAGCCTGATTTGTCCGGAACCGCACCCATGCACGTAATCCAGATTAACCAAATAGCTACGATGACAGCGGAAAAACCGCCCGTCCACACGCTGCGCAAATACCTCCAGCTTATCATAAAAATCAATAACCGACCCGTTATTTTGATGAAGATAAATTTTCCGCCCCTGCACCTCGCAATAAACAATCTGCGCCAAAGGCAAAACCTCACAGGCCGCGCCTTTCTGGATAACCACAGTTTTGCAATGCTGCTCCAACCGGTTCAGCAAATGCGCCAAAGCTTCCGGCTGCACCGGCTTCAGCAGATAATCAAAAGCCTGCACCTCAAAAGCTTTAAAAACATATTCCGGCAGTATGGTTATAAAAATCAAAAAGCCGTCAAACCCCCGGCGGCGAAGCTGCTGCGCCGCCTGCATGCCGTCCGGCGGCGGCATTTTGATATCCAGAAAAACTATATCCGGCCGCCAGCCCTGCTCATAAGCCGCCAGCAGTTCGGCCGCGTCAGTCAGCGTGCGCAGCCGGGCCTGCGGCCAAAACTCGCCAATCTGCGCGGCCAGCTGCGCCAGCATATACGGCTCATCGTCACATATCGCAATTTCCCACATCAGAAACTTTTAAACCTCTGGCAAACGAACCTTGCGCGGCCTATCCGGTCTGGCAATGCGCTGCTTCATCAAACCATGCTGACTGCAATAGAAATAAATTTCTCCGCGCTGCTGCCGGGGAAAACGAACCTCCGGCGCCTGCTCCGGATAAAGCTTGATAAAAAGAACCCGGTCATAAGTTACATAAGCCACAAAAGCCAGATAATGCTGCTTGCTCATCTCATGCTGCCAGGTCAAATAATAATCCTCCTCAACCTCGGCCACATTCAAGGCATGCTCCTCGTCAACCTCCTGTGCCGCCAGCGGCTGCAAGGGTCTTCCGCAACAGGATATTTCCGCTTCACCCATGGCGAACATGGCGCTGCCGCATTGTGGGCAAACGTAAAATTTAAGTTTTTTCATGTTACCAACCTCCTCATCATTGGGCTGCAAATCACCCAACAGAATTTTTTCAATATCCACGGCCAAAACCGCGGAAAGTTCAGGTAAAAGTGAAACGTCAGGGCAACCCAACCCTCTCTCCCACTTGGAAATCGTCCGGTCGCTCAAATTCAGAGCGTCAGCCAGCTGCTTCTGCGTCCAGCCGCGCTCCTGTCGCAGACTTAAAAGCAAACTACCAACCTTACTGCAATCCATTTCAATCACCTCTGTTATTTAGTATAATCTTTCTGCAAACAATTTGCAACAAACGCTCAGTAGAGTTCAGCCCATTAGCTTAAACATTAGTCTGAGTTAAAAAATCAGCCGCGCCAGAAATGACGCGACTTTATGTTCAGCTTAAAAGCCTGCTAACCTCAAGCCAAATTTCATCGGCAACCTCCTGCTCGCTCCGGTTGCCGTCAATTATAACAACATTTTCTTCCTGCGCCAATTTGGCAAAAGCCTCACGATATTTTTGGTAAACCTGCACCAAAAAAGCCTTTTTCTCAAAAAGTTCCTGCTGAAAACGATTTTTGGCAATCCTTTCCATCGCCACATCAGGGCTGATGTCAATATAAATGTTCAGGCTGGGGCGCAGAATATCGCTGCATATCTCATTATCCCTAATCAGCCGTTCCAGCGGCAAATCAACCCCCTGATAGGCATAGGAAGAAAAATAATACCTATCGGAAATCACCGTAATACCCTGCTTAATTTCAGCCAGAATACCATTAACATCATTCAGCAAATGGTCCAAACGGTCAGCCGTAAACAGAGAAGCAATCACGCGCTTGTCCATTTTCAGCCGCCCGGTCAAAACCTGTCGAATTAATGAGCCAATCGGCGAACCGGTTGGCTCCATCGTGGTATCACAATAAACGCCGGCGGCTTTCAGGCGCTCCTGCAATATCCTGACCTGAGTGCTTTTGCCGCTGCCGTCAATCCCCTCAAAAACAATAAATTTACCTCGCTGATTGCCATTCTCAAGCATGTCGTTTTCTCCCATTTATAATATGAAAATATTATATTCGCCAATTCCCTCGGGCTTTCCTGCTCCTGCCGCCAAGGTTTGTGCAGCATACAGCAGATAATGCTATTTAGCAGAAATTGAATTAATCATTTTGGTGGCCTCCTCCAGAGAGAACGGCCCCACAATATTCCCCTCATATTTACCATTCTGCCAGTTAATCGTCCTCCGCTCATCATTACCTAAAATATAATAATCAATATTATTCAGAGAATATCTGACGATATTGCCAAATTCCATTTCATAAAGAGATTGTATTGCCTGCATTTCAGGCGACAAACTGGCCGGTTTATTATCCCAATGCCCCCAGGCATTATAATTGATATATATTTTATCCAAATCATTGCCGGCTTTTTTATTAAAATCAGCCGTAACCAACAAGCGATGACCATAATCATTAATAGTCAGTTCACCTGCACGATAACCGGCCGGCAGCCACTTCGGCACCAGCTTGTCATATTTATTATAGACAGTCATACTATCAATTAAATCCTGCGTAACCGGCGGTTTTTCCGGCCAGCCGGCCTCATCGCCCCAACTGACAAGCACCGCAAAAGGGTCATAACCCAAGGCATAAGCCGTCATGGAGCCGCCAAACAGCAGCAACATCAAAACCGCCACAGCGCTGGCAAAACGCCGCCAGGGTTTTATCAGCTTACGCCGCCAATCTGGCTTTGCCGGAACAGTCTGGCTCACATGCAATTCTGCATCATCATAAAAATCAAACAGCAGCTGTTCATCTTCCAACAGCGGATAATAATTCTCATAAAAATTGCCCAAAGCCGCCTTGGCATCTTCCGACGGTTCTTCATCTTGCCGGCGTTTCGCCAACAAATCCAGAATATACATCACCGCCTCCGGCTCCAACTGCTCCGACTCCGGCGAATTAAAATCTGCTTTCAAAAATGCTTCCAAAACATCGCTCTCAACATTATCAAATCTACTATAATCAGCATTTTTGTTATCACCGGTCTTCATCACGGCCAACCTCCTTTCTATTATATATACGTAATAATAAACGCCAAAAGTTACACTATTTTTCGCTTTTTTTATTTATCAGCACCTGCTGCAAAATTCTTTTGGCTCTGAATATTCGTTGCTTGCAGGTATTAACTGAAATACCATATTCAGCGGCAATTTCACTGGTTGAATAACCCTCCACCGCAAATCTTTTCAAAATCTCATATTCCTTATATTTAACCAAATCACCATATAAAAAATCCAAATCATCGTCTGGCATTTGCTTATCCGGATAATTATTCAACCAGTCTTCCATGGGCATATCCACAATGATATTAGTTATACAATCTCGCATACGCCAATAATTATATATATTCTTTTTCATTGCCGCCACCAGCCAACCGCCAGGGTTGGGGTGCTGAAGCAACAAATCAATTTTGGCGCAGGCCATGAGAAAAGTATCCTGCACAATATCCTCTGCCGCCGCCGAGCCACTCATCAGTTTTTGTGCATAATTATACAATTTATCATATTTTTTCAGATAAAGATTGTTAATAAATTCCTTTTCCTCCGGCCTCAACTCTCGCATAACTATACCACACTTATCTTTTCTTTAATCAAAAACTTTCCTTATAAATTATTTTAGCACCATTTTGTTATTTTTCCAAGTTTTTTACTAAATATATTATAGCAACTTTAACAAAATCCGCTGTTTTATTTTTTGCCAACAAATTTCACTGGCAGCCAAACCTCAAATTTGGCGTCGGCCGGATTGGGCGAGAGATAAACCTCAATATCCGGGCCATTATCATATTCATAACCAGATTCCGGCAACCATTCGGTTATAATCCGCCGCTCCAGCTGCTGAATAGCCTGCGGACAAGCGCCTGCGCCGGAAAAAATTGCCCAGGTAAATGCCCCAACCTGATATTCGTTCCAATCCGCCGCCGGCTGATTGCTGGCCACCCCAATAATATACTGCCACTGTTCATCATCACCACAGGCGCTGACCCCCAAAAGCCCGGCCGGCTCCCCCTGCATCAAAGCAAGCAAACGCGGCATGGTATCTCCGGCCGCCAATTTCTGCCAAAGCTGCGGCACCTCGGCAAAATTCTGCTCCAAATTCGCTGACAGCGGCGCTGCCAAACCCAAAACCCGAAAAGCTGGCTTACTTTCCAGACGATAATTAAGCTGCTCCGCTCCGGTTACCGCAATATGAAAATGCAGCGGTGAATACGTTTTTAACTGTACACCCTGATTTTTTACCACCGAGGGCGCAACGCCATGCACCGATTGAAAAGCCCGGTTAAAAGCCGTCGGTGAACTGTAACCATATTTTGCCGCCAAATCAATAATCTTAGCGCCTCCGCTTTGCAGCTCAGCCGCCGCCAAAGACATACGCCGACGGCGAATATATTCAGCCAGCGGCACCCCGGCCATATAAGTAAACAACCGCTGATAATGATAGGCCGAACAGCAGGCAATCCGGCCCAGCTGCGCATAATCAACCTCCTCGCTCAAATGCTCCTCAATATAGGCAATACTTTCATTCAGCCTGTCCACCCATTCCATAATACAAGACCTCCTAATTAAAATTTTCTGTCTGTTATTTATTATACTTTATTTAATCCGCTTTTTCCTCGCAAATTCTGCCCAAAAAAGTGTGGTTAGTACAAATAATATTTTATTGACATAGCAAACTTTTTATGTCATAATAAACAAATAAAAAATATAAGGAGTTTTTTGCAACAAATGCCTAAACAATTACCAAAAATTTCCCTGCCCCATTTTGATAAAAACCTGTTGCCCGGGTTTGGTCTGTGCCTGCTGCTGGCTATACCCTGCTGGTATTTGGGCAAGCTTGTACCAATTATTGGCGGCCCGGTTTTCGCCATTCTGGCCGGCATGCTGCTGGCGCTTTTTTATAAGCAGCGCCGCACCACTCAGGCCGGCATCGCCTTTACCTCCAAAAAGGTACTGCAATATGCCGTTATCCTGCTGGGTTTTGGTTTAAATCTTTCAGAAATTGCCCGGGTTGGCTTAAATTCTCTGCCCATTATCATCAGCACAATCTGCACATCGCTAATAGTGGCATTTGTTATTTACAAAATAACCAAAATGCCGGCCAACACCGCCGTTTTAATCGGCGTTGGTTCCTCTATCTGCGGCGGCTCCGCCATTGCCGCCACCGCGCCGGTCATCAAAGCCAATGATGAGGAAATCGCCCAATCTATCTCCGTAATTTTCCTGTTTAATGTGATTGCCGCTCTGATTTTTCCCACTCTGGGCGGCCTGCTGGGCTTAAGCAATGAGGGCTTTGGTCTGTTTGCCGGCACGGCCGTTAACGACACCTCATCAGTAACCGCCGCAGCCGCAGCCTGGGACGGTCTGCACCCCAGCGCCAATACGCTGGAAACTGCCACCATTGTTAAACTAACGCGCACGCTGGCGATTATCCCTATCACTCTGGTGTTGGCTTTCTGGCAGATGAGCCATAGCCGCAGCGCGGCCAGCGGCTTCAAGCTGAAAAACGCTTTTCCCATGTTTATTTTGTATTTTGTGCTGGCCTCGGTTATCACCACTCTGGCCACGTTAATTGGCATTCCCGGTATTATCTTTGCTCCCTTTAAGGATTTAGCCAAATTCTGCATTATTCTGGCTATGGCCGCTATCGGCCTGAACACCGATTTGGTTAAACTGATTAAAGGCGGCCGCCAACCGCTGTTTATGGGTTTATGCTGCTGGGTGGCTATCACCATTGTCAGCCTGCTAATGCAGCATATTTTAGGTATCTGGTAAGTCAATGAGCAAAAAACGCAAAATTAATGCCGCCACCAGCACATCAAGCGCAGGTGGCGGCATTGTTAAAAGGAAAAGAAATTATGTTAATAAAATTGTAAGATTCAATTTCTAAACCAAGAGTTAAAATTAGCCGGCATATTTCTGTTCCAGGAAAGTTTTGGCAACCTGTGGGAACATTACATACAGCAACAAATCTTCATCATTTTTCGCCAAAGCGCCAATCTCTTTGCGCGCTTCGTCCAAATACGGCGGCAGGTCGTCAGCCGGGCGATGTGTAATAACCGGCAAATCTTTAATAATCTGCTTCTGCACATCAGCGTCCATCGGCGCCGGCGGCTGGCCATACTGACCCTGAAAATAACCCTTAACCTCATTGGTAACCATTTTATAACGGCCGCCCGACAAAACATTCAACAAAGCCTGCGCGCCCACAATCTGGCTGCTGGGCGTAACCAGCGGCGGATAACCCATATCCTTGCGCACACGCGGAACCTCTGCCAGCACCTCATCAATACGATTTAATGCATTGGCCGCTTTCAGCTGTGACAGGAAATTACTCATCATACCGCCGGGGATTTGGCTGGCCAAAACCGTGGGGTCAACACCAGGATTAGCCAAATCAAAGTCCTTATAATGAGAACGAATTTCCTTAACTTTGGGTGCAATCGCCAGCAAATCATTCAAATCAATGCCAGTATCATACTGCGTTCCCTGCAAAACAGCCACCATGGTTTCGTCAGCCGGCTGAGAAGTACCCATTGCCAACGGACTCATCGCGCAGTCCACAACATCGCAGCCCGCTTCAATCGCCTTCATATAACTCATGGCCGCCATACCGCTGGTATAATGGCAATGCAGCTGAACCATCAGGCCAGCGCCCTCTTTAATGCCTTTAACCAGTTCATAAGCGCCATAAGGATATATCAAACCGCTCATATCCTTAATACAAATGCTGTCGGCGCCCATTGCTTTCAGTTTTTTTGCCAGTTCCACAAAATGCGCGGTATTATGTACCGGGCTGTTGGTATAAGAAACAGCAACCTGCGCATGAGCGCCATATTTCTTGGTGGCGCGCACAGCGCTTTCCACATTGCGTACATCATTCAATGCATCAAAAATACGGATAATGTCAATACCGTTTTCCACGCATTTCTGAACAAACAAATCAACCACATCATCGGAATAATGGCGATAACCAAGCAAATTCTGACCGCGCAACAACATTTGCAGCTTGGTATTTGGGCAAGCCTTGCGAATTTTACGCAGACGCTCCCACGGGTCTTCATTCAAAAACCGCATACAACTATCAAAAGTTGCACCGCCCCAGACTTCCATGCTGTGGAAACCAACTTTATCCAAATCGGAAGCAACAGACAAAATATCCTCAATCGTCATACGAGTAGCCAACAAACTTTGGTGCGCATCGCGCAGGGTGGTGTCGGTGATGCCTACTTTACCTTTAGTTGCCAAAATACATCCCTCCCATAAATTAAATACCATTTTAATATGAAAAAATAGTGTGATATAAAAAGATTATAATTCACAATCTTATTATATCACACTATATAAGCTTGAAACAAGCGTTTTTCAGATATTTATTTAATTTCTTGCGCGCGAGCCGCCAGTTTTTCCTGCAGAGCCGCCGCCACACAGGGCGAAACAATGCTGTCTGGCGCATAGCCAAGCAATGTGAAATTTTTCACAATGCTGGAACTTACAAACTGATACTCCGGCGCCGTCATCAGAAACAGAGAGTCAATTTCCGGCGCCACTTTTTTGTTCATCAACGCCATCTGAAATTCATTATCAAAATCAGAAAGCGCACGCAAACCACGGATAATCGCCACCGCGCCCTCCGCCCGGCAAAACTCCACCAAAAGCCCTTTAAATAGCTTAACTTCCACATTCGGCAATTCCGCCACGGCTTTTTTTGCAATATCCACGCGCTCATCTGGCGTGAAAAAAGTATCCTTATAATTATCCTCGGCAATCGCCAGGATAAGTTTATCAAACAAATGACTGGCACGCGCCAGAATATCCAGATGCCCCAGAGTTATTGGGTCAAAAGTACCGGCATAAACAGCAATCTTCATCAGTTTTACTCCTAAAAATTTACTTTGGCCAAAATACTGTTTGGTTTAACCAAAAAGTTCTTTGCACATTCGCCCCAAATTCTGCACATCTTGTTCATACGCTTCCTTTTTAGAAGCATCATAAATCAAAGCTGCCGGGTGATAAAGCGGATAAACCGGCAGATTATATTTATCCCAGACAAAAGCCTTGCCATGGTATTGCCCCACCGCCACATTCTTGCCGACAACATAAGAAAGTGGCACGCCCCCAAGCGTCACCAACAGACGCGGCCGCAACAGGCGCAGTTCCAACTCCAGCCAGGGCGAGCAGGTTTGAACCTCCGTCAGCGTTGGCTTGCGATTAGCATAATTGCCATAAATACCGCTTTTGGAGGGACGCGTCGGCCGGCATTTAACCACATTGCTGATATAAACTTCTTCTCGTTTCAAATCTGCCAGACGCAGAAAATCATCTAAAATACCGCCAGCCTGACCACAAAACGGCCTGCCCTCCTGGTCCTCACGGCCGCCGGGCGCTTCACCCAGCATAAAGATAAGCGGATTTTCCCGATATTCACCAGCCACAGCCTGCGTGCGCGTTTCACACAAGGAGCAACGCCGGCAGGCTTTCAGCGCCGCCAACCAATCATCAAAAGTCAGCGGTTTTTTTTCGGTTTGAGCCTCGGTCTGCATAATATCTTCCTGCGTCATATCAATCACCCTAATCTATCTTATTCAGCCGCAATTAATCCTCAAATCCAGGCGCCACAGCCACTGGCTTGGGTTCAGAACCCGTCAGACGAGCCGCAGCCTCCTCCGGGAACAACTGCGCACGCACACGCATTGGCAGGGCAAAAATATTAATAAAGCCGCCAGCATCAGCCTGGTCATAAACATCATCTTCATCAAATGTAGCAAAATCCTGACTATACAGAGAATAGGGGCTGGTGGTGCCGGCCGCGCTGATATTGCCCTTATAAAGCTTCAGGCGAACCGTACCGGTAACCGTCTTCTGGGTAGCGTCCACAAAAGCGTCCAGCGCCTCACGCAGGGGCGTAAACCAAATGCCGTCATAAACCAGTTCCGCATAACGCAAAGCCACGCCCTCTTTATAATGCAAAGTCAGGCGGTCCAAACACAGTTCCTCCAGCTTCTGATGCGCATAGTAAAGAATGGTGCCGCCGGGAGTTTCATAAACGCCGCGAGATTTCATGCCAACCAGACGGTTTTCTACCATGTCCTCCACGCCAACGCCGTTGGCCGCGCCCTTTTCATTCAGATAATTAATCAACTCTGCCGGAGAGAAAGTCTGGCCGTCCACCTTAACAGGAATACCCTGCTCAAATTCAATCTCCAGATAGGTCGGCTCGTCCGGAGCCTGTTCCGGCGGTGTGCAGATAAGCAGCATGGAACTCTTCGGCTCATTGGCCGGGTCCTCCAAATCCATACCCTCATGGCTCAAATGCCAGAGGTTGCGGTCCATGGAATAGTTGGTTTCCTTGGTAACCGGCAGCGGAATATCATGCGCTTCAGCATAGTCAACTTCCTGCTCACGTGATTTAATATCCCATTCACGCCAGGGCGCAATAATCTTCAAATCAGGCGCCAGCGCTTTAACCGCCGCTTCAAAACGAACCTGGTCATTGCCTTTGCCGGTAGCGCCGTGCGCAATAGCCACAGCACCCTCTCTGCGCGCAATCTCCACCAGCCGACGGGCAATCAGCGGCCGGGCAAAAGACGTGCCCAACAAATATTTGCCCTCATAAACCGCGCCGGCTTTCATAGTCGGGTAAATATAATCGGTCACAAATTCATCACGCAAATCTTCAATATAAAGCTTGGCCGCGCCGGTTTTAATCGCCTTTTCTTTCAGCGGCGCCAGCTCCTCACCCTGCCCAACGTCGGCGCTCATCGCAATAACGTCGTAGCCATAATGCTCTTTCAGCCAGGGAATGATAATTGATGTATCCAGGCCGCCGGAATAAGCCAGCACAACCTTTGGTTTTTGTTCAGTCATTAGTTTAACAGCTCCTTTGCCATTTTTCGCCTTTATTTTACAACATTTCAGGCGTATTTACAATAGTTTTATAGAAAAAATTTATAAACACAATTCACTAAACCGGCATAAATTCAACATCGCCGCAAATTATGCCAGTAACAAGGCCATAACCGCCATCTGAGCATAAAGCCGGTTTTCAGCTTCATCAAAAATTTCCGGGTGCGCTTCAAAAACGTCCGCGGTAATTTCCTCGCCCCGGTGCGCCGGCAGACAATGCAGCACCATCGCGCCCGGATTGGCCGCCGCCATCAGCTGCTCGTTCACCTGATAAACACCGCCGAAAACTTTCTCACGCTCGGCCTTTTCCGACTCCTGCCCCATGGAAGCCCAAACGTCGGTATAAATTACATCAGCACCAGCCGCAGCCGCCATTGGGTCGGCCAGAACCTGCACACTGCCGCCGCTCTCTTTGGCCGCTTCTTCCGCCGCCGCCAAAACCTGCGCGTCCGGCTGATAACCCTCCGGGCAGGCAATAACCACATGCATGCCCATGCGCGCGCCGCCGTTCATCAGGGAATGCGCCATATTGTTACCGTCGCCAATAAAGGCCATCTTCAAACCGGCCAGCCGCCCCTTATGCTCCCGAATTGTCTGCAAATCAGCCAGAACCTGGCAGGGGTGCAGCAAATCAGTCAAGCCGTTAATCACCGGAATATCCGCATAGTTTGCCAACTCCAACACCGTTTCATGGCTGAAAGTTCTAATCATCAAACCATTCAGAAAACGGGAAAGCACGCGCGCGGTATCCTTAATCGGCTCGCCGCGGCCAATCTGCAAATCATGGCTGGAAAGAAACAGCCCCTGACCGCCCAGATAATAAATACCGGCTTCAAAAGAAACCCGGGTACGCGTGGAACTTTTTTCAAAAATCAGCCCCATCGTTTTGCCCTGCAAATAGGAAACCGGCCGGCCAGCCTTATGCTCCGCCTTGAGATAATCGGCAACGTCCAAAAAATACTGCAAATCATCGGCTGTATAATCCAGCAGAGACAAAAAATCCCGGCCAGCGTAATCTTTTTTCAATTCTTTTAATGCCATTACTGTAAAACCTCCTGCAATGCGCTGTCTAAAACGCTTATAAATTCATCGGCTTCCGCGCGGCTGATATTAAGCGGCGGAATTAAACGCAAAACACTGCCAGCCGTGCAATTCAGCAGCACACCGCGCTTCAGACAGGCCTGCACCACCGGCGCGCCGGGTCTGTCCAGCTGAGCGCCCAGCAGCAGACCCTGTCCCCGGATTTCTGTAATACAGCTGTATTTTGCCTGCAACTCCGCCAGCCTGCCTTTAAGATAATCGCCCATGGCCGCCGCCTGACCCGGCAAATCCTGCTCCAACATAACCTGCATAACCGCCAGCCCGGCCGCGCAAACCAACGGATTGCCGCCGAAAGTTGAGCCGTGGTCGCCCGGCTGAAAAGCCGCCGCCACTTTATCCGTCGTCAGAAACGCCCCAATCGGCGCGCCGCCGCCCAGCGCTTTAGCCAGCGTCATAATATCCGGCACAACACTGCTGTGCTGATAAGCAAAAAGTTTGCCAGTACGTCCCAGACCGGTTTGAACCTCGTCAAAAATCAGGACAATATCGCGCTCATCGCAAAGCTGGCGCAGCTGACGCAGAAATTCCGGCTCTGCCGGAAAAACGCCGCCCTCGCCCTGCACCGGCTCCAGCATGATAGCGCAGGTTTGCTCATTCACCGCCGCCTGCAAGGCCGGCCAATCATTAAACGGCACATACGTAAAACCAGGCGCCAGCGGCTCAAAACCATGGTGCATTTTGTCCTGCCCGGTTGCTGTCAGCGTGGCCAGCGTGCGCCCATGAAAACTGCTCTGCATGGTGATAACCTGCTGACGCTCCGCATGTCCACGATAAATGGCATATTTGCGCGCCAGCTTCAGCGCGCCCTCATTGGCCTCCGCGCCGCTGTTGCCAAAGAAAACCTTATCAAAAGCTGAATTTTCTGCCAAAACCTCGGCCAGCTGCACCTGCGGCTCCAGCCAATAAAGGTTGGAGGCATGAATAAGACTGGCCGCCTGCTCCGCCAAGGCCTTTGCCACTGCTGGGTGAGCATGCCCCAAAGCGTTTACGGCAATGCCGCCCACAAAATCCAGATATTTATTGCCGTCAGCGTCAAAAACATAACTGCCCTCGCCGCGCACCATAGCAATCGGCAGGCGGTTGAAAACATTCAGACAGTATTTTTGACCTTTGACGATTATTTCTGCATTATTCATTATCTGCTTTTCTTCTTTCTTCATTAAATAATATTTTGGTTAAAAGTTCCATAGCGCCTCAGACCCATGAACTTTTACTTATTAATAACCATGGTGCCAACGCCCTCTTTGGTAAATATCTCCAGGAGGATACAGTGAAGAACGCGGCCGTCCAGAATATGCACACTGCCCACGCCCTGTTTAACCGCCTGCACACAGCAATCCACCTTGGGCAGCATACCGCCGGTGATAACGCCCTGATTTTTCAGACCCTCCACCATACGCGCTGGCAAAACTGAAATCAGCGAGGTCTTGTCATTATAATTGCGATACAGCCCCTCCACATCGGTCAGCAGCATCAGTTTTTCCGCCTGCAAGGCCGCCGCCACGCGTCCGGCCACCAAATCAGCGTTCACATTCAGGCTTTCGCCGTAACGGTCCACCGCCACCGGCGAAATTACCGGGATATAGCCCTGGTCCAGCAGTGAATTTAACAAATCCACATTAACGCTTTCCACCTCGCCAACCAGACCCAAATCCATCATTTGCTGGCCGCCGTCCGGGGTGGGAATACGCGCGCGCTGTTTGTGCGCCAGCAACAGATTAGCGTCCGCGCCGGAAAGTCCAACAGCCGAGCCGCCATTCTGATTGATATATTTTACAATGCTGCTGTTCACCTTACCGGTCAGCACCATTTCCACAACTTCCATGACGTTTTCATCAGTTACGCGCTGGCCGTTGACAAATTCAACTTTCATGCGCATCTGCTCCATTACGCTGTTGATGTCCGGGCCGCCGCCATGCACCAAAACTGGCCGCATGCCAACCAGCTGCATCAGCACAACGTCTTTCAAAACTCCCTCTTTCAGTTCCTCGCTCAACATGGCGTTGCCGCCATATTTAATCACCACGGTTTTGCCGTGAAAACGCTTGATATAGGGCAGCGCTTCCACCAAAATACTCGCTTTGTCGATTGCACTTATATCCTGCATTTTTACTTTCCCCCTGCTTTTTCGTATTTTTCAATATCTTTAAGCGCTATTGTAAAGCTGCTTTAACTGCGATAATCCGCGTTAATAGATACATATTCATGCGACAGGTCGCAACCCCAGGCGCGAGCGGTAAATTCACCGGCGCCCAAATCCAACAGAATAAAAATTTCACGTTCCTGCAAAATCTGCTTGGCCGCCGCTTCATCAAACACCAAACCACTACCCTGACGCATCAGCTCAATTTCACCGCCGGCACTGCGCAAACGCAGATTTACACCAGCCGGCTCAAACTCCGCGCCGGAATAACCAGCCGCGCAGATAATCCGCCCCCAGTTAGCGTCCTCGCCATTAAAAGCGGACTTAACCAGACTGGAGCCAACCACCGCCTTAGCCGCCAGCCGCGCATCTGCCGCACTGGCCGCGCCGCTCACCTGACAATCCAAAAGCTTGGTTGCACCCTCGCCGTCATAAGCCATCAGACGCGCCAGACGCGCCGCTACCAGCTGCAAAGCCTGCACAAACTGCGCAAAACCATCGCCGCCGGCCACAACTTCTGCATTGCCGGCCTGTCCATTCGCCAAAACCAGCATACTATCATTAGTACTGGTATCGCCGTCCACAGTTACCATATTAAAGCTGGCGTCCGCCGCCATTTTTACCGCCTGCTGCAAAGCGTCCGGCGCAATCTGCAAATCGGTGGTTATAAAACAAAGCATCGTAGCCATGTTGGGGTGAATCATGCCGCTGCCTTTGGCCATACCGCCCAAAGTAATGGTTTTACCCTGATATTGATAACTAACCGCGCACTCCTTGCGGTATAAATCCGTAGTCATAATCGCCTCGGCCGCCGCCTGTGCGCCAGATTCCCGGGAAAGCTGCTCCGCACAGTTCACAATACCCTCGCGCAGCACCGGCATAGGCAGCTGAACGCCAATAACGCCCGTACTGCAAACCAGAACCTGCTCCGCTGCAACGCCCAAAGCCCGGCCGCCGATTGCCGCCATTTCCGCCGCATTGGCCGCGCCCTCCGCGCCCGTGCAGGCATTGGCATTGCCGCTGTTTACCACCACGGCCTGCGCCCGGCCGCCGGCCACAACCTGCCGGCACCAGTTAACCGGCGCGGCCGCAAATTTATTCTGGGTGAAAACACCGCCCACCGCCGCCGGCGTTTTAGAGTAAATAATCGCCAAATCTTTTTTATCCGGACATTTTTTCAGGCCAGCATGCATACCGCCAGCCACAAAACCAGCCGCCGCCGTCACGCCGCCCTCCTGCTCGGTAATCCAATCCAGAGTTTCCGGATTTAAATAACTTAATTCAATTTTATTATTCTGTACCTCGGTCATTTTAATTAAAACTCACTCCTGTTTTTTAATATTGAAAAACTTTCTTAAAAAATAATAAAAAAGTTTATTATATGGAAATACTTTTATTTATTACAAAAGTTTTTGTATATTTATGCATTTTAGGGCATCATCGGCAGCTGCTGCAAGCCGGTTTTTTCATCAAAACCAAACATCAGGTTCATATTCTGAATGGCCTGTCCGGCCGCACCCTTAACGATATTATCAATCGCCGCGCAAACTACCAGCAGCCCGGTACGCTCGTCCAGCTTCAGGTTGATATCACAGAAATTACTACCGGCCACCCACTTGGTATGCGGCCAAACGTCCGGCGGCAACAGGCGCACAAAATATTCATCAGCATAAAATTCCTGCCAGAGCGCGCGCAGTTCAGACTGACTGAGCGGCCGCCGCAAATGTACATATATTGTCGATAAAATACCGCGGCTCATCGGCGTTAAATGCGGTGTGAACAAAACACTGGCCGCTTCGCCGGCCAAACGCCCCAACCCCTGCTCAATCTCCGGCGTGTGGCGGTGCCCGGCCACCCCATAAGCATTAATGCTATCATTGGCTTCGCAGAACAGCAGATGCTTTTCTGCCTTGCGGCCAGCGCCGGTTATACCAGATTTGCAATCAGCAACCACCGGCTGGCTTAGATCAGCCAAACCAGCCTTAAGCAGCGGCGCCAGCGCCAACTGCACACTGGTGGGATAACAACCAGGATTGCCTATCAGAGAGCTGTCCGCTATCTCCTGCCGCCAGAGTTCCGGCAGACCATAACAGGCCTGTGGCAAAAGCTGCGGTCGGGCATGCGGCTTTTTATACCACTGTGCATAAATTTCCGCGTCCTTAAAGCGAAAATCCGCCCCCAGGTCAATAACCTTAACCCCCCGGCGCAAAAGTTCGTCCGCAGTTTCCGCCGAAATACCGGCCGGCAGCGCCAAAAAAGCCACATCAGCCGGCTTACCCAGCTGCAAATCCTCAATCATGGCCACATTTTCCGGCAGCAAACCCAGCAGCCAGGGCGAAACCTCGTCCAGCCGGTGGCCGGCGTTATCATGGCCAACCAGACCGCAAATCTCCGCCGCCGGGTGCTGCAACAGCAAGCGAACCAACTCTCCGCCGGCGTATCCGGCCGCACCCACCACCAAAGCCTTAATTTTTGTCATAAGCATTTCCCCCCGTCATTATCAATCTGTCAGAGCATATCTGACGGATAACAAAGTAATGATAAAGACTATTATATACCCAAGGAGGAGGAAATGCAAGCCTTTTTTGATATAATATACAAAAACCGCGCATAAATATCATAAAAACTATGATATATATACGCGGTGTAAAATACTGCCGGCCGCATCGGCACAGCACATAATTCTTTCTTTTTCCTCCGGCGGCATTTGCGTCAAAGACGGCTGACCGGGCGGCAACATTATATGATAAGGAATATCCGGGCCATAATTCTGCGCCAGATAGGCGGCAATTCTGGCAATATCCTCCGGCGCATCATTCTGGCCGGGCAGAAGCGGCGTCGTTACCTCCAAATGCACGTCGGAAAGCGCCAGCGTACGCAACGCAAGCAGCACCTCCGCAAAAGAAACATGCATATTATTGCGATAAAAGGCCGAGTCAAATGCAAACAAATCAAAACGCACCGCGTCCACATAAGGCAGCAGTTCCTGCAAAGGACGTTGGTTCACAAAACCGGCTGTGGCCAAAATAACGCGCATATCGCATTTTTTCAGCAGCATGGCAGATTGCATCAAAAATTCATACCACATTAACGGCTCGGCATAAACAAAAGCCGCGCCGATACACCCCTGATTAACCAGACTCATACAGATGTTAGCCAAATCCCGGGGATAAAAGCTGCGCCCACTGCCAACCTCCGCGCCAAAACTTTCTCGCTCGGCCTGGGGAACAAAATTGCAGCCAAAGGAGCCCAGCTTCAACACAATGCCGCCGCTGGCATATTGCACCAGCGGCACA
>CANSKT010000035.1 GCA_947647555.1 uncultured Peptococcaceae bacterium | reverse complement strand
AAAAAAAAAAAAATATATAAATAAATATATAATTTTTACCTGCCGTAAAAGAAAGGACTTAAATATGTTAGCAAATAAAGTATACACAAAAGATGAAATGAGAGAGGAACACATCATAACTACCGATTATCACTTCATAGACAAAGAGGGCGAATACTTCGCAAAACTGATAATGAGAGCGGAGGCAAGCAAAAATATGCTGCGTCTTTTCTTTCAGTTAAGTGACGGAAGAAAGATTATCACGCCGGTATTCTGGTGGCAGAGTTATCTCGGCTTTCATGAGATAGATAACGGCACGAATTTGAGATTGATTTATGAGAGAAACGGCAAAGGCATCGCACTGAAAAAAATAGAAATATTGGATTAAGGAGACATCGAAATGCAGGAAAACGTAAAGAACATCAACATAGATTTACTTATCCCCTTTGAAAACCATCCGTTTAAGAAAAGAAACGGAATTGAAAACGAAGAACTGAAAGAGAGCATACAAGAGAACGGTTTGCTCCAGCCGATAATCGTTCGTTCTTTTTCCGCCGGTACTTACGAGATTATCAGCGGTCACAGGAGAGTTGAGGCTTGCAAGGAATTGAGAATACAAACCGTTCCGGCAATAGTCAGAGAAATGACAAAAGATGAAGCGGTAATAGCAATGGTGGACTCCAATTTACAGAGAGAACACCTACTGCCCAGTGAAAAAGCCTTTGCTTACAAGATGAAATTGGAAGCAATGAAACATCAGGGGAAAACTTCGTGCCAAATTGGCGCAAAGTCAAGAACAGATGAACAAATCGCCGAAACAGTAAATGATAGTGCAAGACAAGTCCAAAGATATATCCGTTTAACACACTTAATCCCCGAACTGTTACAACTCGTTGACGAAGAAAGGATAGCCTTTACTCCGGCTGTTGAACTTTCGTATCTGCCCGAAAACGAGCAGAAAATATTAGCCGAAGAAATAGAATACACAGACGCCACGCCTTCACTTTCACAAGCACAGCGACTGCGAAAATACAGCGAGCAAGGCAGATTGTCCATAGGCACGATATTTGCCGTGTTAAGCGAAGAAAAACCGAATCAAAAAGAACAGGTTAAATTCAAAACCGAGGATATACGCAAGTATTTCCCGAAAAGCTATACAAGCCTTGATATGCAAAAAACAATCATAACACTGCTTGAAAAATGGCAGAGGCAGAGAGTAAGAAACAGAGGTGAAGCAAGATGATGACAATAAAAAGCGATAAAACCGGGCAAGCCGAATACGATAGGCTTTTAGACCTAATGGCAAAGATGTACTTAAAATATGGATATAAATATCGTTTGGTAACAACGGAAGATGTTTTGAAACAATTTCCAAACCGCCAATGCAAAAATCGTAACAGTCCGCAGAAAGGGGCTTAGCCCCCTTCTGCCGTACATTGGAGTATTTATTTAGACGGCAATATAATGTAAGCAAATCAGAAAGGAGTTATCGTATGAAAAAGAAAAATTGCTATATATACACCCGTGTATCAACCTCTATGCAGGTCGACGGTTTCAGTCTTGATGCGCAGAAAGAAAAGTTAAGAAGGTATGCCGAATTTCAGGGCTTTATGATTGCCGGAGAATATTCCGATGAAGGTAAGTCCGGTAAAAATATTGAAGGCAGGCCTGAATTCCAAACTATGCTTAACGACATATCCGAAGGAAAAGATAATGTAGAATATGTGCTGGTGTTCAAATTGTCTCGATTTGGCAGAAACGCAGCCGATGTACTTAATTCTTTACAACTGATGCAGGATTACGGGGTTAATCTTATCTGCGTTGAGGACGGTATTGACAGTTCAAAGGACAGCGGCAAACTTATGATTTCGGTGCTGTCGGCTGTGGCGGAAATTGAACGAGAAAATATTCTTGTTCAAACAATGGAAGGCAGAAAACAGAAGGCTCGTGAAGGCAAATGGAACGGAGGGTTTGCACCATACGGTTATGAACTTATTGACGGCGAGCTAAAAATAGCCGAAGATGAGGCAGAAATTATTCGCATTATCTACGATAAATTCATTCATACCACAATGGGTGCCGGTACTGTTGCAAAATATCTGAATCGCCAAGGCTATATCAAAAAGAAACGCCAAAACGGAACTTTGGATGCATTTACGGCACATTTTGTAAAGCTTGTGTTGGACAACCCTATTTATTGCGGAAAAATTGCTTTCGGGCGAAGAAAAACGGAAAAAATACAGGGTAGCCGTAATGAATATCATGTGGTAAAGCAAGAAGAATATCCTATTTATGACGGTATTCATGATGCGATTATCAGCGAAGAAGATTGGCTTTTAGCTCAGGATAAGAGAAAAAAGACAGGTATAAAGAGTGAAAAAATATACAGTACAGAACATCAGCATTTATTGACCGGTATAATTAAATGTCCGATATGCGGTGCCGGGTTGTATGGCAGTGTCAACCGCAAACGCAAAAAAGACGGAAGTTTTTACAGAGATTATTGGTATTACGCCTGCAAACACAGACTGGAATATGACGGACATAAATGTACTTTCAAAAAGCAAATTCATCAGGAAAAGATAAATGAAGCGGTTGTGGAAGTAATAAGAAATATTGTTAAAAATTCAAAGTTTGATTCTGCAATAAAAGAAAAATTAGATGCAAGTGTAGATTTATCTAAGTATGAAAAAGAAGAAGCATATTTAATGACACAGATAAGACAGCTTACTGCCGCAAAGGAACGACTTGGCTCTCAAATTGACAGGCTCGACTGTTCCGACAGGCATTACGAGCAAAAATATACCGATATGCAAAATCGTATAAATTCACTATATGATGAGATTGCAGAGGCAAATGAAAATCTTGAAACCGTACAAACACAAATCAAGGCTATAAAGGAACAAAAAATCTCTCGGAAACGAATATTTGAATTTTTGGAATTATTTGATATAATATATAATGAATTTACCGAATTTGAGAAGAAAGAATTTCTTCACAGCTTTATAAAGAAAATCGAGATATATCCCGAACCGTTGGAAAACGGCCAGATATTAAAGAGCATACAATTTCGTTTCCCGGTATATTATCAAGGGAACGAAGCCGATATGTTTATTCCGAATTTCGAAAACACAGTCGAGACAATATGCTTGTTAAATCGCATAATATAAGCTGTTACGCATATTTTTAGTATGGTAATAAACAGGGCAATATGGAGGTGCCTGCCATGCTGAAGAATATTTGCAGTCCTTTGCGGCATTGGCCGCGCTGGCTATTGGGCGGCTTACTTTATGGTTTTTTGGAGATTGCTTATCGCGGTTATACCCATTGGACAATGATGTTGCTGGCTGCGCTGCTATGTGTGCCGTTAGATGTGGCTAACGAGCATATGCCATGGCGTTTGCCGTTGGTTTGTCAGGGGGTATTGGGTGGGCTGGTTATTACTGCTGCGGAGTTGGTGGCCGGGTTGTTGCTTAACTGCTGGTTGGGGCTGGGTATTTGGGATTATTCCGATATTTGGGGCAATCTTTGGGGCCAGATATGTCCGCAGTTTGCTCTGCTTTGGTGTATTTTGGCGGTGCCGGCTATAATTATCTTTGACTGGTGGGATTATTTATTTGGCTGTGGTGATTGGCCGCGCTATCAGATAATTTGACCTTGTTGCTTTATTCGACTTGCTGCCGGCCTATTCCAGTTTGGCATGAATATTGTTCATCTTTTGCTTGATATTACGGTATTGTTCAGGTATTTCGTCAATCGATAATGCCTGAACTTTTTCGTCTGTATGGTCCTGTACGGCCTGCGAGTAATACCAGCACTTAAATTCCAGCAATTCCAGCGCCTCCTGCATTTCCTTTATCTGTTGTTTAACGGCTTCTCGTCTGGCTTGAAAGAGTTCCAGCCGCTCTGATAATGAACAGTTGCCCTGATTAACCATATTGGTATAAGCTTTGATATCCTTTATTGACAGACCGGATTTTTTCAGACATTCAATAACCTTTAGCCATTCATAATCCTTATCAGTAAACATGCGGATACCGCTATTGGAGCGCTCTACAAAGGGCAGCAAGCCCTCTTTGTCATAATAGCGCAGGGTTGAGGCAGAGATGCCCAAGATTTTGGCGATTTCACTAACTGTGTATAGCATAATAAATCTCCTGAAAAAATTTTTAGAAAATATTGTCAATACCTATTGACTTGAAGTGTGGTTTAAGTGTTATAATTAACTTAAAGTTATTATACATACTTTGATATTGAAAGTCAATTAGGATTTTTAAGGAGGTCTTTTCTGATGAGCAGAGTATTAGTAGCATATTTCAGCGCCAGCGGCGTAACGGCTGGGCTGGCGGCAAAGCTGGCCAAGGAAATTGGGGCGGATTTGTTTGCGATTGAGCCGGCGGAACCGTATACCGAAGCCGACCTTGATTGGCATAACCAGAACAGTCGGAGTTCGGTGGAAATGAAAGATACCAATTCCCGACCGGCAATTAGCAGCAAAATTGCGAATATTGGGCAGTATGATGTTATTTTTGTTGGTTTTCCTATCTGGTGGTATCGGGAACCCTCTATTATTGATACATTTATGGAGGCTTATGATTTCAGCGGCAAGACGGTTGTGCCTTTTGCTACGTCTGGTGGCAGTGCGATGGGCAGTTCTGCGTCTAACATACAGAATTTAGCGCCGGGCGCTAAGGTGACAGGCGCCAAACGTCTGGCGGCCAATACTGACGGCCGAACGCTGGCGGTCTGGGCGGCGGAATGGTTATGATACGGATAATTTGTGGTTAGGGGCGTGAGGATATTGAATAAATCGACTAAAATGCTTTGTTATGCAGCCATGTTTCTGGCTTTGGGATTAATTCTGCCCTTTTTTACCGGACAGGTTCCACAAATTGGCAATATGCTGCTGCCGATGCATATTCCGGTATTTCTTTGTGGGTTAATCTGTGGCTGGCAGTATGGTCTGGCGGTAGGTTTGATATTGCCGCTGCTGCGTTATATGCTTTTTGGCATGCCGCCGCCGTTTCCGGTTGGTTTTGCCATGACGTTTGAGTTGGCGGCTTATGGCGCTGTGGCCGGCTGGATTTATAGTCACTCCCGGTGGCAGTGCGTGATATCACTGTATCGGGCAATTATTGCCGCTATGCTGATTGGTCGTGCGGTATGGGGTCTGGTGGAGGTTATTTTGTTGGGCTTTGGCGCATCTGGCTTCACCTGGCAGATGTTTATGGCCGGGGCATTGTTGAATGCTATTCCTGGTATCATTTTGCAGTTGATATTACTGCCTGGTATTATGTTGGCGCTGCATCGTACCGGCTTGGTGCCGTTTAAGAAAGACGGCCAGCCGGTGCTGGTAAAATCAGGGAATTGACCTGAAAAAGGGAGGATTGGTCATGGCTATTTTGGGAGATAACATAAAAAAGTTGGGTTTTGGTTTGATGCGTCTGCCACAAACTAACGATGTAATTGATATTGAGCAGGTTAAGCAGATGGTGGATTTGTATATGCAGGCCGGTTTTACTTATTTTGATACGGCCTGGGCTTATGCCGGCTCTGAAGACGCTATCCGGCAGGCGCTGGTTGAGCGTTATCCTCGGGAAAGTTTTCAGCTGGCCACTAAAAATGCTGCCTGGATAGACTGCAAAACAGCCGAGGAAGCTTATGCGCAGTTTGATATTTCTTTGCGTCAAACGGGCGCTGGTTATTTTGATTTTTATTTGCTGCATAATCTGGGCGAGGGACGTACCAAATATTTTGACGATTATGATATGTGGAACTGGGTACAGGAGCGGAAAGCGGCCGGTTTGATTAAGCATGTGGGCTTTTCTTTCCATTCTACGCCGGAGGAGTTGGAGGAACTTTTGCAGGCACACCCGGAAATGGAGTTTGTGCAGCTGCAAATTAACTATGCTGATTGGGAAAATCCGGCAGTACAATCTCGGCGCTGTTATGAGGTGGCCAGGGCTTACAACAAACCGATTATTATTATGGAGCCGGTTAAAGGCGGTATGCTGGCTACGCCGCCCCAGTCGGTTGTGGATATTTTGCAGGCGGCGGAACCGCAAACCAGTCCGGCTGCTTGGGCAATTCGCTTTGCGGCTGATTTGGACGGGGTTATTACCGTGCTGTCTGGTATGAGCAACCTGGCGCAAATGCAGGATAATCTGGCTTGTATGCAGGATTTTCAGGGTTTGACGGCTGACCAGCGGCAGGTTTTGCAAAAGGCGCAGGAGGTATTGAGTCAAATTCCGCTTATTCCTTGTACCAGCTGCAATTATTGCGCTAAGGTTTGTCCCATGCAGATTGGTATTTCCGGTTCTTTTACGGCGATGAATTATCTTACGCTTTATGGTAATAAGGAGATGGCGCGCAGCCAAGAGGGTTGGCTGGTGGGTCGGCATGGTTTGAAGCCGGCTAATGAATGTATTAAATGCGGCAGATGTGAAGAGGCCTGTCCCCAGCATATTGCTATTCGGGATAATCTGGCAAAGGTGAGCAGTGAATTGTTGGGTTGATAAAAATAATTAGATGTTAAAACGACAGCAGTAACTTTTTGTAAAAGGTTGCTGCTGTTGATTGTATGGCGGTAATGTATCATTTTATAAAAAGCTAACTGTGATTTTTGGCGGTTAGCTTTTTTTGTATTTAAAGATGTCATGTTATGTCCGATTGATATGCGTTAAAATGTATATGTAAGATATTAGCTTTTGAGTCGGTATAACAGATAATTGTTAATATGCCGGCTTGAGGTTGTTGGTTTTGAATGAAAGGGGGAGAAAAAATGACAGCACAGGAATTATCAAAATTGTTTTATCTGAAAAAAGAGATTGCTTTGGATAGGCAGCGGTTGTTGGAGTTGGAAGCTAAGGCTTTGCCGGGAGCGCAGGTTATGTCTGGTTTGCCCGGTTCAGCTAATGTGTCGGACAGGCTGGGTAATTTGGCGGCGGAGATTGCGGACCTGCGTTTGACGATTGAGCAGAAGTTTCGGCGGTGTGTGCAGGAACAGCAGCGGCTGGAACAATATATTGCTGATATTGATGACAGCTTTATCCGTCTGGTGTTTATTTGTCGTTTTGCGGAGGGCTTAAGCTGGCAGCAGGTGGCGAATAAATTGGGTGGTCATAATACTGCCGACGGATTGAGAATGATATCCAAAAGATTTTTGCTTAAACATTAAAGAGGTTCGTTTTGTTCGTTTCCGGTGTGTTAAAATGGTATTGTAAAAAGCTGGCATATGAGCAAGAAGTGTAAGCTTGTTTTGCCAAAAAAATGGGAGGGGAGGTGTTTGGAGTGATAAACAAAATTGTTGAAGCAATCGGTTTGGCCTTAAACGCCGAATTTGGCGGTGACATTAACATTTATACCGAAAAGGTTGAGCAGGGTTTGCAGAAGCCTTGCTTTTTTATTGCCTGCGTTAATCAAGCGCGCCAGCTTTGGCGAGGGCGTATGTATCGACGGGAAAATCAGTTTTGTCTGCAATACTTTCCGGCGGATATCGGGAGGGTTAGAGAGGAATGCAATGCGGTGGCCGAGCGGCTTTTTAGCTGTTTGGAGTTTCTGCCGGTGGGTGCTAAAAAATTGCGCGGTTGTAAAATGCATTATGAGATTATAGATAACACTTTGCATTTTTTTGTTAACTATGATTTTTTGGCCGAGCAAGCGCAAGATACGCCGGCAATGACTGAACTGGCGGAACAGGTTGGGGTGCGAGAATAAAAAGGGAGGGTTGTAAATGGCGGTTAAGAAAAAAGAGGAAACGTCAGCGTCTAAGACGGCGCTTTTTAGTCGGGAACAGCTTTTGGCTTCGGCGCGGTTTGCCAATCGGCGAGATATTGTAAGCGCGATATTGCAGGCCGGCAGGCAATACAGTATAGCCGAGGTTGAGCAGGCTATTGCAGATTATATGCAGGGTAAAGTCAGATAAAAAAACAGATTAAAAAAATATGAAAGGGTTGGTGAAATAATATGGCTTTAGGCGGCGGCACCTTTTTGGTGCAAAATAAGGAATTGCCGGGTGCGTATATCAATTTTATTTCGGCGGCTTCGGCCAATGCGGCGCTTTCCGAGCGCGGTATTGCTACAATGCCGTTGGAATTGGATTGGGGCGTGGACGGCGAAATTTTTGAGGTAACTAACGGCGATTTTCAGAAGAACAGTCTGGCGATTTTTGGTTACGATTACACTCACGATAAATTGAAAGGGCTGCGCGATTTGTTTCTGAATGCGCAGACACTTTACGCTTATCGGCTGAATGGCGGCGGCCAAAAGGCGGCCAATGAGTTGGCCGAGGCGCTGTATTCCGGCGTGCGTGGCAATGATTTGCGGATTGTGGTGCAGGTTAATGCGGATAATGAGGATTTGTTTGATGTGCAGACTTATCTGGGCGCGGCGCTGGTGGATTTTCAGCAGCAGGTTGCCAGGGTTGAGGATTTGCAGGCTAATGATTTTGTGCGGTTTAAGCCGGGAGCAACTTTGGCGGCCAATGCCGGGTTGCCTTTGAGCGGCGGTACTAATGGCGAGGTTACCGGTTTAAATTACCAGAATTATCTGGATAAGATTGAAGCCTACACCTTTAACACTATGGGCGCGGTGGTTGAAGACGATACCACCAAGAGCCTGTTTGACGCATTTGTGAAGCGGCTGCGCGATGAGATGGGCATTAAATTTCAGTTGGTGCTTTATAACTACACTAAGGCTGATTATTTGGGTACTATCAGCGTGAAGAACAGCGTTTTGGACGAGGGTTGGAGTGCGGCCAGCCTGGTTTATTGGGTGACTGGCGCATCGGCTGGCTGTGCGGTGAATAAGAGTAATCAGAACCGCAAATATGACGGTGAATTTAAAGTGGCGGCGGATTATACTCAAAATGAGTTAAAGGCAGCAATCAGAGCCGGCGAGTTCACTTTGCACAAGGTGGGCGCGGATATCCGGGTTTTGGCAGATATTAACAGTATGGTAACAACTTCCGATACGCAGGGCGATATTTTCAAGGAGAACCAGACGGTACGTGTTATTGACCAGATTGGCAATGATATTGCGGTGTTGTTTAACACCAAATATTTGGGCGTGGTACCGAACGACGCGGCCGGGCGGACTTCGCTTTGGTCGGATATTGTGGCGCATCATCGGCAGCTGGAGAGTATTCGGGCGATTGAAAACTTTTCTGACGCTGATGTTGTGGTAGAGCAGGGCAGCAGCAAAAAGTCGGTTATGGTGACGGATTTGGTTACGCCGGTTAACGCTATGGGTCAGTTGTATATGACGGTTACGGTGGCTTAAAAGGGGGTTAAATAAATGGCAAATGATACAATTATGAACGCTATGGACGCAATTTATGGTGGTTTGGCAGAATGTTTTATCACGATTGAGGGCCGGCGCTATAATTTTATGAATATGACCGAGTTTGAAAGTAAATGGGACGTGAATATTACTGATGTTCCGGTTTTGGGCAAGGTTGGTATGGGTCATAAGTCTTCCGGCGGTAAGGGGACTTGGAGCGGTACGGCTCATTATAATCAGTCGGTTTTTCGGGAATTGGCCGATAATTACCAGAAAACCGGCTATATGCCTTATTTTGAAATTCAGGTTTCCAATGAGGACCCGTCCAGCGCGGTGGGGCGGCAGACGATTATCCACCGCGGCTGTTTGTGCGACAGTTTTACGCTGGCTAAATTTCAGGCCGGTGAGGAAATTTTGGACGAGGAGTTGTCTGGCACATTTGAAAGCTGGGATTTGCCGGAGAAATTTAAGCAGCTTAATGGTTTTGTAACCAACTAAAATGTAAAGGAGATAAGAAAATGTCTAAATTTGCACAATTTATGAAAGCTAACAAGAAAGTTCAGGAAAATGCCTTTTATGCGGCTACCAAGTCGCTTTGTGATGAGAATGGCCAGCCTTTGGAGTGGGAGTTTCGGCATATTACTTCGGCGGAAAGCGAGAGTATTCGTGACAGCTGTATGGACGATTTTAATTTGGGCAAGGGGAATTATCTGCCCCGGTTTAAGAGCAGCGAATACATCAGCAAGCTGATTGCGGCCTCTGTGGTTGTGCCGGATTTGCGCGACGCTGAATTGCAGGACAGCTATGATGTTAAAAAACCAGAGGATTTGCTGTTGGCTATGGTGGACGACCCGGGCGAATATAACCGGCTGGGTAATTTTGTTCAGCAGTTTTTGGGCTTAAACGTCAGCTTTGAAGATAAGGTGGGCGAGGCAAAAAACTAATTGAGTCCGGCGACTGGGAGGCGAATTTGGCCTATTATGCCCTGCTGAAGCTGCATATTATGCCGCATGAGATTTTGGCTATGGACGAGCAGGAAAAGGCCTTTACTGTTGCTGCTATTCAGGTAAAAATGGCAAACGACAAGAAAAACGAAAAGAAATTCAAGCAGGTAAAGGGTCGGCGGAAAGGCAGATAATAACCCCTTTTTTAATTTTTTGGCCTTGACATGTTGGGTAGGCGGTGATATTATGTAGGCAGAGAGGGGTTGGTTTATAATGGCAAAAGTGACGGCACAAACTGTCAATGATGTTGTGAAAGAAATAGAATTAAAAAAACTTAAAAAGGAATCTATTCTTGTTAAACATGTTTCTGGCTTGCCTATGCATGAGGGAATAGATTGTCGTGTAATTTTTGTAGATGATAGTATTATAATCATGGCAGAAGAGGGTGGTAGCAAGCAATTTAGGCTTGCTTATAATAAGATTGTTGATTTTCAGATTCCTTGCGAAAAGGATTTGCGTCCTGTAATGGTGAGTAGTGCTGGTGGTGCTATTGCTGGAGCAAGGCTTTTTGGCACACCTGGGGCTATGATTGGTGGTAGAATTCAAAGATATAACTTTGAAAAAATTGAGTATTCTTTTATTGTTACATATAAAAAAGATGATGATTTGGCAGATTTGCATTTTCGGCTAATTAGTGGTAAGGTTAGAGCCGTTGAACTTGTGAAAAAATATAAACCTTTAACGGCTTGTTCTGCTTCTGGTGAAGTTCCTGTTGTAGACCTGTAATTCATTAAAATTAAAGATAATACCGTTGCCTATATAGGCAGCGGTATTATTATGCCCAAAATTGGAGAACGGGAGGTGATAAACAATGGCAAAAATTCAAACGGAGATAGTAATGCAGGATAATTTTTCACCAGTTTGGCAAAACATGTTGGGATTTATCAATTTGGCCATGGGTTCTATGCTGCAAATGCTGCAAACATTAAATCAGCCGTTTGAGGCGGCTTTGCAGGGTATGCAGGACGGTGTTAGTCAGGCTGAAATTGCCGGGCAGGCGGCGCGGACAGAAAATTTTCAGCCGAACGCGATACGGGATTTGGGCGGAATTGCACAGAGAATGAGTGCAATTAATACACAGCTGGTAAATATTGAAAATAGTTCGGTTGGTTTAAGCTGGGGAACGGTTAACGAGGAATATTTGCGCCTGTCGCAAAGCATGAGCAGCAGTGAGCAGCAAGTTCACGACAGCTTGAATGTACAGGCGAATTGTCAATGGCAGGCTGCTGCTGCGTCTGGTGGGGGCGATTGGCCGCTGGGTAATGCGCCGATTGATATGAGCAATATGCAAGAGCGTTTAGGGGTGGTTTGGCAGCAGGTTAAGCTTATTGGCAGAAATCCGCTGAATTTTGGGTTAAGCGTGAGCAATCGGGAGTTGGCGCGCATGCGAGGTCAGCTTGGGCAGGCGGTTCAGGAGCAGGAACTGCTTAATGTTGCGGTGGCGGATATGGACGCGCAGGCGGCTAATGGCGCTTATTGGCAGCTATCCCGGACGGTTAGCGGTTTGGAGCGCTATATTCAGGATAATCTGGAGGCGCAGGAAAATTTTAACCGATGCATAGAGGAGGGCCTGGGCAGTTTCTCTGATTTTAACGGTAGGTTAGATAGGGCTGTAAAAGCTTATTGGAAGTTGTCTGGTTTATGTCTGAATGTAGGTTTGGGCGGGGAAACTTTTGGGGCGGCTTTTAATGTGCCGGCGAACACCGGGGCGCAGCAGGGGGCGTTTGCCGGTAATATGGGCATGTCTGATTATTACAGGGAGATTACAAGTCAGTTGCTGGAAATTCAGAGTTGGTGTGATGTTTTTACGATTATAAGCAGCATGCCGCTGAGTAATGTTAGTCAGTTGCAGGAAAATATTGCCGCTTTGCAGGAACAGGTTGGGCAGAGATTATATCCCGGTATAACTATGCTGGTGGACGTTTTCCTTAATAATTGGCCGGCGATTGTGAGCATTGTGCAGGAAATTACCAGTGATTTACAATTTATGCTGGGGGTGCTGAACTGGCTTTTGCAGGCGGCGTTTGCTGTTGGCAGTGTTATTGCGGAAAATTGGAGTTGGATTGCACCGATTGTATATGGAGCTGTGGCGGCGCTTGGCGTTTATCGTGTAGCTTTGTTGGCTGTAAATACAGCACAGACTATTAAGAATTTTGCTGACGCTATATCTAATGCTGCAATAGCTATGCAGACGAACCTTACTTTTTTGGGTGCTGTGGCGCAACATGGTTTTAATGCTGCCTTGTTGGCCTGTCCAATAACCTGGGTTATTGCCGGAATTATTGCCGGGGTGGTGGCGCTGACGGCGTTTTGTGCCTGGCTGGCGCATACGTCTGACGCGGCACAGACAACATTTGGCGCGGTTGTTGGCTGTCTGAATGTGGTTTGGCGGTTTTTGGTTAATCTGGCTCAGACGGCTGTAAACGCCGGGCTGGCAATTTGGAATGCTTTTTGGGCGTGTGCCGGCAATGTCGGTATTGCATTTGAAAATACTTTTGCCAGCATAAAAGGCTGGTTTTATGGTTTGGTCAGCAATGTTTTGGGCGGTATTGCTAAAATCGCCGAGGCATTGAACAAATTGCCGTTTGTAGAGTTCGATTATTCCGGTTTGACTGCCAGGGCTGATTCGTATGCTAATAAGGCGGCGCAGGCGGCCAGCCAACAAAAAGAATATGTGGACGTTGGGGCGGCTTTCAGCCAAGGCTGGCATACGTTTGAGGTGTTTCAGGAGGGTTGGGTGTCTGAAGCCTTTGCGCAGGGAGCAAATTGGGGCGATAACCTGAACCTGTTCGGTGTGCAGGAGTTGGATATGTCGGCTTATGAGATGCTGAACAAGGGTAATTGGGATAATATGGACAGCAGCTTGCAGGAGATTGCAGCTAATACGGGAAATATGGCGCATGAACTGGATATGACGGACGAGGATTTGAAATATATGCGCGACATAGCGGAGAGGGAAACAGTAAACCGCTATACCACGGCGGAGATTGTGGTAAATATGGGCGGCATAACCAATCAGGTAAACAAGATGGAAGATTTGGACGGGATTATAACCCACCTGGTTGACGGGGTGAATGAGGCTGTTGAAATAGCCGCCGAGGGGGTGCATATGTAGATGTATGACTTTTATCTGGACGGGATTTTGTTGCCGGTGGCGCCGGAGCAAATGAAAATGAGCATTGCCAACCAGAACAGCACCTATGTTTTAATCGACCAGGGGGAGATTAATCTGCTGAAGCGGGCCGGGCTGACTGAAATTGAGTTTGAATGCCTGTTGCCGCAGTCAAAATATCCCTTTGCGGTTTATGTGGGCGGCTTTAAGCCAGCGGCCTACTATCTGCAACATTTGGAGCAGTTGAAAGTCAGCCGCAAGCCGTTTCAGTTCATTGTGTCAAGAGTAATGCCGTCAGGAAAAGTTTTGTTCAGCAATAATCTGAAAGTCAGCTTGGAGGACTACACCATCAGTGAAGAAGCCGGAAATGGTTTTGATGTAATGGTGAAAATCCGGCTGAAGCAGTATCGGGATTATGGCACCCAGACAGTGCAGTTGACGCAGAATGAGAGTGGCGAAACTTTAATGGGCGTAGCGAGCAGTCGGGCAGCGGAGGGAGCGCCGGAGCCAAGTGTAGAAAGGAGGGCTACATGGGGGCAGTAACCTTGATGATTACCAATGAAAAGGGTTTAGACTTTTATCCACCGGTTGTGGAGGGCATTACACTTACCAGCAGCCGGCGTGGTTCTCCGGCCACGTTGAAGTTTACGGTGTTGAAAGATGAGGAAATGGGCAGGCTGGGCGGTTTTGCCGAGGGTTCGGCGGTGACTTTGCAGGTGGGGGATAAGTTGCTGTTTTACGGCTTTATCTTTGTCAAGCGTCGGGATAGAGCAGGGGCGATTGAGTGTACGGCATATGATCAGATACGTTATCTGAAGAATAAGGACGTGTTGTCATATAAAAATATGACAGCGGCTGAGGTGGTGCAGCTTATTGCCAACGATAAAAAGCTGAAGCTTGGCGAGATTGAGCCGACCTCTTATGTTATACCGTTTCGCAGTGAGGAGAATGTGACGCTGTTGGATATGATAGAAACGGCGCTGGATTTGGAGTTGAGCCATAAGGGGCAGATGTTTGTCCTCTATGATGATTATGGCAAGCTGACTTTGCAAAACATTGCCAGTATGCGGCTGGATATCCTGATTAATGCGGCGGCGGCCGAGAATTTTGATTACACCAGCAGCATTGACGAGCAGACGTATAATCAGGTTAAGCTGTCTTATGCCAACAAGGAAACCGGTCATTGGGAAAGCTGTATTGCCAAAGACGGCGAGCATATTAACCAATGGGGGTTGCTGCAATATTTTGAGATGTTGCAGGAGGGCGAGAGTGGTCAGGCCAAGGCGGAGGCGCTTTTGAAGCTGTATAACAGTAAGACGCGTAAGCTGAAGATTAAAAACGCTTTGGGTGACGTCAGGGTGCGCGCCGGCTGTCTGGTGGGTGTGGCGCTGGATTTGGGAGATGTTATCGCTAATACCTATATGTTGGTGGAAAATGTTTGCCACACATTCAAAGAGAGTGAGCATTTTATGGATTTGACGCTGCGCGGCGGTGAGTTTGTTGTATGAGAGGTGAGGTGAAAGAGTTGCCTGATTATATGGAATTGTTGCAGGTGTTGAAAAGGGCGGCGGTGGAGGCAGTGGAGGCTGGCAAGCCGGCGGCCTTTTGTTATGGGACTGTGGAGGCGGTGGAGCCGCTGCAAATTATGAGTGAGCAGAAGCTGCTGCTGGAGGCGGAGCAGTTGGAATTATGCAGTGCGGTGCAGGATTGTCTGGTTGATGTGGAGATTAGCACGCATACCGAAAACGACAGTTTCATGAATGGCCGGCACACGCATAGTATAAGCGATACCTATACCGGCGGTGGTTCATGTGACGAGGGTAACCTGAACACCACGCATAAGCATGCGATTAAGGGACGGAAGAAGCTGCGCATTTATAATGGGTTGCAGGTGGGAGAGAGGGTTCTGTTGCTGCGCTGGCCGGGTGGGCAGAAGTTTTTGGTGTTGGACAGAGTTTCACCGGCGGTTGTAAAGGGGGATTGGCAATGATACCGAGTATTGCGTCATTGTTGAATGGTGAGTTGAAATTGGCCGAGCAGCCAACGCTGACCTGGGGATTGAATTTGCAGGAGGGAGATAATCGGGTGCGTGGTCAGGCGGATAATTTGCAGGCTATGCGGCAAGCGGTGTATAAAATCATCAATACCGAGCGGTATAACTACCTGATTTATTCCTACAATTATGGCATTGAACTGGCTGACCTGTTTGGACAGCCAGTTTCCTATGTCTGCCCGGAGATTGAGCGGCGGATATGTGAGGCGCTGATGCAGGACAGGCGGATAATCGGAGTGAGCGGCTTTGAGTTCGATTTGTCGAGGAAAGGTATAGTGCATGTTAAGTTTGAAGTGCAGACAATTTTTGGTGAGTTAACGGCGGAAAGGGAGGTGAATTTCTGATGTTTGAGGACAAAAAGTATCCGGCGTTAATGCAAAGTGCTTTGGCCAGACTGCCGGCCAGTATGGATAAGCGCGAGGGTTCCATGCTTTGGGACGGGGTGGCGCCGGCTATGGCGGAGTTGGCGCTGCTTTATCTGGGGTTGGATTTTGTTTTGCAGGCGACTTATATCTCCACCGCGCCGAGGAAGTATTTGATAAAGAGGGCGGCGGAGAGGGGGCTTTCGCCCAAGCCGGCCAGTGCGGCGCATTTCCGGGCGGAGTTTGACGCTGATGTGCCGATTGGGGCGTGCTTTAGCTGCGAGGATTTGAATTTTGTGGTTACAGCCAGAACGGTGGAGGGCTGGCAGTTGGTTTGTGAGATGCCGGGCAGTTTGGCGAATAGCTGTTCTGGTCGATTAATACCGATTGATTACATAGCCGGTCTGACTAAAGCGGAGTTGGTGGAATTACTTATTCCCGGGGACGATGAGGAGGAAACGGAAGTTTTTCGCCAGCGTGTTCTGGCCAGCTTGCAGGCGCAGGCTTTTGGTGGCAATCAGGCGGACTATCGGGCGCAGGTTATGGCAATCCCAGGTGTGGGCGGCGTCAAGGTGCGTCCAGTCTGGAATGGAGGTATCAGGCCGGCGGAGTTTATACCCAATGCGGCGGTGCAAAGTTGGTATGCGGCTAATATCGACAGTCTGCCGGCGGAAGTGACGAGTTGGCTGCAAGCGGTTTATACCGCGGCAAAGGATAAGTGGCTGACGGTAGGCGGTGCTGTGAAGTTGGTACTTTTGGCGGCGGATAATACTGCGCCCACAAGCGAATTGATAGACCGGGTGCAGGAGGTTATAGACCCGGAGCAGAATGCCGGCGAGGGATTGGGATTGGCTCCTGTTGGTCATGTGGTGCAGGTGGTGGGTGTGCAGGCGGAGCCTGTGGACTTGGAATTGCATTTGACCTATGCTCCGGGCTGGGATTGGGCGGCTGCGCAAAGCTATATCTTGGCGGTTTTGGACGCTTATTTTGCTGAATTGGCGGCCAGCTGGCCAGATAATGAGTTTTTAACTGTACGTATTTCCCAGATTGAGAGCCGTATTTTGTCTGGCTGCGCGGCCATGGTGGCGGATATTGGTGGTACCAAAATCAATGGACAGGAGGCTAACTTGCAGCTGGGTGCGGACTGCATACCGAAAAGGGGCGATGTAGTTGGCTGAATTTGACCCGATTGCCTTTAATATGGAAAACCCTGAGCGGCATTTGCTGGACTATCTGCCGCCGTTTTTGCAGCAGGTGCAGGAGTTTCAGGCTGTTAATGCGGCTAATGAGCCGGAGATAAAAGCAGCCTGGCGGTCTTTGGAGCGAGTGCTGGGCAATCAGTTTCTGGCCAAGGCGGATAGCGGAGGTCTGACGGTTTGGGAGCGAGAGTTGGGCATTTTTGCCAAAGATACGGATACTCTGGCTT
>CANSKT010000034.1 GCA_947647555.1 uncultured Peptococcaceae bacterium | reverse complement strand
CCGTACGACACGCACGGCCGCTCAAAAAAGCGCTGCATCGGCCAAAAAAACGCCCACGGAGCCGACTGTTAACCAATATCGGCTGGTTGGCGTGGGCTTGATGCTGCTTGGGCTGATGTTGGGGCTTTGGTTTGCGGTCATTGCTCTGGGTGTGTTTGGCTTAAAGCCCACGCCGGGGCAGGTTCTGATTAGCCTGCTGGCTGGTTTGGCCAACGTCTGTCTGGCGCTGGCGGTGGTTTATCTGGGTTATTCGTTATATAGCGGCAAGCACGGCCGTTTAAGTACCTGGCAGGTGACGGGGCTTTGCTTTTTCCTGCTGGCGCTGGTGGGGCTTTTGCACCTGCCGCAGCTGGCCGATGGTATTAAAGCCGTGCCGGCGGCCTGGCAAGCAGGTTTGCTGGGGCAGGGCGGCAGCGTTTGCGGTTTTCTGGTGAGTTTGCTGGTTTGCTGGCTACCCAGTCAAACCGCACGCTACATAGTTCTTTTGGCCTTTCTGCTTCTTGGGGTTATGCTGCTGACGGATATGCAGGTTTTTGGCTTTATCGGCAGGGGTTTGTTGGCTTTGAAAAAGGCCCGGCCGCCCAAACAGCCAAAAGCGGAGTCGGAGACAGAAGATGACGCGGCTTTAACGGCTGCTGCGCCGCCTAAGCGTCCGGCTAAGGACGTACCGCTGCAAGCGCCGGACGAGGAACCGCCGGCCTGGCACACCGAGCGTCTGGAGGTTACTCTGCCGCCGGTGATTACGGAATACAGTGGCAGCCGTTTTGCGGAAGTACCGCGTAATGAATATGATAAGATAACGGTGGGCGACATGCTGGGCGAGGATTTGACTTATGGCCTTGACGACGGCAATCGTTTTGCCACAGATGCGCGTGCTAATCTGCGCGAGGGCTTTACTACCACTATCAAAACGCCGCAGCCGCGTCCGGTGGTTAACCATGCTAATGTTGTGCCGTTTACACCGCCGCCCACACGGGTGTATGAGCCGGTAGTTGATGAAGAACCGGCGGCGCATAGTTTGGCTTCTGATTTTGATGATTTGGCGCTGAATGGCGCGGCCATGGCGGCGCAATATGCCGATAATGCTGAAAATATTGAAGATGCGGCAAAGGACGCGGCGGAAATTGATAACATTAATTATGCCGACGCGGAAATTAATGAGCCGGTTACCAATGAAGCCTTAACGGAAACCGTGGCCGCCTTTGATGAAGAATATTTTGTGCGTGCCGACCGCTCCGAGCCGGCCGGTTCCAGCTATGTGCAGGCTTTAAATGAGGAGTTGGCCAACATGGCGCCGGTGCCTGATTATGCTGCGGCTGCCGCTATGGATAGCGAGGAGGAGCCGGCGGCGCAGACAGATGTGGATTGGCCGCCGGAAACCATAGGCCAGAGTGAGCCGGCAGAGTTGGCTGAGCCGGAGGAATTATCACCGGCAGACGAAATGGAGGTTTTTCCGCCGGCGGAAGTTGAAGATAAGCCGGTGGCGCAGACGGCGCAACAGGCCAATACCGCAGAAACGGCGGCTCCGGCACAGTCGGCAACGCCGGCAGTGCGCACTGAGTTGGTTCGGGTGGTTGATTATCAGTTGCCGCCGTTGTCGCTGATGAAAGGCGGCATTGTGGTGAAGAACAGCCGCATTAATCAGCGGATTATGGACGACAGCGTACGGCTGGAAAATGTGCTGGCCAGCTTTGGCGTTAAAACCAAGGTGGTGGAGGTGGTTTGCGGCCCCTCGATTATTCGCTATGAGTTGCAGCCGGCGCCGGGCGTAAAAATTTCCCGTATTGTTAATCTGGCTGATGATATTGCACTGGCTTTGGCGGCCAGAGGGCTGCGCATTGAAGCGCCGGTGCCGGGCAAACCGGTGGTGGGTATTGAGGTGGCCAGAGAGGAAACCAGCCCAGTTTATTTCAAAGATGTTTTGAGTTCCGAAAAATTTCAGAAGAGCAAATCAAAAATCAGCATTGGTTTGGGTATTGATATTAACGGCCAGGCCATTGTGGGTAATCTGGCGGAGATGCCGCATTTGCTGGTGGCCGGCGCTACCGGTTCCGGCAAAAGCGTTTGCATGAATACCCTGATTTGCAGTATTTTATATAAAGCGCGGCCTGATGAAGTTAAATTTATCATGGTTGACCCCAAGAAAGTGGAAATGACGGCTTATGTTGGTCTGCCGCATTTGGGGCGGCCGGTGGTGACAGACGCTAAAAAGGCGGCACAGGTTTTAAAAGAGGTTGTTAATGAGATGGACCGGCGTTATCTGGTCTTTGTGGACGCCGGCGTTAAGAATTTTGTTACCTATAATGAATTGCCCGATGTGGTGAAAATGCCGCAGATTGTGGTTCTGATTGACGAGTTGGCGGATTTGATGATGGTGGCTTCCAAGGACGTGGAGGACTCTATCTGCCGGCTGGCACAGCTGGCTCGGGCGGCCGGTATACATTTGGTTATCGCCACCCAGCGCCCCTCGGTTGATGTTATTACCGGCCTGATTAAGGCGAATATTCCCTCGCGTATTGCTTTTGCCGTGTCTTCGCAAATAGACTCGCGCACAATTTTGGATATGGGCGGTGCGGAAAAGCTTTTGGGTAAGGGCGATATGCTGTATTATCCGATTGGTCAGCAGAAACCTCTGCGCGTGCAGGGCGCGTTTTTGACCGAGGAGGAAATTCATGATTTAGTGGCTTATTGCAAAGCCCAGGCGCAGCCGGAATATCTGGAACTGCCGGTGGAGCCGGATAAGCCGGAGGAAAATGAGGCGGAGGAGCAGCCGAAAAGCCGTTTTGAGCCTTTGTTTATTGAAGCCTGTCAGCAGGTGATTAACAGTGGTCATGCTTCGGCTTCGTCATTGCAGCGACGTTTCAGCATTGGCTATAACCGGGCGGCGCGGCTGATTGATACCATGCAGGAGGAGGGCATTGTCAGCGCTCCGGCCGGCAATAAGCGGACGGTGTTGATGGATATGCCCACGTTTGAAATGCTTTATGTGAACGCCCCGGTTGAGGCAGCCGGGGAGGAGGAATAAAACATGTTAGAGGAAAATGGCAAATTAATGCGTATAACCAGAGAAACTCTGGGTTATAGCTATGCGCAGGTGGAAGAAGCCACCAAGGTGCGAGAACTCTATTTGCAGCTTTTGGAAAGCGGCGATTTGGCGCAGATGCCGGGCCGCATTTATGCCATTGGCTTCGCAGATACTTATGCGCGTTTTTTGGGTATGGACCCGGCGCCAATTTTGGCGGACGTTAAAGCGTATTATGAGGTTAACAGCAAGCAAAGCAATTTTGAAGCCTATGTTTCCGGCAAAAAGGTGGTACAGACCATGGCGGAGGGGGGCAATTATGACCCCACGCTGCATGATATGAAGAACCGGGCTCAAAGCCGTCTGCAAGACCAGAATACCAAGGCGGACAGTGCCAACCAGCTGCGCGCGCAGGCTTTTTCCAATGGCGCGCTTGGCCACCCTATCCGCACGCGCAGCAAGCGCTTTGGCCGGCGGTTTATCTGGCTTTTGCTGGGCAGTGTGATTGTGGCTCTGCTGTTAATGCTTTATCTGTTACAGGACGACCCCAAACTGCCGGGCATGGGCAATAATGACGAGCCGCCGCCGGCTAATTTGAGTACGGAACCGCCGATTACGCTGATTGTGCGCGCGGAGGACGAGGACGTTTGGATGGGCGTGCGAATTGACGGCGCGGAGGCCAGCACGCATCACACCATTGCGGCCGGTTCTTCAGAGGTTTTCTCGGCTAATGAGTCAATTTATATTCGTACCAATAACGCCAATCATTTAACGCTGGAATATAACGGCCAGACTATTACCAATTTCAGCGCTGGCCATGATGTTTATAATTTGGATTTCACAACCACCGGTTACAGCGGTTATGACGATAATCATCGGCCGCCCAGCGAACTTTTGGGTACGGCGCCGCCGTCTGGTGGACAGTAACAGTCGATAACAGAGGTTAAAATGCAGGTAAAGTGGGAGGGAAAATATTTTGCACCTTGCTGATAATTTTTCTGATAACATTTACATATACTTTGATACAATGGGCTGTGCCAAAAATCTGGTAGACTCGGAATATGCGCTGGCCGGGCTGGCGGCGGCCGGTTTTGTTCGCACAGAAGACCCATTCTGCGCCCAGGTGGTGGTGGTTAATACCTGTGGTTTCATTAATGACGCCAAACAGGAGTCTATCAACCGCCTTTTGGAGTTGGCGGCGCTTAAACAGGAGGGGCAGTGCCTGGTTTTGGCGGCCACTGGCTGTCTGGCTCAGCGTTATCGGCAGGAGTTGCCGACGGAAATGCCGGAGGTTGACCTCTGGCTGGGCACAGAGGAGTACGACCAGCTGCCGCAGCGTCTGGAGCAGCTTTTGCAGCAGAAACTGGCCAAACCGCAGGCCGCCAGACTGACCAAGATTTTGGCCAAAATGCGTCAGCAGGCGGTGGATAGCTGTCTGCCGCGTGTTTTGCTGACGCCGCCCTATACGGCCTATTTGAAAATTGCCGAGGGTTGCAGTAATTGCTGTTCTTTTTGCGCTATTCCTGATATTCGCGGCCCTCTGCACAGCCAGCCGCTGGAGCGCTTGCTGGCGGAGGCCAAGCGCCTGCGCGCCGCCGGTGTGCAGGAACTTTGTCTGATTGCGCAGGACACCACGGCCTATGGCCGCGACTTTGCCAGCAGTCTGGGCAGTCAATCTATGCTGCCGCAGCTGCTTTTGGAGTTGGATAAGCTGGATTTTCCCATGCTGCGTCTGCTTTATGTTTATCCGGAGGGCATTGATGATGAACTTTTGGCGGCTATGCGCGATTGCCGCAGTTTATGCCATTATCTGGATATTCCTTTACAGCATGTCAGCAATTCCGTGTTGCAGCGCATGAACCGTCTGCTGAACCGTCAGCAGATTGAGCAGCTTTTGGCGCGTCTGCGCAGTTATCTGCCGGACGTGGCTATTCGCACGACATTTATGGTTGGTTTTCCCGGCGAAACTGAGGACGATTTTGCCGAGTTACTGGAATTTGCGGCCGAGGCGGAGTTGGACTGGGCCGGCGTTTTTCAGTATTCGCAGGAGGAGGACACGCCGGCGGCGGCCATGGCGGAGCAGCTGCCAGAAGCTGTTAAACAGCGGCGTTATAATGAACTGACGGAGGTTTTGGCGGTTGCGGCGGCCGCGCGTTTGGAGGAGCAGGTTGGCCGGCGTTTGCGCGTGCTTTTGGAGCAGCCCTCGCTGGATTTCCCCGGCTTTTTTGAAGCACGTTCGCAATATCAGGCGCCGGAGGTGGACGGTCTGATTTATATAGCCAATGAGGACGGCAGTTTATCAGAACGGCATATCGGCAAGCTGATTGAGGTGCAAATTGTGGAAACTTCCGGCTATGACCTTATAGCGGTAAAAGTTTGAATTTTGTGAAAAGATAAAAGAAGGGATTTAATTATGAGCCTTTGGCGTAAAATGAATTTGCCCAACAAGATTACCATGCTGCGTTTTTTAGCGGTGCCAGTTTTTGTGCTGATAGTTTCGCTTTTTCATGGTTGGGAGGCTGATTTGTTAGCCGGTTTGTTGTTTATCGCGGCGGCCTGCACGGATTTTGTCGACGGTTATCTGGCGCGCAGCCGCAATCTGGTAACCACCTTTGGCAAATTTATGGACCCTCTGGTCGATAAAATTTTGGTGACGGCGGCGTTGGTGGCCTTGGTGGCTATGGAGCGCACTCCGGCCTGGGTGGTTATTCTGATTTTGGCCAGAGAATTTGCGATAACCGGCCTGCGCACGGTGGCTGTCAGCGAAAATGTGGTTATTGCCGCTTCCTCGCTGGGCAAACTGAAAACGGCCTGCCAGATGACGGCCATTGCTTTGCTGTTGCTGTATACCATGCCCTTTTTTGTGCCGTCCTTTGGCGTTGCCCTTTACTGGCTGGGACAGTTTTTGATGTATGCGGCGCTGGTGCTGACGCTGATTTCCGGCTGGGATTATCTGCTTAAATGCAAGAACCTGTTGTCTGACTATTAATCGAGGAGCGAAAAAATGCAAAAATACTTGCTGAAAAAGGCCGGTCAGCTGCTGCATTTAATGCAGGCTGGCGGTTATAAGCTGACCTTTGCGGAGTCCTGCACCGGCGGTCTGCTGGCGGCGGCCTTTACTTCCTGTCCGGGGGCTTCTGACGCGCTGTCCATGGGTTTTGTTACCTATGCGGATAGCGCTAAAGAACAGCTTTTGGGCGTGCCGTCGGATATGTTGTTTGAATATACGGCAGTTTCTGCGCCGGTGGCGGCGGCGATGGCCAAGGGCGCCAAAGCCAGAGCGCAGGCTGATTTGGCTTTGGCCGTAACCGGTTGGGCCGGGTCGTCTGATTTGGCCGAAGATTGGCCGGCTGGTATGGTTTATATCGCCGCGGCCTGGCAGAAGCATGTTGAGGTCTGGCGTTATCAGTTCCCCGGCGGTCGGCAGTTGGTGCGCCAACAGGCGGCGCTGGCGGCTTTGCAGCTGGGTATTAAAAAGCTATCGGAGAAATAATAAAGCCAATTTAACAAGAGGTGGATAATATTGCCAAAAAATAAATATAGTGTGGCGCATTTACTCAAGCTTTTGCTGGTGCTGGCAGTTTTATGCTGTCTGCCCGGCTGCCAGAACACCAAAGCTGCGCCCTCGCTTTATGACGCGCCGACGCAGGTTTATGAACACCCACACATTGGGGCGGTTTTGACGCTGCCGGAAGACTGGTTGATTTTGTCGGAGGCGGAGGATAATGTGGTTTTTACCGCTCCAGAGGGCAGTTTAACGCTGACTATGGTTTGGGAGCTTGGCGGCTATACTTATTATTCTGACAGCGGTTTGTTGGATATTGCCGAGGCTGTGGCCGGTCAGATTTTACAGGAGCCGGAAATTTTGCAACGGCAATCGCGCACTCTGCCCGGTAATAACCAGCTGTTGACGGCAACCGGCCCTTTGCAGCAGCCGGAGGGCGAGGTTTATGATAAAGCGGAGGGTGAGCCGGCCAGCGCTGTTTGTGAGATTATGTTGTTCAGTCCTCTGCCGGCTTTGCGCTATTATGTAATAACCGTGGCCGATGTGGCAACTTATGAGCAGAACAGCAGTTTGCTTAAGGATATTTACGCCAGTTTTTATTTGAATGAGTCAGAAGATGTTCTTTATGAGGGTTTGCATCAGGAACAGCCCAATGACAATGTGGATACTGATGAGGACGTTGATAATACAACTGAAACTGAAAGCAATGAAGATGCGTAAAGAAATACCTCACTGTTTATTATGCAGTGAGGTATTTTTTTACAATCTGGAGCTGGAAACGTGACTTGAACACGCGACCTGCTGATTACGAATCAGCTGCTCTACCAACTGAGCTATTCCAGCATTTTTTTGAAACTCTGACAATGACATGAACAGAGTTTGACCGGTCAGCAGAGTTATTAAACTAACTATAATATTTTAGCATAAAAAAAAATTTTTTGCAATAGTCGTAAGAAAAAATATGCAAAAAAATTTGCAGGTAAAAGTCTGCTCGGTGTAGAATTTTCTAAAATTAGCGAATTTTTATGGAGAAATAAGATGCGGATTTTAGGCATTGACCCTGGCACGGGGATAACCGGCTGGGGAATTGTGGACAAGGAATATAACCGGCTGCAAGTGGTGGATTATGGTTGTATCCGCACGGAGGCCAATACGCTGAACCAGCGCCGCCTTTGTGAGATTTATGATGCGGCCTTGCTGCTTTTGCAGGAGTATCAACCGGACGAAATGGCGATTGAGGAACTGTTTTATAACCGCAACAGCACCACGGTTATTAGCGTGGGGCAGGCGCGCGGCGTGCTGATTTTGGCAGCGGCGCAACGCGGCTTGCAGGTGTTTGAATACACGCCGCTGCAAATTAAACAGGCGGTTACCGGTTATGGCAAGGCGGATAAAAAACAGGTACAGTTTATGATAAAAAACATGCTGGGGCTGACGGCCGTGCCCAAGCCGGACGACGCTGCTGATGCATTGGCGGTGGCGGTTTGTCATAGCAACTGGCAGCGTGCCAATCATTGGCAGGGCAATGCTCCGGCGCAGACCAGCAATTTGGTTTAATCGGGCGGCGACATTCAAAACGGCAGGAGGATATCTATGATAGCCTATATTCAGGGCGAGGTTTTGGCAGTTAACGATGATAATTTAATAATTTTGGCTGGTGGTTTGGGCTATCAGGTTTCGGTGGCGCTGGCTTGCTTTACTGCTTTGCCGCAGCCGGGCGAACAAATTGCCCTCCATACGCAGCTTCAGGTTAATCCCCAGCCGCAGCCGCGCGCGGAGGCCTTAACTCTTTATGGCTTTGAGGATAAAAAATCACAGCAGCTGTTTAATCTGCTTTTGAGCGTAAACGGCGTGGGTGCGCGGACGGCTTTGGCCGCTTTGAATACCTGTGGTTATGCCGAGTTGGTTAACGCTATTCAGACCGCCAATGCTCAGGCCCTGCTGCGTATTCCCGGGGTGGGCAAAAAGGCGGCGGAGCGTATTTTGTTGGAGCTGCGCGATAAGGTTATGAAAATTGAGCCGGATATTTTGGGCGCAAACGCCGGTACGCCAGCGCCGACCGCAGTGAATAGTCTGGCGGCCAATGTGCAGCGCACGGCGGCTTTGGCACTTTCTCAGCTGGGTTATGCCCAGGCGGCAGCGGAGCGTTATGTGGCCGCTGTATGCCCGGAATTGGGCGAGGACGCGGCGCTGGAGGATATTATCACGGCGGCATTGAAGCTGGCGGCGCAGGAATAACCATATATAGGAGGATTTGGCTTTGGAGAAAGAAATTGGCAAAAATTTATTTTCCAATAAGCAGGCTGTGCCGCAAAGCAAGGTTAAGGCGCATGACTTGCCGTCGCGCGTCAGTTCGGCGGAGGCCAATTTGGAGGACGCAACGCTGGAGCCTAACTTTCGGCCGCAGCGGTTAAGCGATTACATTGGTCAGCGGCGTGTTAAGGAGAATATGGAAATTTTTATTCAGGCCGCCAACGCGCGCGGTGAGGCTTTGGACCATATTCTGCTTTATGGGCCGCCGGGTTTGGGCAAGACCACGCTGGCCAACATTATTGCCAATGAGTTGGGCGTGGCCATTAAGGTGACTTCCGGCCCGGCTATTGAGCATGCCGGCGACTTGGCTTCGATTTTAACCAGTCTGGCGCCGCATGACGTATTGTTTATTGATGAAATTCACCGTCTGAACCGCGCCGTAGAGGAGGTTCTCTATCCGGCGATGGAGGATTTTCATATTGATATTATGATGGGCAAGGGACCGGGCGCGCAGACTATTCATCTGCCGCTGCCGCCGTTTACGCTGGTGGGCGCTACCACGCGCGTGGGTATGCTGACCGCGCCTTTGCGTGACCGTTTTGGCGTTATCAGCCGTCTGGAATATTATACGCCGGAGGAGCTTTTTACGATTGTTAAGCGCAGTGCGGTACTGTTGGACGTGCCGATTACTGACGCCGGCGCGCAGGAGATTGCCGGCCGTTCCCGGGGCACGCCGCGTATTGCCAATCGTTTGCTGCGCCGGGTGCGTGATGTGGCCTGCGTGAAAGGCAACGGCACGATTGATAAAGAAATTGCCAATCTGGCGCTGGAGTTGCTGGAGATTGACAGCCGCGGTCTGGACAAGACAGACCAGAAAGTTCTGCGTACGCTGATTGATACTTTTGGCGGCGGTCCGGTGGGTCTGGATACGCTGGCGGCCACTATCAGTGAGTCGGTGGACACTATATTTGACGTTTGCGAGCCGTATCTGCTGCAATTAGGCTTTCTGAACCGCACGCCGCGCGGCCGTCTGGCTACGGCTGAGGCTTATCGTTATCTGGGTTATCCGCTGCCGCAAAATAAATCCTTTGCCGGCAGTCTGTTTGATAATGCGGTGGTTAATGGTGATTTAAGCGAAGGAAATGAGTGATTAAAATATGAAAATTCTGCTGCATTGCTGTTGTGCGCCATGCAGTGTTATGCCGCTTAAGCTGCTGCGTGAGGCCGGCCATGAGTTATCGACTTATTTTTACAATCCGAACATTCACCCGTACACGGAGTATAAAAAGCGGCGCAACTGTTTTCGCGAATATATGGAAAGCCTGCATCTGCCTTTTGCCATGCTGGACGATTACGATTTAGAGGGCTGGCTGGCGCGTTTGCACCAGCGGTTAAGCCGGCCGGAGGTTCCGGGGCGCTGCGGTTTTTGTTATTCCGTGCGTCTGCGTCAGACTGCGGCCATGGCGGCGGAGCATGGTTTTGCCGGCTTTAGTACCAGCTTGCTGGTTAGTCCATATCAGCAGCACGATTTAATTCGGCTTTGGGGTGAGCGCGCGGCGGCGGAGTTTGGCCTGCAATTTGTTTATCAGGATTTTCGCCCGTATTTCCGCGAGGGGCAGGAAATTGCTCGGGCGGAGGGCTTATATATGCAAAAATACTGCGGCTGCATTTACAGCGAGAAAGACCGCTATTTCAAACCCAAACAGCAGCCGTTAATCTTTGACAATAAGTGGCAGAAGCGTTTAAATCAAGCTGCAAAAGAACAAAAAATGGGGTAGTTTTTATGATAAAGACAACTAAAATACGGCCTTTAATGCTGTTACTGATGCTGTTTGCGCTTATGATTGGAGATGTGCAGCCGGCTTTGGCGGCCAATATTCGCGTTTGCCTGCAAACCAGCGCCAGTTCGGTGGAACTCAAGGTGGTTTCCGGTACTTATCAGGTAAACGGCGGTTCAATCAGTTCCGCCCTGATGGCAGAGGTTGACGAGGGCGATGTGATTAAAACCGTGCGCAATGGCAGCACCATAACGGTTTATGTAAACGGGCAGTCGGTTGGCTCGTCTGGCGTTAGTGTTTCGGTGCTGGCGGTGGGCAGCGGCAAAAATGTTCTTGCTTATGGCGGCAAACAGTATCGGGGCAGTTTTTCGCTGCTGACGAATGGTTATGTGCTTAATGTGCTGGATATGGAAGAATATCTATATGGGGTTGTTGGGCAGGAACTGACATACAGCTATCCCCGAGAGGCTCTGCGCGCGCAGGCGATTGTGGCGCGCTCTTATGCATATTTCAATCTGGGCGGTACTTATTATGATGTGGGTCGTTCCACCTCTGACCAGGTTTATGGCGGTTATACGGCGGAAACGGCGGCCGGCGGCGATGTTATCGTTGATGTGGTGGATAGTACCGCCCGGCAGGTTTTGTATTATAATGGCAAGGTGGTAGAAACTGTTTATTGCAGCAGTGCCGGCGGCCATACGGAAAACAATGAGAACGTCTGGGGCGGTCAGGCGCAGCCATATCTGCGCGGCGTGTCCTCGCCTTACGACGCTAATTATAATTATATGGATTGGCAGGTTGATTATTCGGCCAGCAAATTGGCGGAACTGGCTAATTCATATATGAAACGTACCGGTCAGGACGGAAAGTTTGGCAATTTTATTTATTTGGAGATTTCTTATCTGGGCGCTGACGGTAATCAAACGCCATCTGGCCGGGCGACTAAGGTTACGATGGTGGGCAGCGGCGCTACGGTTGTGGCGCAGAATGATGCGGTGCGTCAGTTGCTGGGGCTGCGCAGCAATCTGTTTGCGGTCAAGGATAGCGTGGTGAAGCCGGCGGAACCGGCTAAATCAGAAAAATCGGAGTCGTCTGCCGTGACGGGGGATAAAGTTTATGTGCTTAATGCTTCCGGTAACTTGCAGGAGCGTGCCTGGGCTGACGTTATGGCCGAAAACAGTTCTGGTTCCGTGCAGCGTTTGGGCGATTTGGCCAAGGCCTATATGCGCAGCAAGGGCGGCGTTAATGTTTTGGGCAGCGGCGCGGCTTCCGGCGGCAATGAAAATAATGTGGCGCCCAAACCGAATACGGTTACCGTAACGGGCGGCGTAACACTGGTCGGCAGTGGTTACGGTCATGGCGTTGGTTTAAGTCAGTTCGGCGCGGTAGGTATGGCTAACGACGGTTATTCTGCGATGGAAATTCTTCGCCATTACTATGGCGGTGAAAATCCCAACCTTTTGGAGGTGCGCAAGGTGGATTAAACGCCTTGCCCCAGGTGTTAAGATGTTGTTATTTGGTGATGGAGGTTTCCGATGAAACTGGAGGAATTTGTTTATGACCTGCCGGAGCGTTTGATTGCCCAAACGCCGGTTGAGCCGCGCGATGCTTCTCGTTTGCTGGTGCTTAACCGGGCAGATGGCAGTCTGGCGCATCGTCATTTTTATGATTTGCCGGAATATTTAAATCCCGGCGATGTTTTGGTGTTGAACAGAACCAAAGTTTTGCCGGCGCGTCTTTGGGGTCGGCGCACCAAGGCCGGCGGCGGTTTGGTGGAGGTTCTGCTGGTGCAGCAAGTGGATTTACATTGCTGGAAAGCGCTGGTGCGTCCCGGCAAAAAAGCGCGCCCGGGTACTTGGCTGGAGTTTGCGCCCGGCAAGCTGGCGGCCGAGGTGCAGGAGGTTGTGGAGGAGGGCATGCGTCTGCTGCGCTTTGAACACAGCGGCAATTTTATGGAAATATTGGACGAACTGGGCAGCATGCCCCTGCCGCCTTATATCCATGAAAAGCTGGCCGACCCCAGCCGTTATCAATGCGTTTATGCCAAGGACCCCGGTTCAGCGGCGGCCCCTACGGCCGGTCTGCATTTCACGCCGGAACTTTTGCAGTGTATTCAGGACAAAGGAGTGCAGGTGGCCGAGGTTTTGCTCAATGTGGGGTTGGGTACTTTCCGGCCGGTTAAGGTAGAGAATATTGAGGAACACCAGATGCACGCGGAATATTATGAGGTTAAGCCGGAAACGGCCGAGTTGATTAATAACTGTCGCCGTCAGGGCGGCCGGGTGGTTAGCGTTGGCACCACTAGCACGCGCACGCTGGAAACAGTCAGCACGGAGGACGGGGTGGTTCAGCCCGGCAGCGGTTGGACGCGCAAGTTTATTTATCCGGGCTATCATTATAAGGCGGTTGACGCGCTGGTTACCAACTTTCATTTGCCGGGCAGTACTTTGATGATGCTGGTTTCCGCTTTTGCCACGCGAGAACAGATTATGCAGGCCTATCAAACCGCGGTGGCTGAAGAATATCGGTTTTTTTCTTTTGGCGACGCGATGCTCATTCTATAAAGGAAGAAAAATCAGGCCAGTTATTTACATAGAACAGGGGGCGTTTTCATGCTGAAAATTCGTAATGAAACCAGTGCTGATTATCAGGTGGTTGAGGAGATTACCCGGCAGGCTTTTTATAATATTTATATGCCGGGCTGTATTGAGCATTATCTGGTGCATATCATGCGTGAGCATGCCGATTTTATACCGGAATTGGCTTTAGTGCTGGAGCTTGACGGACAGGTTATCGGCAATGTTATGTATACCAAGTCGAAGCTGCTGGCGGAGGACGGCCGGGAAATGCCGGCGCTCACTTTCGGGCCGGTTTGTATCCGGCCGGGTTATCAGCGAAAGGGCTATTCCAAAATACTGCTGCAACATTCTTTTGAGTTGGCGGCGGAAATGGGTTATGCGGTGATTGTTATTATGGGCAGTCCGACCAATTATGTGGGGCTTGGTTTTAAAAGCTGTGCTCGATATAAGGTGGCGATGCCCAATCAGCAATATCCGGCGGCTTTGTTGGTGAAAGAACTAAAGCCCGGGGTGCTGAACGATGAGCAGTGGGTTTATCAGGACAGCCCGATTATGGATATTGATATGCAGGCGGCGCAGGCTTATGATGATACTCTGCCTCAAATGGAGAAAAAACAGCAGCCCAGTCAGGAAGAATTTTATATTATGAGCCATGCTGTGGTTCAACCGTAATGCAACGCAAAAAAGTCACCGTTTTCTTGGAAAACGGTGACTTTTTTGTATGAAACAGCGGCTGGATTTTAGCCGTTGGTGTGCTGATTGGTAGCAGCGTTGTTGCGTCTTTGGATATAACGCATAATGCAGGAAAGGGTAAAGTTCAACAGGAAGTATAACAGCATGGCGAAGCCGAAAAGCAGCGCCACCTCTGGGAAACCGATAGCCTCACCGGTATAAACCGGCAACTTGGCCATTAAATCTTTGGTGTTGAACAGCAATTCGCCAATCGCTACCTGTGCCAGGAAAGAAGTATCCTTGACGACGGTAATAACCTGGCTCATCATGGTGGGAATGATACGGCGGAAACATTGGGGAATAACGATGTACCAGAGTGTACTGGCCAGCGTAAAGCCCTGCGAGGCCGCTGCTTCAAACTGACCCTTAGGAATGGAGTTTAAACCGCCGCGCACAATCTCGGCCATCATGGCAGAGGTGAAAAGCACATAAGCACAACAGGCCCGGCCAAAGGCGGTTGGGAAAGGGGCGGCAATAAAGCAGACGAAAACCCAAAGCAGATTTGGCGTGTTGCGGAAAAGTTCAATGTAAAAGCCAGCCAGCTTGCGCAGGATAAAATTGCCATAACTGCGGACAATGCCCAAAACGGTGCCAATAGCGATTGAGAAAATAATGCTGACGAAAGCCACGCGAATAGTCATCCAGAAGCCGCGCATGATGTAATTGATGTTATCTGGGGTGAAAACAGCATTGAAAGCGTCCATCAGGCAACCACCTCCTCAATTTTTTCCAATTCCTTGCTGGTCTGGGAATCACGGCGTTTCAATTTTTCTTCATAACCGCGCGCCCAGGTGGAAAGTGGGAAGCAGATTGCAAAATAAAGCACGCCACAAAGCAGATAAGAGGGACCATAACTCATGTAGCCGTTGGTGGCCCAGGCGTTGGCACGATACATCAAATCCATGCCGGCAATCATGGCTACAATCGAGGTGTTTTTAATCAGGTTAACCATCTGGTTTACCAGCGGCGGCAGGATAATTTTCACTGTCTGTGGCAGGATAATCAACAGCATGGTTTGAATGTAGGTGAAGCCCTGTGAGGCTGCGGCCTCAAACTGACCTTTGGGAATGGAGCCGATGCCGGCGCGCACTACCTCTGACATATAAGCGCCGGTGTAAATGCCAACGCAAAGTATGCCAATGGTTATCTCGTTTAAAACAATGCCGGCATAGGGCAGGGCGTAATAGACGAAAAACACCTGAATAGCCAGTGGTGTGTTCTGAAAAAACTCCACGTAAATGCGCGTGATAATGCGCAACGGCAGATTATGCGAGGTTGACATCAGGCCGAACATTACGCCCAAAAACAGGGATAAAGTCAGAGCCAGAACGGCAATTTCCAGGGTATTCAGAAACGCTGTGGCAAAACGCGGCCAGGAGGCCAGCAAATCCTGCCAGCGCCATAGCTCAAAAACTTGTTGCAGTAAAAACATTTCCAATAACCTCCTTTAAATAGTAGGTTTAAGCCTTTTGGCAAACTGTGTCGCCATTATAAAAGCCTTATGAATGAAACAAGGCTTTTATAACGAGGTAAGGAGCAGAATTTCTCTGCTCCTTAAAAATTCGCCAAAATAAAATTATTTGTAATATTGATAACAAACCAATATTGTAAAATTATTCGGTATAAGAAGCAACAACGCCATTATCAGCGATTATCTGAGCCATAGTGCCATCGGCCAGCCAGCCAGTAACCAGACCGTCCAGATATTCAGCCCATTCGGTAGCATCTTTCTTGGAAGCCAGACCGTAGTCCTGCGGAGAGAAACGAATGCTTTCTACAATGTGATTGGTGTTGTCCAGATAGCCGGCCAGAATGGAGCCGTCTACGCTAAATGCCTGCACACGACCAGCGTCCAGAGCAGCCTTAATTTCCGGATAGGAGGCAAATTCTGCAAAGTTTTTGTCTTCGTCCAGAGTTATGCCAGCGTCAGCAGCAGCGGCAATCAATGCAACCTTGGAGGTGGCGCCGGTGGCAACGCCAATGGTAATATCCTGCAAATCGGCAAAATCTTCAATGCCGCTGTCATTCTTCACCAGCAGAGAAACTGCGTCAGTATAATAAGGTGTGGTGAAGTTCCAGGAGGCTTTACGTTCTTCATTAATGGTGAAAGTTGCGGCAACCAGGTCAATATCGCCGGAGTCCAACAGCTGGCCGCGTGTGGCCGCAGTTACAGGAGTAAACTCAACTTTCTCAATGCCCAGAGATTCAGCAATTTTATAAGCCAGGTCAATCTCAATACCGGAGTATGAGCTGTCGGCTATATTTTGCAGACCAAAACCGGGTACGTCGGTTTTAACGCCCACGCGCAGAACGCCGCGCGCTGTGATAGCTTCAGGCGTAATGCTGCTGGTGGAGCCGTTAGATGCGTTGTTCTGATTTGGCGTGCTGCCCTGGTCGCCGCCGCAGCCAGCCAATGCCAGCAACAAAGTAAGCGACATCAGCAATGCTAATAATTTTTTCATTTTCTTTCCCTTCCTTTTAAATAGAGTTTAATATATTCTTGAATACATGCAAAAACTGGTTGCACATATAAAAGACAATTATAAAATTTTGCTTAAAAAAGCTTTGGTGCGCTCCTCGGTGGGGTTAACAAAGAAGTGCTCCGGCGAGCCTTCCTCCAAGATGCGCCCATCGTCCATAAAGATAACCCGGTCAGCAACCTGACGGGCAAAGCCCATCTCATGTGTTACCACTACCATGGTGATGTTTTCCTGTGAAAGCTTAATCATGACGTCCAGAACTTCCTGAACGGTTTCTGGGTCCAGCGCGGAAGTTGGTTCATCAAACAAAATGATTTTGGCGCGTGAACAAAGCGCCCGGGCAATAGCCACACGCTGCTGCTGACCACCGGAAAGCGTGGTGGGGTAGACATTGGATTTCTCACGCAACCCAACAATATCCAGATACTTATAGGCCAAATCCTCGGCTTCCGCCTTGGGCACCTTTTGCAGCTTGATAGGCGCCAGGGTCAGGTTTTGCAGGACTGTTTTGTGTGGATACAAATTGAACTGTTGGAAAACCATTGCAGTGGTGTTGCGAGCAATCTCAATTTTATTTTTATGCGTAAGCCGGGTTCCGTTTATGTAAACTTCGCCGGAGGTTGGTTCCTCCAAAAAATTCATACAGCGCACGGTGGTGCTTTTGCCGGAACCGGAAGGCCCGATGATTACGAGCTTTTCGCCCTCGGCCACCTCCAAATTAACATCTTTTAAGACATGAACGCTGCCAAAAAACTTGTTTACGTTTACTAATTTAATCAACGGCGGCTCCTCCTTCCTGTTTTGCAGTAATAAGTTATGGTAATGCAAATAAATCGTATAACTTACAGTTTGTTGATACTCTACGGCTGTTTTTCTGCCTGATAAATTATAATTATGCAGATAGAATGTATAACTAATAATCAGCCAAGTT
>CANSKT010000033.1 GCA_947647555.1 uncultured Peptococcaceae bacterium | reverse complement strand
TTTGCGCCCTATGGCAATGAGGACCCCTCTGTTATCCGCGTGGTGGCCAGCCGAAATAAATAGTTTTGGCTTAAAATCCCTCTCTGGTTGTTGCTTGACAATCGGGAGGGATATTTGTTTACTTATATTGTAAACTTAAGTTTACAAAAATACTTGACAATTCTGCTGTTCCCTGTTAAAATATATATAAAATATTATAACAGGAGAATGAAAACGCTTATGCAGACCAAAAACCTTACCACTATGGCCTTGCTGGCCACTATTTTAGCTATTCTGGGAACTTTCAAACTGCCGGGGCTGCTGCCCGGCACGGAGTTTCAGCTTTCTGCGCCGTTTGCCGTTTGTATCGCGGCCTGTTTTGGTTTCAAAATGTATTTCAAAATCGGCATTTTGGCCAGCCTGATTAATTTTATGCTGGGGACGCACACCATAATTAACATCACTGTGGCTATGGTTTTTCGTCTGGTGGCCGGCGGTTTTATTGCCCTGATGGGCAGCAATCCGATAACGCTGCTGTTGGGTGGCCCTTTGGGAACCACGGCTGGCCGGTTGGTGCTGGCGCCGATTTTGGGGGTTAGTCCTTTGCCGCTTCTGCTGGCGGCGTTGCCGGGCATGTTTTATACGGCGGCCGGCGCTTTGTTGCTTTATCCGTTAATGAAACGCCTGACGCTGCGGTTTTATGGCGAATTACCGGCCAGCGGCGGTCAGCTGGCCAAGCTTGGGAAAGGAAGATTGACAAATGATAACGAGTCCTCAGCTATATAGCTTGAAAATGCGCGCGTCACAGCAAAATGAGCACATATCCGGCGCAGAAAAAATCCTGACAGAGGAGGAATTGCAAAGCTGCTGCGCCCAGCTTTTGCAGCGTGCTCTGCATCACAGCAAGGGCAAGCCGGATTTTATCAATCTGAAGATTGAAGCCCTTTGTTCCGAGGAGATATTAACATTGCCGGCTTTGCCGGTTCGTACCGTTACTACGGCCACGCCGGCAGAGGGATTGTCGGCGGTGCGCCTGGAGATGGAGCGACTTGGTTTACCGCATATTGATGAAATTTTGCAGCTTTGGCAGCAAAGTTACGCTATGCGTGGAGCCATGTTGTTAGATGTGGATAGCTTGCAGCGTTTGGAGCCGAACCCGACGCGTGGTGTGCGCGCCACTTACATGGACGCAACGGCAAACGCTGATATTCAATCTGACAGCGGCAAAAATCATTATAATGAAGCACTGGTTCTGGCTACCAAAGTGGCCCATCACCCCAATATTGTGGCGGAACTTTGTATTTCTGATGACCCGGATTATGTAACCGGTTATATCGCCAGCCGGGAAATTGGTTATGTGCGCATAACCACACTGAAGCCGCTGGGTAGTCCGGACGGCGGCCGGATTTTCCTGTTCCGTGGCAGCCAGAGCGAATTGGCGGATTGTATAGACTATTTGCAGCATCAAAAGGTGTTGGTGCAGATTTAGGAGAGGAGTATTAGCGTATGCAGGCGAGCCAAAATGCAGATAAATGGCAGTGGCTGGAGGCGGAGTTGCAGCGGCTGCGGCAGCATAATTTATACCGCACGCTTAAAGTGCTGGAGGGAGCGCAAAGTTCGCATGTTCGCTGGCAGGGGCGTGATATGCTGATGTTGGCTTCCAATGCGTATCTGGATTTGTGCAATGATGATGAGGTTAAGCGTTTGGCGGTGCAGTATATTTTGAGTCATGGCACCGGTTCCGGCGGCTCACGCCTGACCACGGGCACCAGTGTTATTCATGTGCAGCTGGAGGAGGCTTTGGCGCGTTTTAAGGGGCGAGAAGCGGCGATTGTTTTTAACACTGGTTTTGCGGCCAACTCTGGCATTATTCCGGCGCTTTGCGCGTCGGCTGATGATGTGATTTTCAGTGATGAACTGAACCATGCCAGCATTATTGACGGCTGCCGGCAAAGCCCGGCGCGGACTGTTGTTTATCGTCATAATGATATGACGGATTTGGAGCAAAAAATTAAAGCCACAGAGGTGTGCGGCCAGGGTTTGATTGTCAGCGATGCGGTTTTCAGCATGGACGGTGATATTGTCGACCTGCCCGGTTTGGTGCAGCTGGCAGAAAAATATAACCTGCTTTCCATGCTGGACGAAGCCCACGCCACCGGCGTAATTGGGCAGACCGGGCATGGCACGGAGGAGCATTTTAATTTGCCGGGCTGTGTGGATATTTTGATGGGAACGATGAGCAAAGCGCTGGGCGCGGAGGGCGGTTACGTCTGCGGCTCGCAAAAGCTGATTGATTTTTTGCGCAACAAAACGCGCAGCTACATTTTTTCTACATCTCTGGGGCCTGGCACTATGGCTGCTGCTTTGGCTGCTTTGCAGGTTATTGAGCGTGAACCGCAGCGCGTGCGCAGATTGCAGGAGAATGTGCGCTGGTTTTGTCAGTGTCTGCGCCAGGAGGGGCTGGCTGCTAGCATACCGGAGCAGGCCGCCACGGCGATTATACCTATTCATATTGGCGATGAAGCGCAGGCGGTCAGGGTTTCGGAGCGTTTGTTGACAGAGGGATATTTCATTTCGGCCATTCGTTACCCCACTGTTAAACGTGGACAAGCGATTTTGCGCGCCGCTTTGATGTCCAGTCATACCCGACAGGAATTGGCGCAGGCGGCCGGAGCCATTGCCCGGGCTATTGCGCAAAATTGATTGATAAAAACAGCTTAAGGCGAAAAAACTTCTTGACATTAGCACGGTAAAGTGATATAATGCTAAACATAAACCGAAGAAAAAGTGTAAGTAAGTCAGGCAGGTACCTTACAGAGAGTCGCTGGTGGTGGGAATGCGGCAGGGAGCGTTTGGCTGAATGGGCTTTTGAGGGCAAACTGAAACCAGTGTCGGGCTTTTTGACGTTGGCAAGTAGGCGCGCCGGAGAGGGAACTCCGTTATCAAAACCGGCGTATGTTAGTACGCGCAGAGGTGGGCGCTTGGGGAATATTCATTCTGAGCGCCAAGCCGGGTGGCACCGCAGAAGCGTTTTATCGCTTTTGTCCCAGCATTGATTTGGGACAAAGGCGTTTTTTTGTGCTTGTTATAAAAAGTTGGATATAGTACAAACTAATTGTGGCTTTGTTCCAGGAAAAAAAGATAAAGGAGCAAACGAAAATGGCTGAAAACAAAATCCCTTATAAAATTTATTTAACTGAAGATGAGATGCCGCGCCAGTGGTATAATCTGCGCGCAGATATGAGCAATAAGCCTGCGCCGCTGCTGAACCCCGGCACATTGCAGCCGATGACAGCGACGGAGTTGGAAACTGTGTTTTGCGCTGAATTGGTGCAGCAGGAATTGGATAACGATACGCCTTATTTTGATATTCCGCAGGAAATTCGTGATTTTTATAAGATGTATCGACCGGCGCCGCTGGTGCGTGCTTATTGTCTGGAAGAAAAGTTGCAAACTCCGGCTAAAATTTATTATAAATTTGAGGGCAATAACACCTCTGGTTCGCATAAGTTAAATTCTGCTATTGCGCAGGCCTATTATGCCAAGGCGCAGGGCTTAAAGGGCGTTACCACAGAAACCGGGGCCGGGCAGTGGGGCACGGCGCTTTCCATGGCCTGCGGTTATCTGGGGCTGGATTGTCGGGTATTTATGGTAAAATGTTCATATGAGCAAAAACCTTTCCGGCGCGAGGTTATGCGTGTGCATGGCGCTTCAGTAACGCCCTCGCCCTCGGAAATTACTCAGGTTGGCCGCAAAATTCTGGCTGAATTTCCCGGTACCACTGGCTCATTAGGTTGCGCTATCAGCGAGGCCGTGGAGGTTGCCGTAAACACGCCAGGTTACCGTTATGTTTTGGGCAGTGTGCTTAATCAGGTATTGCTGCATCAGTCTATTATTGGTCTGGAGGCCAAGCTGGCGCTGGATAAATATGGCGTTAAGCCGGATATTATCATTGGCTGTGCTGGCGGCGGCAGTAACTTGGGCGGTTTGATTGCGCCATTTATGGGCGAAAAGCTGCGTGGTGAAGCGGATTATCGCTTTATTGCGGTGGAGCCGGCCTCTTGCCCCACGTTGACGCGCGGCGAATATCGTTATGATTTTTGCGATACGGGTATGGTTTGCCCATTGGCGAAGATGTATACGCTGGGCAGCAGTTTTATGCCCTCTGCCGACCATGCTGGCGGTCTGCGTTTCCATGGCATGAGCAGCATTGTAAGCCAGCTTTATGCCGATGGTTATATGGAGGCGCAGTCCGTGCGCCAGACGGAGGTTTTTCAGGCGGCGGAAGAATTTGCCCGGGTGGAGGGTATTTTGCCAGCGCCAGAATCCAGCCATGCTATTTTGGCGGCGATAAATGAAGCCAAAAAATGCCAGGAAACCGGCGAAGAAAAAACCATTTTATTTGGTTTAACTGGCACTGGTTATTTTGATTTGGTGGCTTATGAAAAGTTTCATAATGGTGAAATGAACAATTATATTCCCAGCGACGCGGAAATTGCCGCCGCGTTGGCTCGTCTGCCCAAAGTTGATTAAATAAAAAGTACGTCGCCTTTATTTTGTGGAAAGGCGGCGTACTATTATCTTTATAGGTATTAGCAATTAATAATTTTCGGCATGAACTTCAAAATAAGACTGTGGGTGGGCGCAAACCGGGCAGATTTCCGGCGCGGCAGTACCAACCACGATATGGCCGCAGTTGCGGCATTCCCAAACTTTGACTTCGCTTTTCTGGAATACCTTTTGGGTTTCTACATTTTTCAGCAAAGCGCGGTAACGCTCCTCATGGCGTTTTTCAATATCGGCAACCATGCGGAATTTCTGCGCCAGCTCCGGAAAACCCTCGCGTTCAGCAGTTTCTGCAAAGCCAACATACATGTCTGTCCATTCATGGTTTTCACCGGCAGCCGCGGCGGCCAGATTTTCGGCGGTGTTGCCAATGCCGTTCAATTCTTTAAACCACATTTTAGCATGTTCTTTCTCGTTATCGGCGGTTTGCAGGAACAAAGCGGCAATCTGCTCAAAACCCTCTTTTTTGGCCTTGGAGGCGAAATAGCTGTATTTGTTGCGCGCCTGTGATTCACCGGCAAAAGCGGCCAGCAAATTTTGTTCCGTTTGGGTGCCGGCATAGGGATTGGCGGTTTCTGCTGTTAATAATTCCAGCTTATCGCCGGTGGCTTTGCAGACCGGGCAGGCGGCCTCGGCCAGACTGGGGGCTTCAAAAACTGTGCCGCAGAGTTTACATTTAACTTGTACCATGTTGTTATGCTCCTTTTTTAGGTTAATTTGGGGTGCAGCCTGGGCAATGCCGGCATGCGGAATATCTGTATATTTGGCTATATCTTCATTTAAGGTGATAAGGTCGGCAATACTTAAATCGTGTACAGAGGTATGTCCGGTAACTCTGGCAAAGGTTTGCAGTTCGGCTCTGGATACGTTCAGGAAGTTGGCTGTACGCTGGGCGGCGGCGTCAATTTTCAGACGCGCGCGCAGTTCCGGATTTTGGGTGGCCACACCAACCGGACAGTTGCCGCTGCCGCATATGCGGTATTGCTGACAGGCGGCGGCAATCAATGCCGCGCTGGCAATAGCAACCGCGTCGGCGCCCATGGCTAAGGCTTTGGCAAAATCGGCAGAAACGCGCAGGCTGCCGGTAATTACCAGCTGCATATCGGATTTAACAGCGTCAAGATATTTTCTGGCGCGGTGCAGGGCATAGATAGTCGGAACGGTGGTAGCTTCTCTGAGCAGCAGAGGGCTGGAGCCGGTGGCGCCGCCGCGCCCGTCAATAGTAACAAAATCAGCGCCGGCATAAACGCAGACGGCCAAATCCTGCTCAATATTGCCGGCGGCAATTTTCAGACCAATCGGCCGGCCGGCGGAGCGTTCTCGCAGCATATCCACCATGGCTTTAACGTCGTCTGGTGAGTTTAACTCGGCAAATTTGCTGGGGCTTTGCACGTCCTCGCCCTGCTTTTTACCGCGCAACGCCGCAATCTCTGCCGTTACCTTTTCGCCGGGCAAATGACCGCCCATACCGGGTTTGGTGCCCTGGCCAATTTTAATTTCAATCGCATCAGCGTTGCGCAGGTTTTCATCGGTGACGCTGTATTTGTTTGGCACATATTCAAAAATATATTTATAGGCGGCGGCCTGTTCAGCCGGCAGAATACCGCCCTCACCACTGCACATGGCAGTTTGAGCCAGCGCCGAACCTTTAGCCAGCGCCACCTTGATTTCCTGTGAAAGAGCGCCGAAAGACATATGCGATATGTAAATCGGACTTTCCAAAACCATGGGCTTTAAGGCTTTTTTGCCGATAATGGTTCTGGTGTCAACTGGGTCATGGTCGTTCAGCGGCATTTTAGCCAGCTGTGCGCCAATCAGCAGAATATCGTCCCAGCTGGGCAGGGGCATTTGGGTGGACATTGCTCCGCCGATGGTCTTGCCGGAAACAGCCATTTCATGAATTTCCGCCATATAGCGGATTGACTGATCGTGTCGGGCGGTTGCCGCGTCATAAGCCAACTCGCCGGCGTTTAAGCTGGGCGCAGCTGGCGCTTCTGTTTCCTGGTCAATGCGCACAAATTTGCTGACCGGCTGTTTGCAAACCGGGCAGGCGTCCAAATCAGAGAGTTTTTGACCCTCTTTTTCCTCGTCGAAAATCTTTCCGCAAACGCTACATTTATATATAGCCATTTTTTACCTCCTTTTGGGGCTGATAAGTTGCTTATCAGTATTTATTATCATTAATTATAAAGAAGTTTTGGCGAAAAGTCAAGCTATATTTAAGCTTTTGGGGCAAATAAGCTAATTTTGTTTTAATTAAACGGCTCAGGAAATTTGTAAACTAAAATTATCTATATATGGTTGACAAATTGTCTGGCGCATGCTATAATTGTATAAAATTACAAAAGATAATGGTTTACAATTTGTTATATTAGGGGGCAAATAAAGTGCAGGACAGCAAAGCGGAAAATTTAGTTGATATTTTAAAGGAAAAGGTTTTGGCTGGCTATAATATCAGTCGTGAGGAGGCTTTGGTGCTGGCGGAGGCGGATTTAGCGGATTTGTGTGCGGCGGCCGATGAAATTCGCCGCTCCTTTTGTGGCGATGCTTTTGATATGTGTACGATAATCAATGCCAAGAGCGGTCGTTGCAGTGAGAACTGCAAATATTGCGCGCAGGCAGGCTGTTATAGCACCGATGTGGAGGAATATCCACTGCTGGAAAGTGAAAAAATTGTGGAGGCGGCCAAATACAGTGCGGAGCAGGGCGTGCTGCGTTTTTCTCTGGTGACCTCTGGCAAACGGCTGGCGGATTGGGAGGTTGATAAAGCCTGCGCGATTATTCAGGAAATTTGCCAAAGCTGTGATATTGCTGTTTGCGCTTCCTTCGGCCTGTTGGACGAGGCGCAGTTTGCCAGGCTGAAAGCGGCCGGTCTGACGCGCGTACATAATAATCTGGAGGCTTCACGCCGCTTTTTCCCGAATGTCTGTACCACCCACAGCTATGATGATAAAATTGCCGCTATCAAAGCGGCGCAGGCTGCCGGTTTGTCCGTTTGCAGCGGCGGCATTATGGGTCTGGGCGAGAGTATGGCGGACCGAATTGATATGGCGCTGGATTTGCGTGATTTGGGGGTTAACTCGGTGCCGGTAAATATGCTGAACCCGATTGCCGGTACGCCGTTTGCGGATAATGATTTGCTGACTAATGATGATATGCGCCGAATTTGCGCTGTTTTTCGCTTTATTCTGCCAAAGGCAGCAATTCGTCTGGCGGGTGGCCGTCTGCTTTTGGGCGATAGTGGTCGCGGCTGTTTTCAATCTGGCGCTAATGCGGCAATTTCCGGTGATATGCTGACTACCACTGGTGAAACGATTGCTTCAGATAAAGAGATAATTGCCGGTTTGGGTTACAGGAGGGCGCTTTTAGATGAGTAAGGGGCTTTTTGTGAGCGCTACTGGTACCGATGTGGGCAAAACCTATGTGACGGCGCTGCTGGTGAAAAAGTTGGTGCAGGCCGGGTTGGCGGCTGGTTATTATAAAGCAGCTTTAAGCGGCGCAGAATGGCAGAACGGCCAGCTGGTGCCGGGCGATGCGGATTATGTGCGCCGGGCGGCCGGTTTGAAGCAGACATATGCGGAGATGGTGTCATATGTGTATGAAAATGCTGTTTCACCGCATTTGGCCGCTCGTCTGGAGCAGCCGCCGGTGGAGTTGAGCCGGATTAAAAAGGATTTTTACAGCGTGGCGGCGGCCTATGATTATGTGACTATGGAGGGCAGCGGCGGCATCGTCTGTCCAATTCGGTATGATGATGAGCAGCAGCTATTTTTGGCGGATATTATTCAGGCGCTGCGTTTGCCGGTGCTGCTGGTGGCTGACGCCGGGCTGGGTACGCTTAATTCGGTGGTTACCACCTGCGAATATATGCAGAACCATAATTTGTCGCTGGCCGGCATTATTTTGAATAATTATGATGAAAACCAGTTTATGCATCGTGATAATCGGCTGATGATTGAGAAATTAACCGGCCGGCCGCCTTTGGCGGTGGTTGCGCCGGGCTGCACGGATTTGGCGCTGGCGGCGGCGGATTTGGTGGCGTTGTATCGGGAGATTGACTGAAGTAGATTGCCCTGAGCCGGGTATTATCTGTATCCATTCTTATATACTTAGTTATACTACATTTTTTTGCTTGCCAGGCAAATTAAAATGTAGTATAATTTTTATAAGTTCCAAATGCTTACAGATAAACGGGGGAGATGAGAGCAGATGAATGTTGAAATTACGCAGGATATACGTTATGTTGGCGTTAATGACCATCAGGTTGATTTGTTTGAGGGGCAGTATCGGGTGCCGAACGGCATTTCTTACAATTCTTATGTGATTTTAGATGAGAAGATTGCCGTTATGGATACGGTGGACCGCAATTTTGCGCATGAATGGCTGGATAATCTGGCCGCGGTGTTGCAGAACCGTCAGCCGGATTATTTGATTGTGCAGCATATGGAGCCGGACCATTCGGCGAATATTGCCAATTTTATGAAACATTATCCGCAGGCGGTGATTGTGGCTTCGGCCAAAGCTTTTGCCATGATGCAGAATTTTTTCGGCACCGATTTTGCGGAGCGCCGTTTGGTGGTGGGTGAAAATGATACTCTCTGTCTGGGGCGGCACACGCTGACCTTTGTGACCGCGCCAATGGTACATTGGCCGGAAGTTATTGTTACTTATGACAATGTTGATAAGGTTTTGTTTTCCGCTGACGGTTTTGGCAAGTTTGGCGCTTTAGATGTGGACGAGCCCTGGGCTGATGAAGCGCGCCGGTATTTTATTGGTATTGTCGGCAAATATGGCGCGCAGGTGCAGGCGTTGCTGAAAAAGGCCGGCGCTTTGGATATCGCCAAAATTTGTCCGCTGCATGGCCCGGTTCTGACGGAAAATCTGGGCTATTATCTGAATTTGTATAATCTCTGGTCGTCTTACAGTACGGAGAGCGAGGGCATTATGCTGGCTTATACCTCGGTTTATGGGCATACCAAAAAGGCCGTGGAACAGCTGGCTGATAAGTTGCGCAGCCGTGGCTGCCCGGAGGTTGTGGTTTATGATTTGGCGCGCTGTGATATGGCGCAGGCAGTGGCGGACGCATTCCGCTTTGGCCGGCTGGTTTTGGCAACTACAACCTATAATGCGGATATTTTTCCGTTTATGAAAGAGTTTATTAATCATTTGACAGAGCGCAATTTCCAGAATAAAACGGTGGCGCTGATTGAGAATGGCTCCTGGGCGCCGCTGGCCGCCAAGACCATGCGTAATATGCTGGCCGGCTGTAAAAATCTGACCTTTACCGATACGACGGTAAAAATAATGTCGGCGCTGAATGAAACAAGCTCGCAGCAGCTGAATGATTTGGCTGATGAACTTTGTCGTGATTATCTGGCGCAGCATGATGAAACGGCCAATAAAAACGACCTTTCCGCGCTGTTTAAGATTGGCTATGGCCTGTATGTTGTCACCTGTCATGACGGCAAGCGCGATAATGGTCTGATTGTAAACACCGTGGCGCAGGTTACCAGCACGCCGAACCGCATTGCCGTGACTATCAATAAGCAAAATTACTCACATCATGTTATCAAGCAGACCGGGATTATGAATGTCAACTGTCTGTCGGTGGAAACGCCGTTTAAGATATTTGAGAATTTTGGTTTTCAGAGCGGTCGCAGTGTGGATAAGTTTGCTGAAATGGCGCCGTTGCACTCCGATAATGGGCTGGCTTTCCTGCCTAAATATATTAACTCCTTTATGTCGCTTAAAGTGGAACAATATCTGGATTTGGATACGCACGGCATGTTCATTTGCTCGGTGACGGAGGCCAGAGTGCTTTCAGATAAGGAAACGGTGACTTATAGCTATTATCAGAGCAATATTAAGCCCAAGCCGGAAACTGCCGGCAAAAAAGGCTTTGTCTGCAAGGTTTGCGGCTATGTGTATGAGGGCGATGAATTACCGGAGGACTTTATCTGTCCGCTTTGCAAACACGGCGCGGCTGATTTTGAGCCGATTGCCTGAAAAAAGCTTCTATTAAAATTATAAACAGCAAAAGAACCAGCGTGAAAAAATCTGGTTCTTTTTGTGTTTTAAAAAATGTTCTTTGCTGCGGTCAAGCCTAATAAAATAAAGCAAAAGGACATGGAGGTGGCCGCATGAATACAGCTGTTAAATTGTCAGTGCAGTCGGGCAGCCAGTTTGCGGAACTTAAAGCGTTGTTGGCCCCACCCCTGTCCGCCGCTTTGCAGACTTTGCCGGGGCAGGTTTGGCAAAGCATGCAGGAAATTCGCCTGCGCGTTGGTCAGCCGGTGCGTCTTTGTCTGGCCGAGGGGGAGCGCACCTTGCCGCTGCGTTGGGACGCGGACTTGCAGGAACGGCAGCTGATGTTGTTTTTGCATAATTCAGTTTATGCCTATGAGGAGCAGCTGCGGCAGGGCTTTGTTACTTTGCCGGGCGGTCATCGGGTGGGGCTGGTGGGCGAGGCCTGGTTTGTTGAGGGGCGGCTGGGCGGTTTTAAGCACATTGCCAGTTTGAATATTCGCTTGGCGCGCGCCGTGCCGGGGGTGGCCAAGCCTTTTCTGCCCCATATTGTGCAGCAGGGACGAGTATTGCGGACGTTGCTGGCCGCGCCGCCGGGCGTTGGTAAAACTACGCTGCTGCGTGATTTGGTGCGTAGTCTGGCCGAGGGCGAGGCTGGTTTGCCGCCGCTGAATATTGGTCTGGCCGACGAGCGTATGGAGATTGCTGCGGCTGTTGACGGCGTGCCGCAGTTGGCGGTGGGCAGCCGTTGTGATGTGATTTCTGCCTGTGGCAAGGCGCAGGCGGTGATGATTTTGCTGCGTTCTATGGGGCCGCAGTTGGTGGTTACCGATGAGATTGGCAGCGAGGAGGATTGTCAGGCTTTGGCGGCGGCGCTGAATGCTGGGGTATCGGTGTTGGCAAGTGCGCATGGCGGCAGCCGGGCGGAACTTTTGGCGCGTCCCTGGCTGGGCGATTTGCTGCGCGAGGGGTTTTTTGAGCGTTTGCTGCTGCTCAAGCGGATTGGCGGCCGGCTTTTGCCGGCGGCAGTTTATGATAAGCAGGGTCGGGCGTTGCCATGTTGAGCGTGTTGGGGGCTGTTTTTATTTTGCTGGCCACGGTGGGCGGCTTTGGGCAGCTGCGCTGCGCTTTGCGGCAAAGGCCGCGGGAATTGCTGGACTGGCTGGCGGTTGTGCGTTTGCTGCAAAGTGAAATGAATTATGGCCTGTTGACGTTGCCGCGGCTTTGCGCTTTGGCGGCGGCTCAAAACAACGGCGTGGTGGGGCGGTTTTGGCAAACTCTGGCGCAAGAGTTGGAAATACAAACGGCGCAGGCTTTGCCGGAAATCTGGCAGCGGCTGTTGGTTGAGCAAAAGGGCGGTTGGCATTTGCTGGCGGCGGATTTGCAGGTGTTAATGGAGTTGGGGCAGGGGCTTGGGGCTTCTGGTCTGAACAATCAGCAGCGGCTTTTGAGTCTGACGGAGCGGCGGCTGCAAAATCTGGCTGATGAAGCGGCGGCGCAGTGCGCCAGGCTGACGCGTTTGCTGGGCGGCTTGGGCTGGTGCAGCGGTTTGCTGCTGATTTGTTTGTGGTTGTGATGGGGTTGGTTTGGAAAAATCTGTTTAAGGAAAAGAGGAGGTCTGGCTTGTGGTGGAAGTGAGCGTTATCTTTTTTCTGGCTGGGCTGGCCATTGCGGTGACGGTGATAAACGCCCTGTTAAAGCAGGCCGGGCGTGAGGAATATAGCTATCTGGTGCTGCTGGTGGGGCTGATTGTGGCGCTGCTGCGCGTTTTGCCGTTGGTACTTTCGCTTTTTGCGGAGGTGCAGAGCGTTTTCAGCCTGTATTAGGTGATTTAGATGAATACTTTTGTGGCTGTGATTGGTTTGGCGCTGGCCGGGCTGTTGGGCAGTCTGTTGCTGAAACAGAGCGGCCTGCCGCCGCTGGCGGTGATTTTGCAGCTGGCGCTGGGCGTTTTAATAATCTGGCGGCTGTTGCCGTTGTTGGGCGATGTTTTGCAGGTCTTTCGGCGCGTGGCGGATACTTCCGGGCTTAATCAGCTTTATTTGAGCGTTTTGCTGAAAATTATTGCGGTAAGTTATGTGGCGGAATTTGCTGCCGGCCTTTGCCGGGACGCCGGGGAAAGCGCTTTGGCCGCCAAGGTGGAATTGGCCGCCAAGGTGGTGGTGTTGCTGCTGGCCGTGCCGATTGTGGTAAACATTTTGGATAGTGTGGTGAATATATTGCCATGATTAGATACTATTGCCGGACGGCGCGCGGCTGGCGGCGGTGGCTGTTGTTTTTATCACTGGTTATTATGCTTGGTTTGGTGTTGACCTTGGCGCGGCCGGCCTTGACGTTTGCAAGCACTCCGGCGGCTGCGCCGGAACTGATGACGTCGGCGCTGGATACTGGCGATTTGCAGCAGGCTATTGATGATGTGGCTGAATATCTGCGTGAAACGGCTGGCACTGAAGCTTTGCGCGAACTTTGGCAAGGGGTTTGGGCCGGGGAAATCCGCATTGACGCTGCTTTGCTGGGTAAGGTTTTGGCGGCCGTGTTTCTGCGTGAGATTAATGCGTCGGTGCGAATTTTGGGTCAGCTGCTGATTTTGTCGGTTTTTGGCCTGTTGCTGGTGCATTTGCCGGGCAATGGAGTGGCTGAACTGGCGCGGCGTATCGTTTATCTGGCTTTGTTCGGCGTGGTTTTGCAGGTATTCCAGCTGGCTGGCGGCGCGGCGGCGGAAGCAGTGGAATTGATGAGCGGTTTTTTATATGCGCTGCTGCCGGTTTTGCTGACGCTGCTGGTATCATTGGGGGCAACTTCAACGGTTGGGTTGTATAATCCGCTGTTGTTGGGCGCGGTAGCCAGCGCCTTGCATATCCTGCGTATTTTTGTTCTGCCACTGCTTTATATCTGTGGCGCGCTGACGGTGGGCGGCCAGATTTCGCCGCAAATTAAACTTAGCGGTTTGGCCAAGCTGTGCCGCGATTTGGCGATGGGCGTTTTCAGCATTATGCTGACGTTGTTTGGCGCGTTGCTGGGCTTGTTGGGGTTGGGCAGTTCAGTTATTGACGGTTTGGGTATAAAAGCGGCCAAAAGCGCGGCCGGTCTGTTTATTCCAGTGGTGGGGCGCACTTTGGCCGATACGCTGGATACGGTAATCAGCACGGCGCTGCTACTGAAAAATCTGATTGGCGTTTTGGGTCTGGTTGTTTTGCTGCTTATCTGCATTGTACCAGCGGTGAAAATTCTGTTGCTTTCACTGTTGCTGCGCCTGACGGCGGCTTTGGTGGAACCGTTGGGTGATAGCACGCTGGCTAAAGCGATGAACAGCATGGGCGGCGTGGTGTTATTGTTTTTCGCCGTTACGGCAATCAGCGGCCTATTCTTTTTTTTCATTGTCAGCATAACCATTAGTATGGGAAATTTGCTGGTGGCGTTGCGTTGATTGGGCGGAGGTGATGATTTTGCTTTTGGTGGAGGGATTGACGGAGGTTTGCCGACAAGTTCTGGTTTTGGCCGGTTTAAGCCTGTTTTTGGAGGTGCTGCTGCCAGGCGGTAGTTTAAAAAAATATACACAGTTCGTGATGGGTCTGCTGCTGGTGGCGGCGCTGTTAAATCCGTTGCTGGGTTTAACGCGCGGTTTGGCGCCGGAGGTTAAAGCCAGCGTTTTCAGTGATATGCAGCAGATTTTGTCCGGACAGGCGGATACAACCGAACAGATTGTTACGGCTGGCAGTAATTTGGCCGATGGTGTTCGGGCGCAGGCGGCGCAGGAGCTGGCCAGCGGTTTGGAGCGGCAGATTGCTTCTCTGGTGGGGCTGGCGGCCGGGGTGGAAAACTGTACGGTGGAGGTTAGCCTGAACGCGGATTTATTATATGATGCGGCGGAACAAGGTGGGTGGCATAATTGGGGACAGGTTATCATAGTATTAACTGTTGAGCAGGCCAGACAGGAGCAGGCGGAGAATATTGGTCGGGCGGTGCGCCAGACTGTGGCTGATTTTTATGATATTGAGCCGGCGGCGGTGCAGGTTTCGATTGCCAATTATCAAAGTTCCAATTTGGCGGCAGAAAACATAAAGGCGGAGTGAGGTGGTAATGATGTTGGAGGGATTGCGTGATAAGGAAAAACGGCGTATCTGGCAGCTGGGCGGACTGCTGCTGGTGGGGCTGCTTTTGATGGGGAGTTCTGCCTGGCTTTCAACCGGGCAAAATGATGCTGTAAGCAGCGACCAGCCAACGGTTGCAGCGCCAGCGGCGGCTTTATCGCCGGAGGCTGAACTGGAACAGCGGTTGGCGGCGGTTTTAAGCCGTATTCAGGGGGCCGGCCAGGTTAGCGTTTCTTTAACCTTTGCACGTAGCGCGCAGACGGAATATGCCATTAACGCCAGCACCACCGTGCGGACGACTGATGAAACGACGGATAGCGGCCAGAAGCGCAGCACCAGAGAGCAAACTTCCAGTGATAATCTGGTTTTGGCGGACGGCAAGGGCGGCCCGGTTATGGTGCAGCAGAGCATGGCGGAGGTGCAGGGGGTGTTGGTGGTGGCCGAGGGCGGCGATAACCCTAATGTGCGCGCTCAGATTGCCGAGGCGCTGCAAAATCTGTTGGCGGTGCCGGCGCATAAAATTGTTATTTGTCAGGCTGAAAAAGTTTAATAAATATAATTTAAGCAAAATTTTGGAGGTGGCGGAAAAATGAGTAAGCAGAGTAAAAATGATTATCAGGGCTGGAGCCGACGCACATTGAGCACGCAGGAGGAGCCACAGGAAAGCATGCTGAAAAAGCTGACGCTCAACAAATGGAGTATGACTTTTGCTGTGTTGCTGGTGATGCTTTCGGCCTGGCTGGGGCTGGAGGAGGTGGATAAGCATATTGTAGCCGGGCAGCAGGATACTTTATATGTGACAGACACCATACCGTATGATATTCAGAGAGTGAATACGGATAACGCTGATAATGCGGATAAGCCGGGCAGCGTTGAGGTTTTGGCAAATTCTACCGATGGGGCGCAGAATATGGACGGGCAGAAGTCTGACGGGCAGCCGGCGGAAAATAAAGATGATAAAGCCGGAGCGCAGGCAGACGAAAATAAGCCGGCAGAAAATAAGCCTGAGGAAAACAAGCAGGATACATCGGCCAACTATTCAATCAACAGCGATAGTGATTTTTTCATCAATTATCGTTTGGAGAGAGAAAAGGCTCGTTCGCGTCAGCTGGAACTTTTGCAGTCTTTGATTGATGATGAAAAAACCACTTCGGAAATGCGCGCGGAGGCTCAACATAAAGTGATTGAACAGGCTGAGGCGATTGAGCAGGAGTTGATGTTGGAGAGTATTTTGGTGGCGCAGTATGGCGGCGAAGCGGTGGTGTTTATTCAGCCGGAAAAGGTGAATGTGGTTTTATCTTTGAGCAAGGAAAATGGCATTGCGGATAATGAAGCGGAGAAAATTGCCCGTTTGGTTGACAATTATACAGCTATTGGTTTTGAAAATGTAATAATTGTCCTTAAAGATTAAGGAGTAAAAATTGGATTTTTGCGCCTGGGGAGGTATACAAAAGGCTTAAAGTGTCAGCAAAATAAATAAAATTATTAAAGTGTAAACAAAATATAAAGAAAAAATTTCTCATATTCTAAAAAATCAGTTGTTTTCTTTTGGTTGCTATGATATAATGTAGCTATAAAAAATAGGAGGTGTGTTCCATGGATGAACAGATTTTGGAAGTTGAGGTTCAAAACCAGGAAGATACAAATACTGTAAAGATTGCCAATGATGTTGTGGCTACGATTGCAGGTATTGCAGCTTCAGAGATTGAGGGCGTTGCCGGTATGAGCGGTAACATGGTGAGCGGTCTTTCCCAGATGTTGGGCAAAAAACAGCTGACCAAGGGTGTTAAAGTTGAAATCACTGATAATGATGTGGCGTTGGATATCAGCATCATTATTGAGTATGGCAAAAAAATTCCGGAAGTGGCCGGCAATATTCAGTATGCCGTTTCCACAGCGGTTGGCGATATGACCGGCTTGAACGTAACTGCTGTAAATGTACACGTAACAGGCGTTCAGTTTGTGGAAGAAAAGACAGATGAGGTTGTTGAAACAACCCCTGCTGTTGAGGAATAGGCTTTGTTTTGCCTGATTGTCTTGGACTAAATTATAGCGGTCAGCCTGTTGCTTCTGGCAGTTGGGCGGCCGGTATGATTGCAGGGGCTATTGCCTTTTGGCCATAGCCCTTTGCTGGTTTGGGGCATTTAAGTGTTGGCAGATTTAAGGGTGGATAGGTATGAGATTTTTAGAGAAATTTTTTCTGTTTATATTTAGTTTGTGTCTGGCCGCGCTGGGCGTTGGCGGTATTTGGGCTTGTTATGACGCTAATTTGTTGCGTTATGTAAATTGGCTGGCTACAATGATGACGCAAAATCGCTGGATTACGCTGGTCGTATCGGCCTGTCTGCTGCTTGTGGCTATTTTGTTGCTGTTTGGCGTGGTTTTTCATTCATCTGGTCGCAAAAAAGAAAATGGCATGGCAGCCAATGTGATTATGGTGGGTGAAAACGGTTCTAATGTGCAGATTAGCACAGCGGCTGTGGATTGTATCATTCAGCAGCAAAAAAAGGATTATCCGGCTGTTAAGGAGTTAGAAAGTAAGATTTCCCAGGTGGCTGACGGCGCACAGATTATGCTTAAAGTTGTGGCTTCGGCAGATGCTAATATTCCGGAGTTGGCTAATAATCTGCAAAATTCTGTGAAAACCCAGCTGGAAAATATGGTCGGTTTGAAAGTCGCTTCCGTAAAAATTATTGTGGCTGATGTTATAACTGATAATTTTACACAGCATATTAATACTGATAAGAATGAGCCAACAGTTTAAAATCAGATGAGAAAAAGGAAGGCGGTTGACTATGAATTTTATTGATTGGTGCAGAGAGTTTATTTATAAGCACCCGGCAACCTCGCTTGGCTTGCTGTTGGGTGTGCTTTTGGGTTTATCCTTTGCCGCCTTCGGCTTCTGGCGAACCTTTATAGTGGGCTTGTGCATTGCTATCGGGCTTTATGTTGGCGTTAAGGTTGACGCCGGGGAGGGTCCGGATTTTCAGGCCATTAAGGAGCGTTGGCAAAATCGGCATAAGAAGCAAGGAGGACATGGCTTTTGAGCAGGCATAAGGCGCGAGAAGCAGCTTTTCAGATGCTGTTTCAGTTGATTGAGGGCGCGAATGATTGGCAAATGGCGGAGCATACTTTGGCACAGGCGGAACTGCCGCAGAAATCGGCAGCTTTTGCCGTACTTTTGGCGCAAGGCGCCTGGCAGAAACATTTTGAAACAGAGCAATATATTCGCCGTTTGGCAAAGGGCTGGCAATATGAGCGTTTATGCTCGGTGGACAGGCTTTTACTGCATTTGTCCATGTATGAGCTGAAATATCTGCCGGATAGTCCGCCGCCGATTGTAATTGATGAAGCGATTGAACTGGCACGAGAGTTTGGCACTGATGATTCGCCAAGTTTTATTAATGCGGTGTTGGACAAGTTTGTGCATGCGGTTTTGACGGATAAAGCGGCCGATTATCAGCTTGATGAGGTTCAGATGCGTCAGGCTGACGAGCGTTTGCAGCAGGCAGAGGCGCAACAACAGGCCGCGGCCGCGGATATTGCCAAAGCGGCAGAGCAGGCCTGGGCGGACAAGGCGGCAGAGGACGCTATGGTGGTGGCGCGCAAAAAGGCAGATAAAAATTATGCCAGACGCAGTAAATTGCAGCCAGCGCCAGAACCGGTTAAAACTTTCCGCAAAATTCGTAAAGCGGATATTACAGAAGCGGACAAAATTGCTCCGGAACCAGAGGATTTGTTCTGATTGCCGATTGTTGCATAATTTGTGGATAATGTGCGGTTATAACATAAACTTTAGTTTTATAATAAAAGATATAGCCATTTCTTAAAAAGAAATGGCTATATTTTTCATATAAAATTTTTAAGCGCTTTTTTCATTTTGCAGCTGCTTGACCTCATCAATAGACAAACCAGAAATATTGACTATTT
>CANSKT010000032.1 GCA_947647555.1 uncultured Peptococcaceae bacterium | reverse complement strand
AAACAACAAACACCCACACCGCTTGACAAAACAGCGCAGGTGTTATAAAATAATAATATAAGGCACCACTGATAAGCGGTTGGCCTTAGCTTTGAATTTTTGATTTAACACAAAAACTCGTCACTGTGGCTTAGTGGCGGGTTTTTCTATGTGTGCGTTTTATTTCAATAGAAATCGTAAGATTTCCAATATGAAACGTCAAACGTATTGGCATAGGGCCTCACCTCCTTTGCAAGAGGGTTAGCCAACCGCCTACCAACTTATGTGATGCCTGCATTTATTATATAACAACAGAAAATACTTGTCAATCTGCCAAATTTCTAAAATATGACGGCAATAAAACTTTTTATAAGTTTTTAAAACAACAAACACCCACACCGCTTGACAAAACAGCGCAGGTGTTATAAAATAATAGTAACGAGTTAGGTAATGCCGGTAAAACGGCTGGCCTTAAGTTTTTTGGTTAAATTTTTACATAACCGTCGCTATTGGCCTAGCGGCGGTTACTTTTATGCTTTTTTAGCTTTATGTTTATAATGATGTGAAAACACCATAAATCGAAGCTAATACGCATAAGCCTCACCTCACTTTCGTAAGGATATTGGCCAACCGCCTACCGTTTTACATTACCTGTCCTCTCAAAGGAGAACCTGAATTTATTATATAACAACAGAAAATACTTGTCAATCTGCCAAATTTCTAAAAAACTTTCTATGATTTTTACAATCAAACGCACCCCAAGCCATGCAGCGTGTTAACCAACTCCATATCCGCACGTTTTTGCGCCAAGCTGGGGTGAACATAAAGCTGCATGGTCGTGCGAATATTGGCATGCCCCAAAAGTTCGCTAAGGCTTTTAACATTGCCGCCCAAAGCAATAAAACGGCTGGCAAAAGTATGCCGCAGTACATGAAAATTGCGTGCTGGTATACCACAACGCTTTAGAAGACTGGCAAAACGATATTGCATTGTGCGCGGTTCTAATGGCCGTTGACCGCCGAAAATATAAGACTGTTCTGCCCGAGCCTTAGCCGAACGGGCAAGCAACGCCAGCAAATCAGCCGTTAATGGTATAGTACGCCGGGCGGCTTCTGTTTTTGGTGTTTGCAGCAAAAGTTCCGAATGACCGTTTTGCGTTACTCTCTGCACTGTTCGCTGCACCGTCAGCGTCTGCGCCATCCAGTCGATATCAGACCAGCGCAACGCACAAACCTCCCCCAGACGCAAACCGCTGTTTAAACAAAGCAAAACCGCGGCCTGACTGGCCGAGGGCGCCGCCAAAAGATTTTCCGTTAGCTGACCAACCTCCGGTTCGGTAAAAATCTCCGGCTTGCCAGCACAACGCGCCGCCGGCGGCCGCAGGTTCAAAATTGCCGCAGACTGGCCAATGGCAAAATCACGCGCCGCCATTTTGACGGCGGATTTTATCAGGCTCAATATATCGGCTATTGTTTTGGCCGCCAAACCGCCCTGCTTATCCAAACGACCACTTTGCATTTTGTTAGCCATAAAAGCAGCAATTTTTTGCGCCGTCAGCTTATTTAGTGGACAACCACCTAATTCCGGCAAAATTTGAGTATTCAGCAAACCGGCATATCGGGCATAGCTGGAGGGTTTTAAAACCGGCTGCTTTCGGCGCAGCCAATCAGCAAAAAGTGCCTGCACAGTCAGCTGACTACCGGGTTGGGGCTTGGCATTCTGGCTGGCCGCCAGCTGCTGCTTGCAAATCAGAAGCTTTTGACGCACCGCCGCGCAGGTTTTGCCATAAACAGAAACATACTTCTGCCGCCCCTCCTGCCACACCAGATAACGCCCCTCCCAACGGCCATCACGCCGTTTATAAATGTTTTCTCCTCTTTTGCTCATCTGATTACTCCCCTTTTGCCCAATCTAACTACGACAACTTTTTGACCATTTTTTTGACGGCTAAAAGCCTTTTATAATGACAATTAACTGCCTAAAAAATAGAATTTTTGTTTTACTTGTAAAAAAGTCCAATAAATTTTTTATAAATTATTGACTTGTCTGCCATAAAACCTTATAATCTAGAGAAGAAAAAGAAAAAGCATGATTTTCGTAAACTAAAAACATTTTACGACAACCCTGCTTTTTTAATCGCCGCCGCAGTTTCATAACAATACAAAATCCCTCTTAAAACAGCGTTAAGAGGGATTTTGGTGTGAACACTTCGCTATGGCAAGGCCACCTTATATGTTACTAGCATTTTTATTGCTGATTTTTCAGCTGGTTCTGCCGCTCCTTGCCATGAATAATCTCTCGCAAAACGGCATTAATCGGAGTCGGGAGGCCAGCCGCCGCCCCATATTCCTCCACAATGCCGGCAAAATAATCGACCTCGGTAATCCGCCCGGCCTTAATGTCCTGATGCATACTGGTTTGCGCTGTGCGCGGAAAAGCAGCCATAAAACGCTCGGTTTCCTCGCGGTCAGCCTCTGTTAAATCCACGCCGCGCGCCTTGGCCAGTTCCACAACCTCCTGCATGGCCGCAGAAGCCAGCCGAAAGTAATTTTCAACCTCGCTGCACTCATAAATAAAGCAGTCCACCGCCGCCGTCACCTGATTATAGCCCACGTTCAGCATGAACTTTTTCCAGATAGTGCGCTCCATATCAGCGGCAATCTCCAAAGGAATTGGCGTGCGGCTCAAAATCTGGCGCACCTGCTCCACTTCCGGCGCATAAGGCTCGGAATTGCGCTCCCAACCAAATTGCAATACGCCGCGCGTGGTAAAATCCACCGCATTAACCGTGCGCCGCGCGTCAATACCCATAGCAATGCCAAACAGCACCCTGGCCTGCGGAAAAGCTGCGCGCAAAGTCGGCGTGGCGCTAATACCGTTCAACAACGGCACAATGATAGTGCCCTCGCCCACAAAAGGCCGCATATCGTCCAGCGCGTCCGCCAGACCATAATTTTTAACGCAGACAAAGATAACCTCCGCCGGCTCCACGTCCTCCGCCGGCTGCTCCACGCGCAGGGGATAGCGCGCATCATTCACCTGCAAACCCTCGGCCTGCAAACGGTCAAACCGGCTGCCACTGGCAATCGCAAAAAAGTCCTCGGGATAAGCATTATACAAATCCATACCAAAAACCGAGCCCACGGCTCCCATACCAATCATTGCTATCCGCATAAAATCACCTCCAAAGGTTGTTATAAAAATCCTCTGCCACGCTACCTAAATGCCCGTCCAGCATAACCCGAAGCAACGCGGTCTATTCTATCTCCAAAACGGCCATAAACGCCTCCTGCGGTATCGTCACACTGCCCACCTGCTTCATGCGCTTTTTGCCGGCCTTTTGTTTTTCCAGCAGCTTGCGCTTACGCGTAACGTCGCCGCCATAACATTTGGCCAAAACGTCCTTGCGCAGCGCCTTGATAGTTTCCCGGGCAATAACCTTGTTGCCCACCGAAGCCTGCACCGGTATTTCAAACAACTGCCGGGGAATAAGCCGGCGCAGCTTATCGGTCAACGCCCGACCGCGATAATAGGCCTTATCCTTATGCACAATGCAGGAAAGCGCGTCCACCACCTCATTATTCACCATGATATCCAGCTTCACCAGATTGGACTGCTGATAGCCGGAAAGCTCATAATCCAGCGACGCATAACCTTTGGTCATGCTTTTTAGCTTGTCGAAATAATCGAAAATAATCTCGGATAGGGGCAAATCATAAAGCAACATAACCCGGGTGGGCGTGATATATTCCATGTTCAGAAAATTGCCGCGCTTGTCCTGCCCCAGTTCCATTACATTGCCCACAAAATCTTTCGGCACCATAATGGTGGCCTTAACATAAGGCTCCTCAATAGCCAGCAGCTCGCCGGCCGGTGGCAGGTCAGTGGGATTATCAATCTCGATAACCTCGCCGTTGGTTTTCGTCACGCGGTAATTTACGCTGGGCGCGGTGGTAATCAATTCCAAATCATATTCGCGCTCCAAACGCTCCTTGATAATCTCCATATGCAGCAAGCCCAAAAAGCCGCAACGGAAGCCAAAACCCAGCGCCGCCGAGGTTTCCGGCTCATAAAGCAGCGCCGCGTCATTCAGCTGCAATTTTTCCAATGCATCTTTCAAATCGTTATATTTGGCGGAGTCCACCGGATACAGACCGCAGTAAACCATGGAAACAGCCGGACGATAACCGGGCAGCGGCAACGGCGTGGGTTCAGCGGCGTTGGTAATCGTATCCCCCACCCGGGTATCGCGCACATTTTTAATACTGGCCGTCAAAAAGCCAACATCACCGGCCGCCAGTGAGTCCACCATCTTAATGTTGGGGCTTAAAACGCCCACCTCAACCACTTCAAATTCCTTTTGCGTGTTCATCATACGCACGCGCATGCCGCGGCGCAACTCGCCGGACATCACGCGGAAATAAGGCAAAACCCCTTTATAAGTGTCAAAAGTGCTGTCAAAAATCAGGGCGGAAAGCGGCTCCTCCCGGCTGCCCTCCGGCGCCGGTATCCGCTGCACAATGGCCTCCAAAACGTCTTCAATACCCAAACCGGTTTTGGCAGAAATCAGCAGCGCATCGTCCGCCGGCAGACCGATAACCTCCTCCAGTTCCGCCTTAACCGCATCAGGGTCAGCGTTGGGTAAATCTATTTTATTGATAACCGGAATAATTTCCAGATTATTTTCCAGCGCCAGATACACATTAGCCAGGGTCTGCGCTTCGATGCCCTGCGCCGCGTCCACCACCAGCAGCGCGCCCTCGCAGGCCGCCAGCGAGCGGCTGACCTCATAATTAAAATCCACATGGCCGGGCGTATCAATCAAATGCAGCGTATAGGTCTGGCCGTCTTTGGCCTGATAATTCAGGCGCACCGCCTTAAGCTTAATCGTAATGCCGCGCTCACGCTCCAAATCCATATCGTCCAGCACCTGCGCCTCCATTTCCCGGCTGGAAAGCGCGCCAGTATATTCCAGCAGCCGGTCGGCCAGCGTGGATTTGCCATGGTCAATATGGGCAATTATACAAAAATTACGGATATTCTTCTGTTCTGTTTGCTTATTTACACTCATCTTGTTAAAATTCCTCTTAGTATTATAAATTTTTAATTATTTTTCCGTCGTTTTTTCATCTGAAGCTGCGGCCGGCAAAGTACGCCGCGGCCGGAACTTGCGACGCAATATACCCAGCAGCTGCTCGGCCTCCGGCATATGCCAAAGAGTGGCCAGAAACATAAACAGGCCAATACCCAGCCCCGTAGCCAGCAGAATTTCGGCCAGCTGCGCCATTTTGCTGGAAATCGGTAGGTAAAGCTGCCAAAAATGCGCCAGCAGCCAGACGGCCGCTCCCATAACCAGAGAAATCAGGGTTGTCTGGGCAGTGGATTTTAACAGCGCCCAACTGCCGATATCGCCAATCTGCCAGTTCAGCAGCACGATAAGTACTACCATGTTGAAAATGCCGGCCACGGAATAGGCCAGCGCCAGACCGCCCTGCGCCATATAACGCACCAAAATTATGGAAAGCACCACATTGACCGCAATGGAAAGCACCGCCACCGCCACCGGCTTGCGCGTATCTTTCAGGGCATAAAACGCCCGGGAAAGCGTATGAATGGCCGCATAGGCAAATATGCCGATGGTATAGAAAACCAGAGCATAAGCGGTTTGTTTGGTGTCCTCCGCCGTAAAGGCGCCGCTTTTGAACTCATACATGAAGCGAATTACCGGCTCGCTCAAAGCGGCCAGCCCAAACGAGGCCGGAATAGTCACAAAAATTACAGTGCGCACGCCCATAATCAGCGTGGCCTTGAAGTTGTCCCACTGCTCCTGTGCCGCCAGCTGAGTCATGGTGGGGAAAAAGGCAATGCCCACCGTAATACCGAACAGCGTTATCGGCAGCTGCATCAGGCGCTGGGCGGCACGCAAGGCGGAAACCAGCCCGGCCGAAAGTTCAGAAGCCAAATTCTGATTGACAAACAAATTAAACTGGCTGGCGCCCAGACCGATAAACACCGGCACAATCAGCGCCAACAGTTCCTGAACGCCGGGGTGACGCAGATTAAAGCTGAAAGTGTAATGCATACCCATCTGCCAAAGCTTGATGAACTGCACCAGAAAATTCATAATAGCGCCCAGCACCACGCCCACCGAGAAGCCGGCAATGCCATAGCCGGGAAAATAATGCTCAATCGGCGCGGCCAGCAGCAGGCCGCCCAGAATGATGCCAAGATTATAAAGCACCGAACCGACCGCCGGCGCGGTAAATTCCTTATAGGACTGCAATATGCCGGTGCTGATACCGGACAGGCACATGAAAATTACCTGCACAAACATAATGCGCGTCAGATTGATAGTAAGAGTTTTGGTGTAGCCGTCAAAGCCCGGCACCAGCCAGTCCACCAGCTGCGGCGCCAGCGTCACGCCCAGCACTACGCCGATTGTCAGCAGCACCATAATCCAGTTAAAAATAATGCTTAAAACGCGCCAGCCCTCTTCCTCCTGATTGCGCGCCAGATAGCTGGAAAAAACCGGTATAAAGGCAGAGGAAAGCGCGCCGCCCACCAAAATCATATACAGAAAATCCGGTATGGAAAAGGCCGCGTTATAAGCATCGGTTAAATTATTCTGGCCAAATTTGGCAAAAATAAGAACATCACGCAGATAACCCAATATGCGCGAAGCAATCGTACTGAGCATCAGCAGGTTGGCCGCCGCCAGCAGAGAAGCGCCGCCGCCTTTGGCCGTGCCTGAACCGGCACTGTTTTTTTCTGGTAAACCGCCCAAATAAAATTCACTTCCTGAATAATAGGTGTTGGATATTGATATTATATCACAACCTATACAATGTTACAACCAGAATTTTCATTTTTATTCTTCCGCCAAAACCTGCCGCATAGCCTCCGCCAAAAGTGTGGCGGCATATTCTACCTCCTCGATATTATTTTCCGTGCTGCCCATCTCCACCAGAATGGCATGGTCAAAAATATGCTGATTATAGCGCCCGGCCTGCACGGAAATCCGCCGCAACAGCCCAGGGTATAATTCGTCCATTTTATCACCCAGCCGCTGCATAAAATCGCGGTTGCTCTGCCAGTTGGGGTTTTCATAACGCTGGGCGCTGCCGCAAACCAGCATAATCCGCGCCGCCGTGCGCCCGTTGATGTCCACCACTGAAGCCTCCCGGCTAACCCCAGCGTCACGATGCCAGTCAATCAAAACCTGCAAATTCGGATAGGCCGCCAGAAGCCCCTCCGCCGTGGCCAGAGAATTAGCATAAGCCTTGTTCCAATCCGGCCAGTCGTGAATGGTTTCATTAACCAAAACCCCCACGCCCTCCGCCTGCAAGGTTTCCGCAAAAGCATGCGCCGCCTGATAAATCCCTCCCAATTCACCATAAACTTTGGGCTGGCCGGAATAGCTGGTATATGTTTCTGAACTGTGCGTGCAATAAACCGCAACCTTGATTTCTGCGGCGGCATCTGCCAAATCCTGCTGATAACGTCGCCAGGCAAAAAGCGCCTCGCTGTCCGCCATTAAACGGCTTGGCCATTTGCCGGAGGGCTGAACAGACTGAATAATACCGTCTGCATTGCTCAACACATTATTTACCGGCGCGCTCTGACCGCCCAGGCGATTTTGTCCCAGCCATGCCCCGCCCAGACACAACAGCAAAAGCAGCAGCCAAACCGCAGACTGCCGATTATGCCGCCGGGGAGCCGCCATATCCGCATAGTATGTCCGATTATCTTTTGCACGCATAGTTACCCTCCACTTTCTGTTTAATGTTTATGAAAAAGAAAAGTAAAATATGCCTTTAAAACCAGATGCCGCAACAACTTAAATTTTTTAGCAAAAAGCATAAAAAGCTATTGCATTTTGGAATTTTTTATGCTAAAATATATTGGTTGATTTATATAGTTTATCCGTGTTATAAGGTTTTTTTATATAGTCAAATGCTTTACAGGAGGTGAAACCATGGCAAACATCAAATCCGCGAAGAAAAGAGTGCTTATCGCTGAAGCCCGGCGTGTAAAAAATGCAGCTGCGCGTTCCCGTATCCGTACTGCGCTTAAAAAGTATGAGGCTTCTTTGGAGGCAGGCACCAACAAAGAGGAAACTCAGGCTTTGCTGCGTGAGGTTATCAGTCTGTTGGACAAGGCTGCTCGCACCAATTTAATTCATCGCAATGCCGCCGCCAGAAAGAAATCTCATCTGGTTTTGCGTTTTAACAAAACTTTCGCAGCTTAATTTACAGCATATATTAAAGGGTGATTGCCTGTTTTCCAGCGCAATCACCCTTTTTATTATTTATCAAATAAATCTGCATGCGTACCAGTGCGGAAAGCAATCAGCACCAGTTCATCATTATCAATCCTATAAATTAACAGCCAATCCGGCAAAACATGACATTCCCTAAAGCCAATATATTCGCCGGTTAATGCATGGTCTTTAAATTGCCCGGATAATTGTTTACCGGCTAAAAGAGTATCTATAACATTTTCTATTTTGTCGATATCATAGCCGCGTTTCATAATTCTTTTATAATCTCGGCGATATTGTGCGGTAGTTTTAAATTTTAACATGCTTAAAACCCCTGTTTAATCCTGCATTTCCGCCGTAAGTTCGGCTTCCATTTCCAAAGTAAATTCATGTGCAGAATTATAGGTTTTGGTTTCTATTTTGCCTGCCAAAATATCTCTGGCCTCCTGCATGGCCGTCAGCGTTTCCGCATTGTATTTTGGCATTCTCACATCAAAAGGCAAACCCTCAACCAATAGTGACTTATACAAAAAAATGTTAATAGCCTCTGTAACCGTCATACCCAAATTGGCAAACAGTTCCTCTGCCTGAAGCTTAATTTCCGGCTCAATCCGAATATTAATATTAGCAGTTTTAGCCATTACAGCCACCTCCATTCAGTTTTCTGCTAATATTATATAATTTTTGGCGCACAATGTCAACACATTGTTAAGCAATATTTATCAAATAAGTTTTTTATTAACACCAGTGCATTCTATAATTATATCCAACAAATCCGCAGATTGCCGATATATATAATCCAGCTGTAACGTGCAAATTTCCAGAGAACTGGCCGGGTTGGCGATTTCTCTATCCTCCATTTCCAAAAAGCTGTATAACAAATGTAATGTATTATTGACTGCCCAAATCTGCGTGAAAAAATCCGTCAATTTTCCTATCGCCGCCGCCAATTTTTTTTCGTTTAAGTCCCCTGATGATTGTTTTGTCAAATTTTTTTCTGTTTCCATTATATTATTCTCCTTATTTTGTTATTGATTTCCCTAAATAAGAATGATATAATAGATTTACCAATCTCCTTTAAGGTTTTGGTTATAAGACAATCGGTAGGCTTGCTAGGCTATTAATCGATTGTCTTATTTTTTATTTTCCAAAAGTAAATTTATACCCTGCCTGATTGCTTCGCCTTTTGTTATACTATTTTTGATACAATATGATTTTAACCTCTGTTCAGTTTCCTTATCTAAACGAACACTGTATCTTATATCTTTAGGGTTATCTGCTTTTGGACGACCAGTTCGTGGACTCAAATAATCACCTCTCTTTTTTTGCCACACCATAATTATATATAAAGCGTGACAAAAAGTCAAGTCAAATTTTAAAAAAATTTGACAAAAGTTAAAAGAAAATGCTATAATATGTCTACAAAGAGTTGAAACTCAAATTGGCGGTTTGCCCTCAGGAGTACAATTATACATCTGTGTTAGATGTTAAGTTGGAAGAATGAGGGATTGGGGCCCTCCTCACTTTGTTCGGCGAGGAGGTGATGTGCATGTTTTGGTTAAGCATAGCAGCATTATTTATGCAGACAATTCAACTTGTACTGCAAGCTGTCGAGTTTATATTAAACCATGGCAAACAAAAATAACCGCCCTCTCTGCAAAAGATGCGGTTATTTTATAAGCATTACTCTTGTGGGCTGACCCGGTTTGAGGGTCGGCTCTTTGTGTTTTTATTGTACCATACAAATCCAAAAAATGCAAGTAGTTTACAGTTAAAATTTTATACAATCAAAAACCTGGCAAAGCAAATTCCTGACAAAGATAAGTTAAATCCACCGTCCAGCAATCGCCGCGCTCAAGCACCGCAAGCAAATCAGTCTTAGCCGCTTCATCATCGCCCAACCAATGATAACGATAAGCCCGAGATACCTGATGAATGCTTATGTACTCCGGGTCAATCTCCATAAGCCGCGTTAAATCCTGAATATGCCGCGGATAACGGCTGGTAGTGGCCGTAGTTGGACAATGCGCGCGCAAAGCCCAAATATTGTCCGGCTCAAACTCAAGAACTTTCGTCAAATCCCGGTCCATATCCGGCCGGCGGCTACGCCCACATGTTAAACATTCCAACTGACAGTAACAAAAAGCGCGCAGCAAATACAAAACCGGCTCATTGGGCGTTTTCTGAATAGCCGCAGTCAGCAGCGGCAACATATCCGCATAAAGGCCATTCTGCAACAGTTGGCAAATATCAGCATAAACCGGCGGCAATTCCAGCGCTCTGAGCAGGGCATATTCCTGGTCATTGAGAACATCTGGCAAAATTGGCGTATCAATCGGCAAACATTTATTATCCAAATATGGCGCAAAATCCGACTCCTCATTCAGCGCAGCCTCCGCCGCTAAATCCGCCAAATCAGTATCAGCCGGCGACGGCACCAGTTTATCATAAGCAAAGCCCAGCGCCGCCATAAAATCGGCCAGCTGCCAGCAATCACCGATAACAAATTCATCATCAGGATATGCAAACTGCCCCATTTGCTCATTATCCCAAGGCTCAAGGTAACGCGCAATTTTCGCCGGCTCCACACCAAAGCAGCGCGCCAGTGCCGATGCATTACCGGGTTTGGCCGGCGGTTCTCCGGGTCCAAAATAATCAGGCAGACTGGCAAAATTGTCCAACTCCACCCCCTGCTGCCAAAGATGATAACCCCAATAATCATCATCATAAATATAAAGCAGCATTATCGGGCAGGTCAGCATTGCAGAAAGCGACGCCGGCATATCATAGCCGACAGCGCCGTCATTAAGCAAAACCGCCGCGCCGCCAGCATACTGCGCCCAGGAGCAATCCACCGGCCGCACATTCATTTCCGGAATTTGCGGACATTTCACAAACGCCTGGCGACACTGCTCCACCTCACCGCCCGGAAAAAGCATAACCTCCAAAAACAGCCCCATATCGACACCACTTCCCCAGACTAAAACATCAAAACAGCCTCGGCCACCGCTTTGCCCATAGCGGCGCAGCCAATTTTGGTTTTGCCCTCGCTCATAATATCGGCCGTGCGCAGTCCCTTATCCAAAACCGCATTGACGGCGGCCTCAACCGCATCGCTCTCCTTGTCCATATCAAAGGAATATTTTAACATCATCGCCGCGGCCAGAATAGTACCGATAGGATTAGCAATATCCTGCCCGGCAATATCCGGCGCGGAGCCATGAATAGGCTCATACATGCCAACCGTGCTCTCGCCCAGGCTGGAGGAAGGAATCATACCAATGGAGCCGGTAATCATGCTTGCTTCATCGGAAAGAATATCGCCAAACATATTCTCGGTTACGATAACGTCAAACTGGGAGGGGTCCTTTACCAGCTGCATGGCCGTATTATCCACCAGCATATAATCATAGGCTACATCGGGATATTGTTCTGCAATCTGATAGCCCAATTCTCGCCAGAGTTTGGAAGTATCCAATACATTGGCTTTGTCAATCATCGTCACCTTGCGGCGGCGTTTCTGCGCCATTTTGAATGCGATATGCAGCATGCGCTCAATTTCATGCGTGCTGTAACTCATCACGTCCGTAGCCATTTTTTCGCCATTAGGCAGAGTTTCCGTCTTATGCTCGCCAAAATATACGCCGCCAATCAGTTCACGCACGATAACCAAATCAATGCCGCGCTGCACAATCTCCGGCTTCAGCGGCGAAGCAAAATCCAGCTGCGGAAACAGACGCGCCGGACGTACATTGGAATACAGCCCCATCGCCGCGCGCAAGCCAAGCAAACCACGCTCCGGCCGAATATCACCCGGCAGCTTATCCCATTTATAGCCGCCGATAGCGCCCAGCAAAACGCTGTCACTGGCGCGACAGGCCGCAATAGCCTCCTCGGTCAGCGGCACGCCATGTTTGTCAATGGAGCAGCCACCCATATCAACGTCTGTATAATTAAATTTATGGCCAAATTTCTCGCCAACCGCCGCCAGCACCTGTAATGTGGCGTTTACAATCTCCGGGCCAATGCCGTCGCCGCGGATTACCGCAATATTTTTCTCCATATTATAAAATTCCTCCTATTTTGCTTAGAACAATAAAGTGAAATCTTTATCAATACTCGCTCATGCTTGTAAATATCTTAAAAAATCTGTTGCTTAGCACAATAAAACTAAAATATTTATCAATATTTGCTCCAGATTGTCAAGACTTTAAAAAATTTAGAAGACCGCCTTTGGCAATAATGTTTTGGATAAATTCCGGAAACGGTTCTGTTTTGTAGGTTTCATTTTTAGTCAAATTGTGAATTTCACCACAGTCAAAATTAATTTCCAACTCATCACCAACGGCAATTTTATCCGCATCGGCACACTCCAAAATCGGCAGGCCGACGTTGATGGAGTTGCGGTAAAAAATGCGCGCAAAGCTTTTGGCAATCACGCAGGAAATGCCGGAGGCCTTTATCGCAATCGGCGCATGCTCCCGGGAGGAACCGCAGCCAAAGTTAAAGCCGCCCACCATGATATCCCCGGCCTGAACACGCTGCACAAACTGCTTATCAATATCCTCCATGCAGTGCGCCGCCAACTCCTGATGATTGGCAGTGTTCAGATAACGCGCCGGAATAATCACGTCCGTATCAATATTATCACCATATTTATGGACAAAACCCTTACTAATCATTTGCTTAAACCTCCCCTATGCCTTTGGTGCAGAAATATAACCAGTCAGCGCGCTGGCCGCCGCCACGGCCGGGCTGGCCAGATAAACCTCAGAGCCAATATGCCCCATACGGCCAACAAAATTGCGATTGGTGGTGGCCACACAGCGCTCGCCGTCAGCCAGAATGCCCATATAACCACCCAGACAGGGGCCGCAGGTGGGCGTGGAAACCGCACAGCCAGCATCAATAAAATCAGCCAGATAGCCCAACTCCAGGCACTGCTTATAAACCTGCTGGGTAGCCGGAATAATAATCACACGCACGCCCGGCGCCACCCTATGACCGCGCAGAATTTGCGCCGCCACTGCCATATCGGCCAGTCGGCCATTGGTGCAGGAACCGATAACCACCTGGTCAATCTTTACCTCGCCCAGCTCGGCCACTGTTTTGGTGTTCTCCGGCAGGTGCGGCAGCGCCACTGTCGGCTGCACCGCCGCCAAATCAATCTCATAAACGGCGGTATACTCCGCGTCATCGTCCGCCTGATAAACCGTTGGCGGCATTTTTTCGCGCTCTTTCAGATAGGTCAGCGTGATATCGTCCACCGCAAAAATACCGTTTTTCGCGCCGGCTTCAATCGCCATATTCGCCATGCAAAGACGGTCGTCTATGCCCAACTCCGCCAGACCATCGCCGCTGAACTCCATAGACTGATAAAGCGCACCGTCCACACCAATCAGACCGATAATATGCAAAATGATGTCCTTACCGCTGACCCAGGGATTTTTTTTGCCATGCAGCACAAATTTAATCGCCTCCGGCACCTTAAACCAGGCTTTGCCGCGCGCCATGCCGGCCGCCAAATCTGTACTGCCCACGCCAGTGGAAAAAGCGCCCAGCGCGCCGTAAGTGCAGGTATGCGAGTCCGCGCCGATTACCAGCTGACCGGCCGTCACCAAACCCTGCTCCGGCAGCAGCGCATGCTCAACCCCCATACAGCCCACATCGTAATAATGCGTAATATTATGTTTAGCCGCAAACTGACGGCATTGCTTGCACTGCTCGGCCGCCTTAATATCCTTGTTCGGCGCAAAATGGTCCATCACCAGCGCAATTTTATCTTTATTAAAAACCTCGATAAAGCCGGCTTTTTCAAATTCGTTAATTGCCACGGGGGTGGTAATATCATTGCCCAGACACAAATCCAAATCCGCCATAATCAGCTGGCCGGGCTTAACACTCTCCAGCCCACAATGCGCGGCCAGAATTTTCTGGCTCATTGTCATTCCCATTGTTTCTTCCTCCTCGGACTGTTATAAAACTTTTATTATTTATTCCATACTTCATACAGCTTGTTCGCCGCGCTCAAAAGCGCGTTCAGTGAAGCGTCAATAATATCGTTATCAATGCCGGCGCCCCAGCAGACATTATTATCTCTGTCCTCCAGCCCCACATAAGCAATCGCCTGTGAGGTTGAACCGGAAGTCAGCGAGTGTTCCTCATAAGTCACAACGTGGATTTTCTTATCCAACAGCTGCTCCAGCGCCTTGGTTACAGCGTTCAGACGGCCGTTACCGGTGGTCTGCATACGCGAAATCTGGCCATGGAATTTCAATTCCACATCGGCATACATAATCGCCTTATCGCTGAAAGAATATTTACCATAAGAAATAGGCTGGTCAATATTAACATAATGCGAAAGGAAGATATCGCGAATTTCCTCGTGCGATAGTTCCTTGTGCAGGTGGTCGGAAACGCTTTTAACCGCATAGCCAAAGTCCTCGCGCATTTTCTGGGGCATATTAAAGCCATATTTGGTCTGCATCAGATAACCAATGCCGCCCTTACCGCTCTGGCTGTTAATACGGATAACGTCAGACTCATACTCCCGGCCCACGTCGTGGGGGTCAATCGGCAAATAAGGCACAGTCCAGCTATGCAGCTGTTTTTCCTCATGCCACTTCATACCCTTGGCAATCGCGTCCTGATGTGAACCGGAGAAAGCGGCAAACACCAGCCGGCCGCTGTATGGCTGGCGCTCATAAACATGCATACGCGTAACTTTTTCATAAACTTTGGTAATTTCTGTAATATTGCTAAAATCCAGCTGGGGATCCACACCATGACAAAACATATTCATCGCCAATGTAACAATATCCACATTGCCGGTGCGCTCGCCGTTGCCAAAAAGTGTGCCCTCAATACGGTCGGCGCCGGCCAGCATGCCCAGTTCCGCATCGGCCACGCCGCAGCCGCGGTCATTGTGAGGGTGCAGGGAAAGTATCACATTATCACGATATTTCAAATTATCGCTCATATATTCAATCTGGCTGGCGTAAACATGCGCCAGGCTCATTTCCACCGTGGCTGGCAGATTGATAATAACCGGCCAGTCCGCCCGGGGCTGCCAGATATCCAGCACCGCATTGCAGATTTCCAGCGCAAATTCCATCTCCGTGCCGGTAAAACTCTCCGGCGAATACTCAAAGCGAATATTGCCGGGCATATCCTTGATATATTCATTCATCAGCTTGGCGCCCTCCACGGCAATCTCAATAATGCCGGGCTTCTCCATATGGAAAACCTGCTCTCTCTGCGCCAGAGAGGTGGAATTATACAAATGAACAATAGCGTTTTTAGCGCCGCGCACAGCTTCAAAGGTTTTGGCAATAATATGCTCGCGGCTCTGGGTCAAAACCTGCAATGTAACATCGTCCGGCACCAAATCCTGCTCAATCAGCGCACGCAGAAATTCATACTCGGTTTCTGAAGCCGCCGGAAAGCCAACTTCAATCTCCTTAAAGCCAATTTTCACCAAATATTTGAAAAATTCCAGTTTCTCGTCCAAACTCATCGGCACAATCAGGCTCTGGTTGCCATCGCGTAAATCCACGCTGCACCAAACCGGCGCTTTATCAATGTATTCCTTTTGCGCCCACTTCAACTCATTTACCGGCGGCATAAAATAGCCGCGGTGGTAACGGTCATAATTTTTCAATCTTCTCAACCCCTATTCTGCGTTTAATTTATTTATATTTATTTCTTAACTTAAAAATAGTTTATTAGATTATTATAGACCTTTTCAGGCGGCTTTGTCAACTGCTGCTCTGTATATATTTGCAGTATTTTTGGATTAAATTATAATTCTAAATTAAAAATCTTGACAACACCGAGCCTTTTCTTTATAATATTTTACAAAATTTAATTATTTGGAAATTTTTATTAAGAAAGTGATTTTATGCCGAAAGAAAAAGCCTCCATTTTCGCCATGCTGCGCGGTGATGAGCCCAGCCCTCTGGCACGCGTCTGGCATGACTTATCCGGCGCTGACGAGGGCGAATGGGGCGAGAGATGTCTGCTGGAACTGCTGAAAAACCGCGCCAAAAACGCCGCCATTTTTCAAAATGTTTATGTACCGCTGGGCGGCGGCACAACCGAGTTGGATATTGTGCTGGTCGGCAGTACCGGCCTGTATATTTTTGAAAGCAAAGCCTATGGCGGTAAAATTTATGGTCAGCCGGAGCAGCTTAATTGGGTACAGTATCTGGGCGGCAGTAAAAATGTATTTTATAATCCTATAAGACAGAATGAAAATCATCGGCGTAATCTGGCCAGAGCCTTGCAAATATCGCCGGAATATATCTGTTCAATTATTGTCTTTGAAAACCGGGCTGATTTAAGCAATATTTACCCAAGACACAGCGAAAGCTTTGTTGTCTGCAACCGCAGCAAACTGTTAAAACATCTGAAAAAGCTGGTTAATTCTCGCCGGCCAGTTCTGGAACTGACGGAAATTGAAGCAGTCTGCCACCAGCTTGCCAAATGGAGCAAGGTTAATCGGCGCACCAAAAAGCAGCACATCAAGCAGGTTCAGCAGCAAATGCATGGCGCGCTCTGCCCTTTCTGCGGCCGGGAACTGTTAATCAAACAGGGCAGTTATGGCCCTTTTATCGGGTGCAGCGGCTATCCCAAATGTCAATACACCAGAAAAATATAACAGCTAAACATTCCAAATAAAATTTAAGGCAGGCGTTTCAATTTAACGTCTGCCCTTTTAATATTAAATTATTCCGGCTCTGCCAGACTGAAAGTGGCAGCGGCAAAAGCGGCTTCAGCCTCCGCCCGACTGGCCAGAGAAGCCATGATTATAACGGTTTGAGCGCCGTCAACCTGCATGATATAATTGTATTCCGTACCGCTGTTGCCATCTACCGTATAGAAAAAATAGCTGTTGCCGTCTTTAGTGTCCTCCGCCAGCAAAGAGGCGTTGGGGTCGTCTTCTATCAGCTGGTAGTAAAGCGCATAGGCTTCCGGCTGGCCAAAAGCGCCAGTCAGAATAACAGTTTCATCTTTGCTTATCACAAAAGGCACTTCCATCGTCAAATCATAACCGGCCTTAATATCCACCTGCACTGTAATTTTATCACCGGTTTCCACGTTAAAAGTAGCCGCTTTATAGGCATGAGTGGAACAGGCCGCCAGCAGCGACAGCAATAATAAAAGCCCTGCTATATATTTACCTGTTGCCCAAATTTTTTGCATAGCCAACACCCTCCGACGCTTATATTATCCATTATTTTAGCATATCAGCGCCAGATTTACAAGTTAAACCGGTCTATAATTGCACCATTCAGCCTTTTATTGAGATTATAACAGATAATTACAGGCCAAATAAGCATAAACTTGCGGTTTTTCTGGCCGTATGATTTGCCAAAGCTGGCAATCACTGCCGAAAAGCCGCCAAATAACCAGCCCTTGCCGGGGCTGTTCTTTTTTACCATTGCTTTAGACCCAACCCCTGGGGTATAATGACATCAAGTTCAGAGGAACTGAAAGTTAAAAAACTTAAAAAAGCAAAGGAGTGATAGTTTATGAAAAAACTATTGAGTATCACATTGACAATCGCCGTATTTTGTATGTTGGCCACCAGCGCACTGGCTGCGCCAGCCAACGCCCAGCAGCCGCAGGACGAACTTTGGCAGTACATACAGGAAAGTGATGATTTCTGGAACAGCATTATGAAACAGATTGGCGAGGAACCGGACCAGAACAAGCGCCCCACTCCGGACGAAAGCCAGAAGCCCACACCCAAACCGCCGGTTATTGAGGATAACCAGCCCGGTCAGGATAATAATACCGATAAAGATAACGATAACAACAATAATGACGACAAAAATGATACTAACCAGACCAACAACAGCTATGTTGAACAGGTTTTGCAGCTGGTTAACCGGGAGCGCGCGGCCAGAGGTTTGAACAGCCTGCGTCTGGACGCCAGAGTTTCCGCCGCCGCGCAGGTCAGAGCCGCTGAATGTGCGCGCAGCTTTTCACACACCCGTCCCAATGGCACAAGATGCTTCACCGCGTTGAAAGAGGGCGGCGTCAGCTATCGGCGCGCTGGTGAGAACATTGCTTATGGTCAGCGCACACCACAGGCCGTTATGACGGACTGGATGAATTCCTCCGGCCACCGCGCCAACATTTTGAACAGCAATTACACCACGATTGGCATTGGCTATACTGTGATTAACGGCACACCTTACTGGTCCCAGTTCTTTATTCAGTAAGCCGGCTTGCAATCACCAATAAAATTTAATTTTGCATCTATCTGTTTTCTTTTCATATTTTCCCCTTATTTAAATTCCCTATATTTTCGGAGGCGGCCGCGTTTGGCCGCCTTTCGATTTGCTCTTTCAGTCCGGATTAAGCCAATTTTTTAACCCGTTAACGGTTCCATGACGTAAATTATACTGTGTACAAAATTGAAAGCGTAAACAGCTGCTTGACTTGCAGCGCCTGATAATGTATAATAATAAAGTATTAATTTTTTCTGAACTCATCGTTAATGCTTGCATATAGG
>CANSKT010000031.1 GCA_947647555.1 uncultured Peptococcaceae bacterium | reverse complement strand
GACGTGTACAACCATTTAATCATGATGATTTGTATACTGAAATTGCAGATATGCTATTATAGTTAAAAATAATAAAAACCAACAATCAAAAAAACTAACCCCTGTTCAATGCAGACTTGAACAGGGGTTTCGCTTTTTTGCGAAAATGCTTGCCTAAACCCTAAGACTTATCACCCAAAGCGAATAAACAGTAAAAACTCCGCCAACTTTCCATATCAAATAGATATAGTCAGTTGGCAGAGTCTTTTCTCTATCAAACTATCTAATCACCAATAAAACGATGAAACATCGCAGCAATTTGCGCTCGTGTGGCCGTTCCCTGCGCATCAAGCTGATTTTCCCCAGTACCGTTCATCAGACCAGAAGCAACCGCCCAGGCCATAGCATTCTGCGCCCAGGCAGAAACCGCGTCTTTATCAGCAAAGCCGTCCAATGCGCCTTTTGTCGTAACATCGTAACCAGCAGTTTGCGCGTAGCGGTAAAAGATTGCCGCAAGCTGTTCACGTGTAACAAAATCGTCAGGAGCAAAGTTGCCGTTTTTGTAACCGTTCATCAAACCGGTTTGTTCCGCCCAAGTCGCCGCGTCATAATACCAGCCCTGCTCCACATCAGTAAAGCTGTTTTGGCCCACCGCCGCCGGACTGCCAGCCAGGCGATAGAAGATTACAGCAATTTGCGCTCGCGTGGTATTCTCATTGGGCGCAAAAGCGGTTTCGCTGGCGCCGTTCATCAAACCATTCGCACAAACAAATTCAACATCTTTGAAGAACCAATCACCGGCCTTAACATCAGCAAAGGTTTGTGTCAATCCCACCTCTGGCGTTTCCACATTTATTTCCTGTTCAGTCCAACCAGCATATAAGATTTTATTACTATTCAGCTTAATTTCAGTAATTTTTTTAGTCAGTTCCTTGTCGGAATACCAGCCGGTAAAAACATAACCTTTGCGAGTTGGCGTGTAATCAGCAAGCTTAATGGTAACGCCTTTCTTATCCTGTACTTTATTAATTGAACTGCCGCCGTTCGTTTCAAAACTCAGCGTATAATAACTGCTACCGCCACCGCTGGAACCACCGCCGCTTCTTTTTGTATATTGAGCATAGAGAGATAAATTCTCAGTAACTACATCGTTTTCAAAATCCCATTTTTCCCCATAAGCGTACCAGCCGTCAAAGATATAACCAGCCTTGCTGGGAGCCTCCGGCGCAACCAGCTTCTCACCAGTCACAGCCGTAGTGTTCTTCATTATCGAACCATCATCAAGAAAGAAAGTAACCAAAAAACAGGCCAAAGGCTCGTCGCCCTCATAATCAAAATACTTAATCTGGAAATTAATGCCCGTCAAATCGGCAGCGGTAAAATCAGGCCGACTCTTAACAATCAATGGCTTTTTGCCAGAGGGTACTTTCACCAAAAAATCGCCGCCGGTTATTTCAACATCAGAAACAGATATAGCATCGTCTGCCAGTGTCAAAATCTCCAACTCGCCGCCAGTAACCTTAAATTTGCTATTTGGCGCATAAATACCACAATCCCTGCTGATAATCGTAATTTCACCGCCGTTTATGGTAATATCACCCTGCGTTTCCAGGCCTTTGTTATTCTCGGAAGAAATTGCAATCATGCCACCATTAACTGTAAGCGCATTCTTAACAGCTAACCCAGCGACTTCTTCGCCATAACTGATAACAGCCATTAGGGTATTCTCGTCGCTGATTGTAATATTATTAGCATACATTGCGTAGCCGTTATAAACTCTTGCCCCAACCTGAGCGCCGCTAATGTTAATATCACCATTCAATGCCGCTATCCCATAGCAAGTTTCAGCAAAATCGGCCTTTTCAATATCAGAGGACTGATTGCGTCCATAGACATAAGTCAGTTCGCCCTCAATATTAATATCGCCATTATTATTAATGATAGCATTTGAACCATGAGATAAAACACGGCTATCCTTAATTAAAATATTACTCTTATCAAAGCTGTTTCCGGAAACAACAATTCCAGATAGCAAGCCCCGGGCATTAACCTTGGAAGAATTTATAATATCAAGGTTTTCTTTCACTTCAATACAAGCGCCTTTTGTCGATTCCGCCTCGACACTACTGTTATCAATCACAAGTTTGCCATTCGTGCCCAAAACCGTTGCGCCAGACGCGCCGTCAAAAGTTGAATTCTGAATAATAATGTCGCCTACTGCCAAGCAGGCAAAACCAGCTTCTAAAGTGTTAGTATTAGAAATAACAATCTTGCTGTTATTTTTCATTATAATATCTGATGACTGAACTTCATCTTCTAACTGAACTTCGCCATTTAACTCTCCGGCCTGAATAACAACGCTTGAACAATTATCAATATCAATTTGACTATTGTCTATAACAATATCACCGCTTGCAGACAAAACAGTGCCACAGGCTTTTTTATCATTACTCTGAATTATACTACTGTCAACTATGTCAATAATACCATTGCTTTTAATAACATCACTGCTGACGCCGTCTATATCCACAAGGCTGTCCGCTATCCTGATATTGCCCTCATCAGACCAAAGGCCGATACTGCCCCAATCGCTGGTGCAGACAATCAACAAATTACTGTTCAAAACAGCAATATCAGTCCCGGCATAAATAATAAATTCTGCACCGGAAAATGCATAAGCAGAAGCGGCTGGTGCAACAGTCCCCGTTTGCGCTTTCAGGTTGGCGTTTTCAACAGTAAGCGCACCCGAAGCATAAATGGCATTATGCAAACCGTTGACCGTCAGCATGTCCACCGCTTTGTCCGCGCCTTTAATTTTCAGGTTACCCTTTACAATCAGAGCATATTCCGAGCCGTAGTATGTTATGCTGTTTTCACCCGTCAAATCCAGCGTGACGTTTAGGCCTTTCACTTCAAGCGGCCGGATAATTTCGGCGTTTGTCATAGCAACAGTCAGCATTTTGCTGGCCTCATCAAAAGATACGTTAACGGTGCCGACGCCCGCCTTATATGCGCCAACCCTTTCAGCTACGTTTTCCGGCGTAATCTCAATGATTTGCGTATCAACACCATTCTCATAAACCAAATCATTAAAATCTTTTATATCCGCCCCGGTGGCCAATGTTGGCAATGAACCAAAAGCAAACAGTATAACAATGACAAACAAAAAACCGGCAAACCTTTGTTTTAAGACCATCTTACAGCTTTCCTTTCTGTAATTTTTTATACACCTACATTTGTACCAGCTTTTTCAATCAAAACAGTAAGTTCATTCCGTATTTGAGTATAACGCATTTTTGGAACGGGCAGCACCTCGCCAGTCACCAATGTTATGGCATATCGCTCAATTTTCTTCACATAATCACTGTTAAGACAGAAACTTCTGTGAATACGGTAAAAATTTGGAGGAAGTTGCTTCTGCAAATCTTTCAGCGAGCGTGAAACCTGTTTCCTTTCATTCAGCATATGAAGAATACAATCCCTGTCCATCGCCTGAATATAGATTATCGTGTTAGTATCTATAAACTGATTAGCAAGGTCTGTCTTAATCACCAACATTGGCGAGTTCCTGTTGACGCTTTCCGCCAGTAATTTCTTGAAATAGTGATAGGTCTGGGTACTAATCTGAACGGGAAAAACCTCATCTCCCACCAATTCATTCCACTCGTTGGAAACGTGCATATGATAAAGCCGCCAGACACTTTTTTCCTGCCGATAACAAAATGTAACTCGCTGCTTGACAGCGCTGATAAACTGAGCATCTTCATCGGAATAAAGAGTGTACTGCCCAAGGACAATCAACTGACTTTCACAACCGGTTTCAATCAACCTAAAATCCGGCTCCGCCAAATGACAAGATGGCATAATAAAGCCCTCTTTAAAAAAATCCTTGATTGCCACCGCACCGGAAGCCAGCACATTTCCTGTCCCTATCCACACACAATCGTCAGCAAGGAGAGAGAAAAACGGCTCCGCGTTCAGGTGATAGTATTCCTGAATAATTTCCAGTGTGTCCTCACAAATTGTTTCCCGTTTCAGTTCCACACTGCTTGTCCTCCTTTCAGCCAAAATCCTTTCAGATACAGTATAACACAACAATTTTTCAGCGTCTACAATTTTAAGTGAATAGTGCTTTTAGCGTTGTGAATAGTGCATGTTTTTTATAAAACCTAAATAGCAATAACATACGCTACCTAACTTTGTTTAATGGTTAAAATTCTTACAATTCTCTGAACCAGCATTTTGGCATCTATTTTAGATTATCTTTCGTAATGTTTGAAATAACGCTATCTTAGCTTAAATTGGCCTGTTTTAAAACGAATTAACGCTGTCTGCGTCCACCAAAGTGGCCTTGCCAATCGCTATGCGCTCATACAAAAAAACCGCCGTATTCGGCGGTTTTTCGATGTGCATCTATTTTGAGTACACATTATGGTGGGCCACTTAGGACTCGAACCTAAGACCGACCGGTTATGAGCCGGTGGCTCTAACCAACTGAGCTAGTGGCCCTTAAAGGGATTTATATAATTAAAGCAACTGTTCTGGTTAAAGAGCAGTTGCTTTAATCTAATGGCTCCCCGAGTTGGATTCGAACCAACAACCCCTCGGTTAACAGCCGAGTGCTCTACCGTTGAGCTATCGAGGATTATCAGGCCCCTAACCACTTTTTAGCAAGCAGTTAATATCATCGGAACATTTAATATTATAACCGTTCAGGGGCCTTTTGTCAATAGTTTTTTGAAAAATTTTTGGAAATTTTTCAAAAATTTTTAATCAGTAACCGCATTACGATAGCCATGACTGAAACCCTTATCATAAAGCTTGGAAAGTGCATATTCATCGCCCAGAAAACGCCCTACGGTAACCAGCGCCGTGCGGCCAATCTGCGCCTGCTGAACTTTCTCTGCAATATCCGCCAGCGTACCGATAACCTGTTTTTCTTCCGGCCAGGAGGCTTTATAAACCACGGCGGCCGGCGTATCAGCCGGATAACCCTCGCGCAGGCGCGCCACCAGTTCATCAATCATATGCACGCTCAGGAAAATAATCATGGTAGCGTTAATTTTAGCCAGGTTACGGATATCCTCGGCCGCTGGCACCGGAGTGCGCCCCTCCATACGGGTGAGAATTACCGTCTGGCTGACCTCTGGCAAAACATATTCCTTTTTCAGGGCTGCCGCCGCCGCACAGAAAGAACTAACACCCGGCGTTACGCGGAACGGAATAGCCGCCGCTTCCAAAATATCCATCTGCTCCCGGATAGCGCCGTAAATTGAGGGATCGCCGGTATGCAGACGCACAATGCGCTTACCCTGCGGCCAGGCTTCTTTGATAACCGCAATTACCTCGTCCAAATTCATGCCAGCGCTGTCGTAAATGGTGCAGTCCGGCCGGCAATAATCCAACAGCTTGGGATTAACCAGAGAACCGGCATAAATCACCACATCAGCCTGCTGCAAAAGCCGCATACCGCGTACTGTAATTAATTCCGGGTCGCCCGGGCCCGCGCCGACAATATCCACCAAATTCATATTTACATCATTATTCATATTCTTATCGTCGGTCATCGCTCAAAGCCCCTTTCTGATAATCGCCGTCAGGAAATAGCTTAAATCCTCCGGCATCTCGCTGACATCTGCAAAAACGCGCTCATTTTCCATACTGCAACGCTCCACGGCCGCAGTTTTGTTCAGAACACCCTGCCGCTGCAAAATCTCGGCAATCGCCGGCCACTGCGCCGCACCTTTCATCAAAACCGTGTTGCTGTGATTGGCTATCGTCTGTTCCACCTTAGCCAAATCCGCCGTCGCCGCCAGAATTGCCAAATCCTCCGTGCCATCAGCCAGACCAATGCCCAGCCGCGCCGCCGCCGCACTGGGCGCAGTAATACCCGGCACCAACTCCCAGGCATAGCCGGCCGCCTTAATCGGGCGGAAAATATACATCAATGTGCTGAACAAAGAAGCGTCACCCAGCGTAATAAAAGCCACATTCTGGCTAGCGTCCAGCCGCTCCATCACTGCCTGCGCCCCGTCCGCCCAGGCCTGACGCAGAACCTCCTGATCGCGCGTCATCGGCAAAACCAATTCCAGCAGCGGTTTGCCCTCAATAAACTGCTCCACAATATGCAGCGCCGTGCTGCCGGCCTCGCCCCGGGTTTTCGGTATGGCAATGCAGTCCGCCGCCTGCAATAGTCGCAGTCCTTTCAGCGTCAGCAGTTCCGGGTCGCCAGGACCCACGCCAATGCCGTAAAATTTACCTTTTTCCATTTTATTCTCCTGTATCTTATCTTTTTATTGCAAACTGGCGAAAACTTTGTCCACAGCCGCCAGCGTGGTATCTAAAATTTCCTTATCGTGCGCCAGAGAGGGGAACCAGGCCTCAAACTGCGAGGGCGCCAGCATTATGCCGGCTTCCAGCATACCCACAAAGAAGCGCCGATACATCTCTGTATCGCAACTCATCACACCGGCATAAGAATTTACCTGCTGCGGCGTGAAGAACAGACAAAACATATCCAGACAGCGTGAGGTGCTGGCCGGCAGATTATGCTTAACAATCAGCTTGCCAATTTCCGCCTGCAAATAAGCCGTATTCTCAATTAAAGCCGGATAAATCGTTTTATCATCACGCAGCCGGCGCAAAGCCGCAATACCGGCACGCATCGCCAGCGGATTGCCGGAAAGAGTGCCGCCCTGATAGATAGACCCAAGCGGTGAAACCTGCTGCATCAACTCGCGCTTGCCACCGTAAGCGCCCACCGGCAGGCCGCCGCCAATAATCTTGCCAAAGCAGACCATATCCGGCTGCACGCCAAAAACCCCAGCGGCTGAATGATAATCCAGCCGGAAACCGGTAATAACCTCATCAAAAATCAGCACAATACCATGTCTGGTGCAAAGTTCACGCACACGCGACAAAAAGCCCTCGGCCGGCGGCACCACGCCCATATTGCCAGCCACCGGCTCAATAATCAGACAGGCCACCTGCCCCTGATTAGCGTTCAACAGCTGTTCCAGCGCGTCCGCATCGTTATAAGGACACACCAGAGTTTCAGCAATCAAAGACGGCACCACGCCGGGACTGGTCGGCACGCCCTGGGTCAGCAGGCCGCTGCCGCTTTTCACCAGCAGACTATCGCTGTGACCGTGATAACAGCCCTCAAATTTAACAATTTTGTCCCGGCCAGTACAGCCGCGCGCCACACGGATAGCGCTCATGGTGGCCTCCGTGCCAGAATTTACCATGCGCAGCATCTCACAGGCCGGATAGGCCTCGGCAATCAACTCGGCCAATTCCACCTCATGCGGCGTGGTAAAGCCGTAAGTGGTGCCATGGCCGGCAAACTCGCGCAGTTCATCAACAATAAAATCCGGCGCATGGCCAAAAATCAGCGGCCCATAAGAGCAGACATAATCAATATAGCGCTTGCCCTCAATATCCGTCAGATAAGCCCCTTTGGCGCTTTCCACAATTACCGGCTCATGATTAACCGAGCCAAAAGCGCGCACCGGACTGTTGACGCCGCCGGGCATCAGCTGACGCGCCCGGCGCAGAATTTCCGCTTTATCATTATTCAGGTATTCATTCATGATAATCGCCCCCTGCCTGTTTTACAGATTTTTAGCCAGTTCCGGCGCAAAATAGGTCAGAATAATATCCGCGCCGGCGCGCTTAATGGCAATATGGCTTTCATAAATAATATCCGGCTGCACCAGTCCCCGGTTAACCGCCATTTGCAGCATGGCATACTCGCCGCTGACGCAATAAGCCGCCAGAGGGCGCTTAATCTGCGGCCGCAGCCGCGCCACAACGTCCAGATAAGGCAGCGCCGGCTTAACCATGATAATATCCGCACCCTCGGCCACGTCCAACGCGGCCTCCATTTCCGCTTCGCGGCCATTATGATAATCCATCTGATAGGCCTTGCGGTCGCCATGCTGGGGCGCGGAATTGGCCGCCTCCCGGAAAGGACCGTAAAAATTGGAGGCATATTTCACCGCATAAGACATAATCGGCGTGTTGATATAGCCGTTTTCATCTAACAGAGCGCGGATTGCCGCCACCCGGCCGTCCATCATATCCGAGGGCGCCACCATATCCGCCCCGGCCTGCACATGAGAAAGAGCCGTCTGCGCCAGCAGCTGCAAGGTCTTATCATTATTCACATAGCCGTCCGCGTCCAGCATACCGCAATGACCATGACTGGTGTATTCACACAGGCAAACGTCGGTGGTGATAAAAATATCGCTGTGCTGCTTAATTTCCGCAATCGCTCGCTGCACAATACCGTCAGCCGCCCAGGCCGAACTGCCGCATTCATCATGGTCCTCCGACGCTGGTATACCAAAAAGCATAATCTGGCTGATACCAATGTTTTCCAGTTCCCTAATCACCGCCGGCAGACGGTCAACCGAATAACGGTACTGGCCGGGCATAGCCATAATCTCCTGCTTAATATCCCGGCCCTCCACCACAAACATCGGATAAATCAGCTGCTCCGGCTGCAAAGACGTTTCTCTGACCAATGAGCGGATTTTTTCATTTACGCGCAAACGGCGCGGACGATTAATCATTTTCTACCCCTCCCGTATCTGCCAAAATCACCTTAACAATGCCATCAAGACTATGCTCCGCCGCCTGTAAATCAGGCTCAATCCCCAGCTGCTGCATGCGCGCCGCCGTAACCGGGCCAATCGCCACCGTTCGGCAGTTCGCCGCCGACAGGGCTTTTGCCGCCGCTACTGCGCCACCAGCCGCCTGCACAAAGCCGTCCACCGTGGAAGCGCTGGTAAAAGGCACATAGCGCACATTTTGCAGACATTCCTGCAACTCCGCGCTCATATCTTCAACAATCTGGGTATCATATATTTTCCAATCATCAACCGGACATTTGGCGCTCAATAAATCCTGCAAACGGTTATCAGCAATCGCACTGCGCGGCAGCAACACCCGGTCATCCGCCTTGAGCTGCTCGGCCAATCCCTGCCCCAACGCGTCGCTGATTTGCCGCTCCGGACAATAATCCGCCGTAAAACCCCAGTTTTGCAGAACCTGCGCCGTGGCGCGGCCGATAACCGCAAACTTCAAATGCCCCAGCGCACGCCAATCGCCAACCTGCGCCTGAAACGCCTCCATAAAGGCCTTAACACCATTGGGCGAGGTGAAAACCAGCCAGCTGTATTGCGCCAGACGCTGTAAATAAGCGTCCGCCGGCTTGTCCGTCTGGTTGACAATCCGAATTACCGGGCAGCTAACCGGCTGCAAACCGCTTTGACGCAGTTTTTGCGCAAAAATATCGCTTTGCCGGGCGTCGCGCAAAATAAGCACGCCGCGCCCCGGCTGTGGTTCAAAGAAGTTCAGTCCCTCGCGACACTCCACCACCCGGCCAATTACGGTAATCGCCGGAGAACTCAAATGCTGCGCCGCCGCTTTTTCCTCAATATCAACCAGCGTGCCCACTGCCGTGCGCTGACGGTTAGTGGTAGCCTGACTAATTACCGCCGCCGGCGTATCGGCCGCCTTACCGGCTGCCAGCAACCCCTGCGTAATGTAGTTCAGATTGGCAAAGCCCATCAGGAAAATCAGCGTGCCCTCCAAAGCGGCCAGATTGGCAAAGTCCAAACCGCGCTCATCGTCCTTGAAATTGCCGGTGAAAACATGAAAGGAAGATGCACATTCACGGTGAGTAACCGGTATGCCAGCATAAGCCGGGCCGGCAATGCTGGAAGTAATCCCCGGGATAACCTCCACCGGAATACCGCGCTCCACCAGATAAAGCCCCTCCTCGCCGCCGCGGCCAAAAACGTAAGGGTCGCCGCCCTTTAAGCGCACCACACGCCGACCCTGGCTGGCCTTTTGATAAAGCAGTTCATTAATCTGCGGCTGCGGCAAAGCATGATTGGCCGCCTGCTTGCCCACATAAATTTTTTCACAATCGGCCGGAGCATGCTCCAGCAAGGCGTCGTTAATCAGCCGGTCATAAACCAAAACCTGCGCCTGCTCAATGGCGGCCAGTCCTTTAACGGTTATCAGGCCGAAATCACCGGGGCCGGCGCCCACCAGCCAAACCCGACCCTGTTTCTGCATATTATCTTTAGCACTCATGCGCAATCATCTCCTTTATTATCTCGGCCAGACGCTGACCATAAGCGGCCTCCTGCCCCACCTCGCCGCACAGCAACTGCCGATAAAACTGCCGCTCGGTCTGGAAAAAGCCCTCAATTTCAAATTTATCACCCAACAGCCGGCAAAAAGCGCCCATCGGCGCATGACAGCCGCCCTCAATACAGCGCAGAAAGGCGCGCTCGGCCTGCGCCTGACGGTGACTTGGCAGATGGTGCAACGGTTGCAGCAATTCCAGTGTTCGCTTATCACCCACCCGGGTTTCCAGCCCCAAAATACCCTGCGCCGGCGCTGGCAACATCTGTTCCGGCTCCAGCAGCAGCCCCTGCCGGGCAATCAAATCGCCCATGCCCAGCCGGTTTAAGCCAGCCGCCGCCAAAACAACGCCCTGCCAGCCCTGCTCCTCGCTTTTGCGCAGCCGGGTTTCCACATTACCGCGGATTGGCTCAGTTTGCAGCCCGGCATTAAGCCTTTGCAGCTGACAAATACGCCGCAGACTGCCCGTGGCAATCACACTGCCGGCCGGCATATCCGCCAGCTGACGGTATGGCTGGCCGCCAAAGGTGATGATAACATCTCTGGGGTCCTCCCGGCGCGGCGTTATAACCATCTCCAAGCCCTCCGGCTGCTCGGCCGGCATATCTTTCAGGCTGTGTACTGCCAAATCAATCTCACCGCTTAACAGCGCCTGTTCAATTTCCTGCACAAAAACGCCTTTGGTGCCAAACTCCTGCAAAGGCTTATCCTGCACCAAATCACCCTGGGTTTTAATCACCCGGATTTCCGTACGCAAGCCCGGGTTGGCCGCTTCAATCTGCGCCGCCACCAGCCGCGTCTGCGCCAGCGCCAGCCGGCTCCCCCTGGAGCCAATCAATAATTGCCGAAATATTTCCATTATATCCTCCCGACTGTTTTAAGCCAAAATCCTGCAATCTGGCTTTCAATTTATCCGGCCGCCCGGCCAGAACCGCCAGCCTGTGCAGCAGCATTTTTTTCTGCTGCGGCTGACCGTCCAGTTCCGCAATAATCCGCCGGCGCAGTTCTGTTAATAATTCTATGGTCTGCGCATCATATTTTTGCTCATAAGCCGCCAAAAACTGTTTAAGTTCCGCCTTGAACTGTTTGGTTAAAAAGGGCAGGCGGCCGCCGCTGGCCACGGCCAGACTGAAACTTTCGCCCTGCACCACCCCCGGCAGAACCACACGCCCCAACTCCGGCATGGAAGCGCAGTTGCAAAGCAGACCAGACTGCCGACAGCGCTCCGCCAGCTGCCGGTTTAACTCCGGCTGGTTGGTGGCCGCGATAACCAAATCATAACCGCTCAAAGCAAATTCTTCATCATAAGGCTGAGGCAACCAGCGGCAGTTTGGCGCATTATCCTGCCAGGCCGCCTCCTGCCGGCCGGGGGAAAGCAGGGTAATCTCTGCGCCGCCGGCCAAAAGCTGACCGGCCTTTCTGGCCGCCACTGCGCCGCCGCCCACCACCAAAACACGCAGGCCGGCCGCTTCCAGCATCATATGCACAAGCATTGGGAACCTCCCACCTCATTTATAATATTTCGCCCAATACGCGCCGGCTCAACGGCCTGTCCAGCGGTTTGACCGGATAAAACAGCGTCATATAAGGCGAAGATGCTTCAAAATAGTAAACATAATTGCTCATAGCCAGCTATTCCTCCGTGCCGTTAAAAAGTTCCGCCAAAACTTTGGAATAATGCTTGCGCTTGTCCGCATCGGCCATACTTTTCAGCGAGATAATCGGATTGCGCACCGCCTTGCGCAGTGCGGACTGCATTGTCCGGCTGATAATCGTGCGCTCCCTCTCCGTTACGTCTATTTTCTGAAACAGGTATTTCAAATGCTCGGCGGCAATCTCGTCCACCGACTGATTTAAAGATTTAATCACACCGTCCTGACCGCTGCGCGCCAGCCAATCATCAAAATCCGCCATATAACGGTCTATCAGCTGTTCAGCCTGCAATGTCAGTCGGCGGCGGCTGGCCTCGTTGCGCGCTGCCAAATCTTTCAAAACGTCAATATTCGCCACCTGATAGTTGGGCAGGCTATTCAGTTCCTCATCAATATTGCGTGGTATAGCCATATCCAGCAGATAAAGCGGCCGCTCACTGCTGCGCGGTGGCATATCCTCCCGGCGCAAAATCAGATGCGGACAACTGGTGGCGGTGATAACCAAATCCATCTGCGGTAAAACCTCTCGCGCCTGTCCGGAGAGCAGATAATTGGCGCGAGGCTCCTCTGCACAGGCCGCCAGAGGGGCCTCGCTGCAGCGGTTGCAAATGGTAATGCCGGCCAGCGGCAACTCCCGAGCATAGCGGAAAAACAGCTGGCCAATCTCGCCAAAGCCAATCAACAGCAGCTTTTTGCCGGCAAAACCGCCGCAACATTCCTCCAGATATTTCAGACCAATATAGCCGGGAGATAGCGGAATTTCTGATATTTTCAGACTGCTTTTAACCTCCTTGGCGCATTTGATAGCCTCCTGAAACAGGTGATTAAAAACCTTGTCCGTGTTATGAAAACGATGCGCAAACTCATAAGCGCGCTTCAGCTGACGCAAAATTTCGTCCTCGCCGATGATAGCGGACTCCAGCCCGGCCGCCACCCGAAAGATATGGCGCACCGCCGCCGCGCCGCTTAAACAATGCACAGCCTGCGCCAGTTCCGGATTTTGCGCCGCCTGAAAATATTCCAGATAAGTCTGTTGAATTTGGCTCCTTAACGCCGCCTGCTCATCAGCCGCGGCCTCCGGCAACAGATAATAAACCTCGCTGCGGTTACAGGTAGAAAGAATAACCGCCTCCGCCGCCCCCTGCTCCATAATAATGGAAGAAAAATCCAGCATATGGCTTTCCGTAAAGGCCGCCTTTTCCCGAACCGCCGCCGCGCAACAATGGTCCACCCCAATTACGTTAACCTGCATTTACATCATCACCCCCTGCCGCTGCCAATCAGCCGCCAGCTGTAAAAAGTTTTTGGCAGCCTGGGGCTGCGCCCAGAAATTGAAGTGCGGATAAGCGCCCAGCGTGTTCTGCACCTGCCAGCCCTCTTGCCAGCTGCGACCGGGAGCCGTCGGCTTATGCACCTGATAGCAGGCCGACCAATCCGGCTCGGCCACCTCCTGCCGCTGGGTATAATGGAACTCATGCCCCCGAACCGCCAACGGCTGACTCTCGCCATAGGTCAGCGGCGTACCGGGCGCAATTTCTGCCTGCATATAACCAAAATGCTGCAAACTGTCAGTCATCGCAAAATCAAACGGGAAAACATCGGCCAACGGATAGCGCTCACCCTGCATAGTCATGCTGCGCCCCAGATAGATAAAACCGCCGCACTCCGCATAACAGGGCAGACCGGCCAGCAAACGGCTACGCAAATCAGCCAGCAGGCTCTGGTTGGCCGCCAACTCCGGCAGATGCAACTCCGGATAGCCGCCGCCCAGAAACAGCCCGGCCAAATCCGGCGGCAGCTGCGTATCCTTGAGCGGACTAAACGGCACCAACTCCGCACCCAACTCCACCAGCAAATCCAGACTATCCTGATAATAGAAATTAAAAGCAGCGTCCTGCGCCAGACCAATGCGCACCGGCGCGGCCAAAGGCTCGGGCAGCGCAGGCGCAGTCAACGGCGGCTGGGCGGCGCACTCGGTTGCCGCCAGCAACGCCGGCAAATCACAGTTGGCCGTGATTTCCGCCGCCAGCAAATCCATTTTCTGCTGCAAATCGCTGACCTCACCGCTGCAATAAAGCCCCAAATGGCGTTCAGACAAGGCAAACTCCGGCCGACTGGGCAGCCAGCCGAAAACCGGCAGCCCACATTCGCGCTCGATGATATTTTTAGCATACTGAAAAGACATTTTGCTTTTAATATTATTCAGCAGCACCCCGGCCACTTGCAAAGGCCGGCCGCTTTTCTGCTGGGCAAAAGCACAAAAGCCGTTTATCAGCGCCGCCAGGGACAGCGACATGCCGCGCGCGTTAACCAGCAGTCTAACCGGCGCCCCCAGCAGCTGACTGATATGCGCGCTGCTGGCTTCAATACTGTCCGGGCGCAGACCGTCATAAAGCCCCATTACGCCCTCCACCACGGCTACGTCCGCCGCGGCCGCACTGCGCGCATAAAGGTAGCGCAGGGTTTCCTCCGGCAGCATAAAAGCGTCCAGATTGCGGCTGGCCCGGCCGCAGGCCGCCCGATGATACATGGGGTCGATATAATCCGGCCCAACCTTATACGGCTGCACCAGAAGCCCCTGCCGGCGCAACGCCGCCATCAGGCCGATTGCAAAGGTGGTTTTGCCGCAGCCGCTTTGCGTAGCCGCCAGCACAAACGCAGATTTTGCCATACCTCTCGCCCTCCCTATTGCTGGTAAATATAGCGGTTAAGTTCCGCCAGACTGTTGAAAACTGCCGCGGCAGACTGATTTTGCACCGCCGGCCGGTCTATCAACAGCAGAGGAATATGCAATTCCGCCGCCGCCTGCATTTTTTCCGGCAGACCACCGGCCGCGCCGCTGTCTTTGGAAACGATGGCCGCCGCCCGGCACTGTCTGGCCAGAGCCACATTCAGTTCCGCACTGGCCACGCCTTTCATCGCGAAAACATGGCCGGGGTCAATCTGCAATGCCTCCAGTTCCTGCAAAATACGGCTTTCCGCCAGCACGCGCAAATAAAAACGCTGGTGAAAATCCGGCAGGGATGCAAAATAAGACAGATTTTTACTGCCAATCGTCAACAGAATATTGCCCTCTATCTGCTGACAGGCCGCCGCCGCCGCGGTAAAATCCGGAAAATGCCAAATTGCTCCGCCCGGCTCGTCGGCCAAAGTCTGCCGCTCATAACGCAGATAAGGCACATCACAGGCCGCCGCCGCATTTCTGGCGTTCTGGCTGACCTCCACCGCAAAGGGGTGGCTTAAATCCACCAGCCAATCTGGTTTAACCTCGGCCAACAGCTGCTGAAAAGCGGCCGCATCCAAAGCGCCGGATTGCAGACGCAGCCCCGGCCGGGGCGCAATACACTCCGCCCCCAGCTGGCTGAAAGTGGTCGCCAGAATTTCCACCTCCGGCGGCTGGGCGGCAATAAACTCCGCCGCGTCCGCCGTGCCGGCCACAACCAGCAGGCGCGTCATGCCTGCTCACCGCTATCCTGCGGCAAATAACCCCGGGGCGTAACAATTTTGGGGCCGGCCGGCGTTTCCTGTATGTAGGTCTGGCTGTTGCCGATAAACACCGTGGAGAACATGTCCACCAACTCCTCGTCCAAATCCGCCAGAGTGGTTACAATGGTCTGCTCTCCCGGGCGGCCGATGTTTTTCACAATGCCCACCGGCGTTTGCCCAACCTGCTCGCCCTCTTTATGCTCCATAATCAGCTGACGGGCGCGCGCCAGCAACTCCGGCCGGCCATGACTGCGCGGATTGTAAAGCACCAGACAAAAATCGGCCGCCGCCGCCGCCTTTAAGCGCCGGGCAATCTTCTCCCAGGGGGTCAGGCGGTCAGACAGACTGATAACCGCAAAATCGTGCATCAAAGGCGCGCCCAAAAGCGCCGCGCCGGAAGAAGCCGCCGTAATCCCCGGTACCGGTACCACTTCAACCTCCGGGCAGATTTCCGCCGCCAGCTGCAAAACCAGCCCGGCCATACCATAAACCCCAGCGTCGCCGCTGCTAATCATAGCCACCGTGCGCCCGGCCTGCGCCTGCGCCAAAGCCAGCTGACAACGCTTAACCTCGCCCGTCATGCCCGTCTGCAAATATTCTTTCTCCGGGAAAAGCGGCTGCACCAGCTTAACATAGGTGCCATAACCGGCGATAATATCCGCCTGCGCCAGCGCTTCTCTGGCCTGCGGCGTAAGCTGTTCCGGACTGCCGGGGCCAATGCCCACCACATAAAATTTCTGCATATTAAATTACACTCCTAAAACTTACATATTTAAAATTTAAATACTTGCCTGGTATCCAGCGCCAAACTTAATGTGATGCCGGGATAAACCGTCTTGCCCACAATCAGTCTGGCTATATCCTTACCGCCGGCCGCCAGCAAAGCCGCCGGCTCCGCCACGCCTGGCGTGCCGACTGTCCTGCGCACAAAATCCGATTGCCGCCCTTCGGGCAGTTCGGCCGCCTCCTGCCGCAGTTCCTCCGCCGTATAGGTCACAAACGGCGTTTTATAATGCTCAGCCAGCGCCAGAATAGCCGGCTCGTCCTTTTTCAAATCAATAGAAGCAATCTGGCGGAGCGCCTGCGGCTCCACGTCGTTTTTAGCCAGAAAGTCCGCCGCCGCCAGCTGCAAAGCCGCCGGTTCCGTGCCGCGCTTACAGCCCACGCCCAGCGTCAACACGCGCGGTATTAAATGCAAAATATGCTCCGCCTGCGGCAAAGACTGCGGCTTAAGCAAATAAGGACTGGCCACCACCAAATCCGGGCAGGGTGAATATTCAGCGTCAGCAGCGCAGATTACAACCTCCGGCGGCGCGCCAAGAACCTCCAAATCAGGCAAAAACGCCACCCGGCCGCCGTTTACCAGCGCAGAACTGATATATTTCAACTCCGAAAGATTAGCAATCTGGCAATTATTGGCCTGCGCCAGCAAATCAAAGGCCGGCTTTTGGCGCACGTCGGTGGCCGTGGTAATCACCGCCTGACAGGGCACGCCGTCGGGCTCACCCCAGCGCTCTGCAACCTCGCGCGCCAGCTGATTAGCGCCGCCCAAATGGCCGGCCAGCAGACTAATCGCAAAATGCGCCTGCTCGTCCAGCACCACTACCGCCGGATCCTGACTTTTATGCACCACATAAGGCGCAAAAGTGCGAAACACAATGCCGGCCGCCATAATCATCACAAATCCCTGATAACGGCCATAAATTTCGGCTATTAAATCCGCCAGCTTTTGCGAAAAATATTTAACTCCGGCCGCCAACTCCTCCTCGGCCGCCAGCGCCCCGGCTTTCAGATACACGTCCGCCCCGGGCAGCAGGCCGCCCAGCCGCAGAGCCGTCCGGCAGCCGCCGCGCGTCAGAGCAATTATCGCCACTTTTTTATAATCCTGACAAACCATTGTACCAATCTCTTTTATTATATATATGCTTTTAATAACAGCAATCTCTATGCCATTGTCAATATCTTAAAAATCAGCCGCGACTATGGTAATTGGGTTCAACCCCAGCATCAGGTGCTTGGAGCCAGCCGGCTTACTGCGCGCCACCGCCGCCTGCACAATCTCCAGATTGCGACCGCCGCCCTGCTTCAGCGCCGCCAGCGCTTCGCTGACCGATTCCAGCGTAATCGCGGAAATAACAATCCGCAAAGGCGCATCTTGACGCAGTACGCGCGCCACAATCTCCGCCATATTGCCGCCGCTGCCGCCGATAAACACCCGGTCAAAAACCTCGTCCGGAATAGCCTCCGGCGCGGCTCCCTCCAGCAGGGTGATGTTATCCAGCCCAAACCTGGCAATATTAGCGCAGCAGGTTTCAACCGCCGCCGGGTTCTTCTCCAGCGCCCAAACCCGGCCGCTATGCGCCGCCAAAGCGGCTTCAATCGTCACCGAGCCAGTGCCGGCGCCAATTTCCAGCAACCGGGAGTTCTCCTCCAGCCGCAGCTTGCTGGTGATAATAGCGCGCACCTCGCTTTTAGTCATCGGCACCGCCTTTTCCCCCACATGGCGCGTGAACAATTCGTCCGGCAGCCCCACCGGCAAATACGGCCAGGGACGGCATTGCGGCGCGGCGTTTTCCACCAGCATCAGGCTCAAATCCGCAAACTGCCCGGCGGCAATCTGCTGCGGCGTGCCGCTGGTAACGCGCTCATCAGGGTAAGAAAGATTTTCGCCCACCGTCAGCATCAGCTCCGCAAAGTCCAATGCCTGCAAACGTCCGGCAATCGCCTGAGGCGAGTTCTCGCCGCCGGTGAAAATGGCCGTGCAACGCTCGCGCATGACAGTATTTAGCAAATTGGCACTATTACTGCCATGCAGGGTAATAATTTTCAGTTCATTCAGGTTCAGGCCGCGCCGCGCCAACAAATATTGCAGCGAACTTATGCCCGGCAGCACAGTAAACGGCACCTGCGGCAAACGCTTTTGCAGATACGCGCGCACGCTGAACAGGCTGGTATCGCCGCTGGCCAGCACCACCAGCCGCCGGCTCTGCCAGTTTTGGCCGATATATTCCGCCACGGCCGCCAGCCCCCGGTCGATTACCAGCGTTTCCTGACCGGGCTGCGCCAACTCCGCCAGATTGCGCCGGCCGCCGATTAAAACCTCCGCCTGCGCAATCAGCTGCGCCGCCAGCGGATAAATATAATCCGACTGGCCGGGGCCAATGCCGATAATATAAGGCGTATTAGTCATTTAGCTTCAACTCCTTTAAAAGTTCCGCGGCCTGCGGCTCCATATGCAGCAGCCGGTTGGCGTCGCCAAACAGCAGCGCGCCGACGGTAATCTCATCATAGGTATAGGCCGCGGCTCGGCTGGCCGTATTCTCGGCAATCCGCCGATAAACCGCCGCCGCCAAATCGCCGCCGGCCATATCCAACAGGTCAACCGCCGCCGAGGTGGTTTTGCATTGATAAAGCTGCGCCAGCAATGACGGCTCCGCCCCAGCCAAAGCCGCATAAGCTGTAATTATCTCCATACGCGCGTCCGCATTGCGGCTGTGTGTGTTAAAAATGCCGGCGCTGACCTTTACCAGCTTGCCGATATGCCCAATGATAATCAGCCGCTTAATGCCCAGCTGCCGGGCTTCGTCCAGCATAAAACCCAGATAATTGCTGATTTTGATAACCTGCGCTTCATTAATCTGCTTATCGCGCAGGAATTGCAGACCGTAATTGCCAAAGGCGAAAAGCGCCGACTGGTAACCCTTAGCAGCCAGCACGCGCAACTCCAGCCGCAAACTTTCTTTTAAAGCCTCCTCCGACATCGGATTGACAATGCCGGTACTACCTAAAATGGAAAGGCCGCCCTCAATGCCCAGCCGCGGATTAAAAGTGCGCCGCGCCAACTCCTCGCCACCCGGTGCGGAAATAATAACCTCCGCGCCGCAGCCCGGCGGCAGAACCGCCTGCACATTTTGAGCAATCATAGCGCGCGGCACCGGATTAATCGCCGCCTGACCCACCGCCACCTTTAAGCCGGGCAGCGTGGCCCGGCCAACGCCGCGGCCGCCGTCAACCGTTATTTCACCCGTGTCATTCAGACGCACCTCCGCCCAAATGTTAAGCCCGGTGGTGATATCCGGGTCGTCGCCGCCGTCCTTGGTAACCGCCGCCTGCGCCCAGCGTTCCGCCGCGCGCCATTCCGCTCCGGCCAGGGGCAAACGCAACTCCGAGGGGTCGTCGGCCGCCCCCGTGCCGGGTAACTGTCCACATGAACGGGCTGATGTGCAAGATAATAGG
>CANSKT010000030.1 GCA_947647555.1 uncultured Peptococcaceae bacterium | reverse complement strand
GTTAGGTTGTGCCATTATACAAATGTACTGCGTATAGAATATCTTTAAGATATTGGCAAACTATGTCAGGTAATACCATTATATAAGAATAACGTGCATAAAATAATTTTAAAATATCAATTAAATTTATCATTGTGATTATTACAGTTTATTTTATATAAAATAAAAAGTTCAATCAACCCTATATAACCCAGCCAGTCAATTTGAATTAGTGGCTGGGTTATTGACATTTTTTTACAAATATATTAAAATATTATCAGGTGATACTATAACGGTAGGCGGTTTGCCAAAACCCCATTAAAGCATGAAAGGGGGTGAGGCTAGTGCCAATACGTATAACATTTCATATTGGAACTTTAACAGTTACAATAATTGTAAAACGTAAGCATGAAAAAACCGCCACTTGGCAGAGTGACGGTAAACATAAATAAAAGTTGTTGAAATCTATACCAGACAAACCGTTTACCGGTATCACCTACTATTATTATACTAAATTAAAAAAATTTGTCAATATCATATTCTTATTTTCGATAAAAATTCTTACACTGCCCCTTTGCAAAAAGGCAGTGTTTTTAATTTTTGGCCAACTGCAAATAAGCAGTAAATTTTTCCCGGCTCATGCCAAAAACCGGAATATCCGCCTGACAATCAACAACCGAAGCGTCAGCCTCCTGCAAAAGACCTGCCAGCTGCAAACGATGACGCAAATTTAAGGCCGTACCCAAATTTCCGTCATACAAGCGCAGTTTAGGATACATCTCTTTTAACAAACTGCGCAGAAAAATATAATGCGTACAGCCCAAAACCAGAGCCACATCTTCATTAACAGCCAAAACTGAATTAAGCTTATTTTGCAAATAATTACGAATAGCCGCCGTTTCCTGATTAATCAAATCAGTTTCAATCAACTCCATCAAACCAGGACAAGGCAAAACCAAAATTTCCGCCGCCGCTGAATTAGCCGCCAAAAGCCTTTGCAGCTTTGTACTGCGCGTAGTTACGTCCGTAGCCAGAGCAATAATCCGCTTTTCGCCATTTTTCACAGCCAAATGCACCGCCGGCTCCATACCCAAAATCGGCAAATCAGGATTTTCCGCTCGCAAAGCTGCCGCCGCCGCGCTGGTAGCCGTATTACAGGCAATAACCATCGCCTTAACGCCGCGCTCCTTAAAAAAAGCCGTTACCACGCGCGCACGCTGTAAAATAAAATCCTGACTGCGCTCGCCATAAGGAGCATTAGCCAAATCGCCAAAATAAACCAGACGTTCCGCCGGCAATAAACGCTGTACCGACGGCAAAAAACTAATTCCGCCCACGCCGGAATCATAAACGCCAATTTCTGCCTGCACAATTTTAGCCTGCTCATTATTCATTTTCATTCTTCATGCTCCCAAAATACAACCGTTTTCAATTTCAAACAGCTGATAATCTTCTGACCGCAAACTTTGTAATTCACCGGCCACCTCGGTGGCGGTAATAAAAATCTGTGCTTTACCCAGCATTAAACGCAGCAATTCGCGACGGCGGTTTTTATCCAATTCAGAAAAAACGTCGTCCAAAAGCAACAGTGGATAATAACCGGAAATTTGCCAGACCAATTCCAGTTCAGAAAGCTTTAAAGCCAAAGCCGCCGTTCGCTGCTGTCCCTGTGAAGCATAATACCGGCCCTCTGTTTCATTAATATAAATCCGAAAATCATCACGGTGCGGCCCCAGCAAAGTAGTCCGCCGCCGCCTGTCCTCCGGCCGACCGTCCACATAAGCCTGACGCAGCCGAGCGGCAATCTCCGCCGGCTCGCTTTTTTCAATATCCGCCGCCGACCAAACCGATAAATATTGCAGACGCAGCTTTTCCTGACCATTAGTTAATTCCGCCTGAATTTTCTGCCCAATTTCATTCAGCAAATGCAGCAAATCCAAACGCTTTTTAATAATCACCGCGCCATTTTCAGCCAACTGCTCCTCCCAGACAGCCAGCTGCTCATCAGCCTGAGCGGACGCGCTGTAATCAAGCTGCTTCAAAAGATTATTACGCTGCTGCAAGGCACGGCGATAATTATTCAAATAAAGATAATAGCCGCTATAAAGCTGCACCATTTCCCGGTCCAAAAACTTACGCCGAACCTCCGGCGCCGATTTAACCAGCTGCAAATCTTCCGGCGTAAAAACTACGGTATGCAGCAAACCGGCAATCTCGCTGACCTTTCGGCAGGGATTTTCGTCACGCTTCCACAAACGACGATTATGCGCTGCTTTTACAGTCTGCGAGCCTACTGAAAGCAAATGCGAACCGCTTTTATTGCTATAATTCGCTCGCAAAAAGAAAAAATCTTCACCTTGCCGCCGCAGCTTATCATCACCCTGCTCCCGAAACGAAGAACCAAGGCTCAAATAAGCAATCGCCTCCAACAGATTGGTTTTGCCCTGCGCGTTATCGCCCAAAATCAAATTAAGCCGGGGGTTAAAGCTGATTTCAGCTTCTTTATAATTGCGAAAATTACGCATAATTAAAGAATTTAAGCGTAAAATAGCCAATCCCTCCCGGTTTAATCATTTTTAAATATTGCACTGCTGAAAAATTAATCAGCCAATACCAGTTTATAATCCTGATTTTCCACGCTAACAACATCATTCAGCTGCAATTTCTGGCCGGCAGCAAGACAGGGTTTACCATTCAGACTGACCATACCGGCATGCACCATTTCCTTGGCCTGACCGCCGGTCAAAACCGCTCCCGACCATTTCAAAAACTGAACTAAAGTTATCGGCATTTTTTTAACTTCTATGTTCTGCATAACTTTTACCCAAATTTAATTAGCCAGACGCAGCGGCAGAATAATATAGGTAAAGCTGGCATTATCCTCCTCCGACATCACGCCGGGGGTTAAATTGCCGGACAGCTTCATATAAATATTTTCGCTGTTGCTGACTTTCAAAAAGTCCAGAATATATTTTAAGTTATAACCAACCAACAGTTCCTCGCCCTGGAAATCGGCCGGAATAACCTCGCGAATATTGCCAATATCGGTAGTATTGGCGGTCATCACAATCTGACCCTCCTTAAATTCCAGACGTACCATATTATTAGCATCCTTACTGAGCAGGCTGGCACGTTTCAAAGCGCTGCCCAAAAGCTGTTTGTTAACAAAAACCTGATGCTTAAAGCTTTCCTCTTTGGGAATAATCGGCCGATAATCCGGGAACTGACCAGAAATCAATCTTGATACAAAGATAGTCGCTCCCATTTTAAAGCAGGCGTTATTATGACTGATACTGATTTCCACCTGCTCCTCGGCGTCGGCCAGATTGGCCACGTCCAACATGGTTTTAGCCGGCACGATAACCTGTATCTGTTGCTGACTTTGAGTTTGCCAAAGCCCTTTTGTCAGGGTCAGACGATGAAAATCAGTTGCCACCAGACTTAAATTTTCGCCCTCAATATCCAGCATAATACCAGTTAAAATCGGCTGAATTTCATCATTAGCGGAAGCGATTGCCGTCTGTTTAACCATGCGCGCAAAAACTTCGCCTTTAATGCTGGCCTGTATGTCGCCAGTCAGGCTCGGCAGTTGCGGAAACTGTTCGCTTTCAAAACCGCGCATATTAATAGAAGAAGATGCATAGTTAATATTAATATCACAATCATTAATAAGGCTCAGATTTATATTATTATCCGGCAGCTGACGCACAATATCAATAAAACGCTTACCGTCGGCAATTACCAGCTGACCGGGTTGCACCACATCAGCCGGCGCATTGCACTGAATAGCGATATCTAAATCAGTGGCGCGCAGAGTCAGAAAATTTTCCTCCGCAATCAGAAGAATACCATTCAAAATAGGCATTGTATTTTTGGAGGAAATAGCTTTGCCGATAATCTGAACAGCATATAGCAAATCTTCCTTTTGGCAATTAATGTTCATAAGAAAACTCCTTAGTAAAAAATTTTTAGGATTGGTTATAAAAATGAAATCAGCATCATATAATTATTATTATAATATTTAAACGGTAGTAGTAGTAATAGGCGGTGTTTATTTTGTGGAAAACTTTTTTCACGCCTGTTTTTATGGGGATTTTTTAAATTTTTTGCTATTGGATAACCATGTGGATTTTGGCGGAAAATTGTGTGCATAATTTCCGTTATACACCGCTTAATCTAATTTTTAACATTTAAACAACCAGCTTTGTGCAAAAAGTTTTCCCAAATTATGTAAAACTCGGTGGAAAACTTTTATAGTGTTCAATTATTATACTATAAATAACCGTTTTTCTCAATAGCTTTTTTAAAGACTTTTTGCAAATTAACAAAAAATCAACAAAGAAATAACCCTGCATTTTTTGCAGGGTTATTTCTTTAAAAATTATTTTTCAACAAATAATTAAGATCTGTTGATGATGTCGGTTAATTCCTGAATAGATTTTTGCAAATTAATATCCGTTTTCAGGTTATTGGTGATTTTTTTTGTACCATTCAATACCGTAGTATGGTCACGTTTGCCAAAATGCTCGCCAATATCGTTTAGGCTCATATGTAAAAGGGTCTGACAAAGATACATGGCAATGTGTCTGGGCTTGGTAATGCTTTGGTCGCGCCGGGGCGAAGCCAAATCGCCGCTTTGCAGATTAAAATAACTGGATACGCAATCTTTAATCAGATTGGGAGAAAGCGCCTGTTTCTGTTTATTAGGTAAAATATCGTCCATTACAGTTTCGGTCAGGCTTAAATTGATAACGGGTGAATTATTAACCAGCGCATAATATTTAACGCGGTTTAAAGCGCCCTCCAACTCACGAATATTAGAGGGAATATTGGTAGCTATGTAAGCGATAGCGTCATTGGTGATTTTCAAATTTTCAATAGAAGATTTATATTGCAGAATAGCGATACGAGTTTCCAAATCCGGCGGTTGAATATCGGTAATCAAGCCGCCCTCAAAACGCGAACGCAAGCGTTCTTCCAATGTAGCGATATCCTTGGGGTGGCGGTCGGAACTGATAACAATTTGTTTGCCCTGCTCATAAAGGGCGTTAAAAGTATGGAAAAATTCCACCTGCGTTTCTTCTTTGCCGGTTAAAAATTGAATATCATCAACCAGAAAAATATCTGCAGTACGATAACGGTTTTTAAATTTATGCGCAGAACCCTGACGCACTGAGGAAATAAATTCATTAGTAAATGTTTCGGTTGAAATATATAAAATATTGGTATTGGGACGCAGATTTAACACCCTATGGCCGATGGCATGCATTAAATGCGTTTTACCCAGACCGGAACCGCCGTATAAAAACAGCGGATTATAATTTTTAGCCGGCCGGTCGGCCACCGCCAAAGCGGCCGCATGCGCAAAACGGTTACTGCTGCCCACTACAAAACTTTCAAAATTATAACGGGGATTAAAATTAAAACGATTACTTTGATTATTATTATAAGCTTCTGATTGATAGACGGTTTGGGTTTCATTCGGCTCATTACTGGCAAAGGCCTGATTTTCACCCATAATAAAAACAACATCTAAATTTTCGTCAGCCGCTTTGATAGCACTTTCCTGCAAAATCTGAGCATAATGCTTTTCCATCCATTCGGCTTGGCCGTCAGAATGAACCTTAATATAAAGCGTGGATTGTCTTTTATCGACGTCAATAATATTATTAAACCAGCGTTCAATGGTTTCCTGGCTTAAATGTTGTTTCAAATCTGACATAATTTCCGGCCATAATTCATACTTCATAACACAAAATCTCCTCAATAGAACATCTAACAAACACATTTTAATAAATATCCGGAAAACATAGCGGCCTGATATTTAAATTAAGGGTGCCGCTGCCAGGAATAATTAGTTAATATTGCTGATTAGACTATAATATAAATATATTATCAACATAAAACTGGGGATAAAAAGCTTTATGCCGAACAAATTCAGCAAAAAAATTTGCTGCTTATATATAATAACAAATTTTTTCCACTTTTACAAGGTATTTTTTGTGGAAAAGTTTGGAGTTTTAAAAACAATTTTTTGTTAATGATTTTTTGTCATTATTTTGCTAATAAAATGCTTGACAAAAGACGTTGTTTTGTATATGATATAATTTGACTGTTATTTTAAATTATAACTGAACAGTCGGTTTAACTGCAAACAGAATGGAGGTATAAATAATGAAAAGAACTTATCAACCGAAAAGACGCGTACACAAGAGAGTACATGGTTTTATGGCGCGTATGAGCAGCAAAAACGGCCGCAAGGTTTTAAGCCGCCGGCGTGCTAAAGGGCGCAAACTGCTTTCTGCTTAATTTTCTGAAAGATTGGTCTTTGAACAGACAAAATGCTGAAAAAACAATATAGGCTGAAAAGAAGACAGGATTTTCGTCGGGTTTATCAACGCGGTAAAGCGTTAAAAAACCGGGCTTTTGTGTTATGCTATCGACATGGTGGCAGTTATCAGCCTAAAAAAATGAAATCACAAAACAAACGCAGTTGCTCCTCAACGGTGCGTTTGGGCTTTTCCGTGTCCAAAAAAATCGGTAAAGCCGTGGAGCGCAACCGGGTGCGCCGAAAATTGAGAGAGGCCTGCCGTCTGGAGTTGGCTGCTTTTAAGCCGGGTTATGATTATGTGCTGATTGCACGGCAGGGTGCTAAAGCTGAAAGTGTGGCGGAGCTGCGCCGGAGGCTTTTGCAAACCTTGCAGGAGGCAAAGCTTGCCCAAAAACCGGCGGCGCCGATTTTATTGGCAGACAAAGAACAAATTCACAGCAGCAATTAAAAAGGCAGATGAAAAAAATGAGTAAGCTTTTATTAGCTTTAATTCGCTTTTACAGAGCAGCAATATCGCCGCTTTTGGGTGCAAACTGCCGTTTTATCCCCACTTGCTCGGCTTATGCAATGCAGGCAATCGAAAAATATGGCGCATGGAAAGGCGGAATGATGGCATTGCGCCGTATTTTGCGTTGTCACCCTTTTTGTAAGGGTGGATATGACCCTGTAAAATAAAGCTTTTGGCAAGGTTATTTGTAATCTTGTAAAAGGCTTAAAAAATTTTAGATGTTTTTATATTGAAAGGAATTAAAAAAATTTCGCTTTTTTTCATAATCAGTTAATAAATGGAGTTTATGATTAAAGGCGAGAATAACGAGAGGAAATAATAAAAAAATATGTCATTACAAAGTTTTGTGGCGGATTGTTTGGAAGGGATATTTAATATAACCCAATCTTTGGGTTTTCCCAGCTACGCCATAGCTATTTTTGTTATTGCAATCATCATACGGCTAATATTGATGCCGCTGAACATTAATCAGCTGCGTTCCACGGTGGCCATGCAGCAAATTCAGCCGCAAATACAGGAAATTCAGCAGCGCTATGCCAGTAATCCGGAATTGATGAATCAGAAAGTTATGCAGCTGTATCAGGATTATAATATTAATCCACTGGCCGGTTGCCTGCCGATGCTGATACAGTTCCCGATTATGATTGGCCTTTATAACGGCCTAAGGCAGTTTGTGCCGCTGCATCAGGAATACTATAAATTTTTGTGGATACCTGACCTTGGCCAGACCGACAGCACTTATATTATGGTGGTTCTGGTTGCTGCTAGCACCTTTTTGCAAAGCTATATTATAACCGGCAAACCCACACAGCCGATGCAGAAATATATGCTTTTTGTCATGCCGTTAATGATGGGCTGGATGGCTGCTTCTTTCCCCTCTTTTTTGTGTATTTACTGGTTGGGCGTAACTATCGTGGGTATTGTTCAGCAGCTGGCTATCAATAAACCCATGCGCGCCAAGCTGGAAAAACGTGCAGCAGAGCTGGAAGAAGAAAAGCGTCAGAAGAATGAACAGCGTTCTAATCATAAAACCAAATCCGGCCGCGGCCGTAATTCCAAAAATGATAACGCTGAAAAGGAAGTTGACGCGGAAAATCAAAAAGTTTCTTTAAGCAAGAATAAGGAAGACAATTCAGAAAATGCGGAAAATTCTGCTAAAGAAGCAAACGCTGCAAATGACGATGCGCCAAAAAAACGTCGTCGTCGCCGTCGTTAAAAATTAGCAGCGCAAGGAAAACAAGGATATTTGAAAAGAGGATATATAGATGAAAATTATGGAGAAGAAAGTTTTGCAAAAATCCGCAAAAACGGTGGACGCTGCTGTGCAACTGGCATTGCAGGAAATCGGTTTAAGCCGTGACGAGGTGGAAATTGAGATTGTGGAGCCTGGCTCCAAGGGTGTGCTGGGTCTTTTTGGCGGCAAAGATGCAGTGATACGCGTCAGCTATAATGACCAGGACCGTGGGCGTGATGCGATTGCTTTTTTGCAGCCGATTTTTACAATGCTCAAAGTGGAAGAACAGCCCACCTATACCATCGAGTTTAAAGAGGAGGACATGCTTTGGATTACCTTCTCCGGGCGTGGTCTGGGTTCTGTAATTGGTCGGCGTGGTGAAACTCTGGACGCTTTACAGTATTTGACCAATTTGGTGGTTAACCGCCAGTTTGAAGAAAAATGCCGTATTGTTTTGGACGTGGAGGGTTATCGGGCCGAGCGTGAAAAAACTCTGACCCATTTGGCTAAAAAAATGGCGGATAAGGCGCGCCGCAGCGGCCGCGATGTAATGCTGGAGCCTATGAGCCCTCATGAACGCCGGGTTATCCATATCGCTTTGCAAGATGAAACCGGTATTAAAACGGTCAGCGTTGGCGAGGAGCCTTACCGCAAAATTATTATCAAATGCCTGCATAATAATAGAAACAGAAATCGGAACCGGGACGACCGGCCGCAGTATTAATGCTGGGCAATACGATTGCCGCTATTGCCACACCGCCAGCCAATGGCGGCATTGGCATTATCAGAATTAGCGGCGCTAATGCTCTGGTTCTATTGCAGAAAATGTTTTGGCCGGTGGGCGTTGCGTCTGCCGGCTTTTTAAACGGAACGGCTGAAAATTCTTGTTCCAAAAATGAACAGCATTTATTTCAGCCGGAACCGCGCCGTTTATATCTGGGGCAGGTCAAGGATAATAACGGCGGCATTTTAGACCAGGCAATGGCTGTTTATATGCCGGCTCCCCATTCCTATACTGGCGAAGATGTGGTGGAAATACAATGTCATGGCGGTTATCTGGTCTGTCATGAAATATTGGCAGCAGTGGTGCAGGCCGGCGCGCAGCTGGCCGAACCGGGCGAGTTTACCTCAAGAGCCTTTATCAACGGCAAAATTTCTTTGGACCAGGCGGAGGCCGTGGTTGATATTATTGAAGCCAAAAGCGCCGAAGCCTTGAAAATATCAGAACGCCAACTGGCCGGTAGTTTGCAGCAGCAGCTGGCCGGCATGGCCGACGCTTTGTTGGATATTCTGGCTCAGCTGGAATTGGCGGTGGACTATCCTGAAGAAACTGATGAGCCGATTTTGCAGCAACAAATTTTGCAGCAGCTGGACGCCGCCCAACAAAATGTGCAGAAATTGTTGGCTCAAACCAAAACCGGGCGTTATTACCGGGAGGGAGCGCTGACGGCAATCGTCGGGCCGACCAACGCCGGCAAATCTACTCTTTTGAATACGCTTTTGCAGGTACAGCGTGCGATTGTAACGCCTATACCTGGCACTACGCGGGATACGGTTGAAGAATATTATCTGCTGGACGGCTTGCCTTTGCGTTTGGTGGATACTGCTGGCATTAGAGAAACTGACGACCTGGTGGAACAGGCCGGTATTGAGCGCAGCAAACAGGCTTTGGCGGCGGCAGATTTGGTGCTGCTGACTTTGGATTGCAGTCAGCCGATAGAAGAATTTTGGCTAAATCTGTTGCAGCAGCAGGCGCAGACAGAAAATAAAATAATGCTATTGCTGAATAAGATAGATTTGCTGCCGGCGGAAGATTTGGCTTCCAGCCAGAATTTGGCAAAAATCTACCAAATTTGTGCGGATTATGCAACGCCGATATTGCAGCTTTCTGCCAAGGACGGCTTGGGTCTGACGGAACTTAAACAGGCAATAAAGCAGATGTTGATGGCTAATCAGTCCGGGGGCGAGCCAATGGCGGCTTTGCTGAACGATCGGCATAAGGCGGCGCTTTTAGCGGCTGATGCGGCTTTAAATTCTGCGGCGGAGGCTGTGCTTCTGGCCTTTGATGCGGCAATGTTGAGCATTGATGTGCAAACTGCCTGGCAGGCGCTGGCCGAGATTAGCGGTCAGGCGGCTTCTGAAGCTATAATTGAGCGAGTGTTTGCCCGATTTTGTCTGGGTAAATAATAAAAAACTGCCGTTTTCTAAAGAAACGGCAGTTTTTTTATTATTTGTTTTTTTCAGCCTGCTGCATTTCCTGCACCATGGGTGCAATCTGTGAAAGCATGTTATCAATATCTTCAAACATGGCGCTTTTCATGGTACCCAAACTACTGGCGCGACGTAAATGTTTCATAACTTCCATATGGCGCTGCTTGATGGCTTCAAAGAACTGACAAATGACCTGCAAGGCGTTATGTGACTGGTCAATGGCATTGGAGATTTCAGTTTGTACAGTTGTCGAACCGTTAGCGGCCTCTGTGATGTTATGAAAAGTATCGTAAGTGCTGTTGGCGGTTTCCACACTCTGCCCCAAAGCTTGACGGGAGACGGAAATACTTTCATTTAATTTGGTGGTGCCGCCTTCCACATCGTTAATACCGGTGTTAACCTCATTAGCAAGGTCTTTAATTTCTTCGGCCAACTCTTTAACCTTAACCGCCACAACTGCGAAGCCCTTGCCCTTTTCACCAGCCCTAGCTGCTTCAATAGAGGCGTTAAGCGCCAGAATATTGGTTTCATCAGCAATCGAAACAATTTTGCTCATACATTGCTGAATAGCGTCCACGGCGGTTTGCAACTGTGTAAAGGTGGTTTCCATTTGCGCAAAAGAATTTTCCACCTGAATTGAGGTATCCTTGAGTTCAGTAACTTTGTTTTGCGCCTCGCCAACGGTTTTATTGATTGACTCTCTTACCAGAGAATACTGCTCGGCCGTTTGATTAACATTGGCGAAGGTATGTTCAAATTCCTGCAACTTATTTTGGAACTGGTCCGCTTCATGTAATACGCCGGAAAAGGATGTGCCTATCATACTGAGTTCTGATAAGGATTCAACTTCCCGCATAGCCATGTCCCGGCGGTAATCTTTCAGATTGTTGGCGATAAATAAAACCGAATAGAGATTGTTTGGTTTTTCTTTGGCCGCCCTTTGCTGTTGCATTTTTTTGGAAAAATTATGTTTGAAAGAAAGCATTTTTTTGAGAGAAAACATTATATACCCCTTTCTTATTCAAAGACTACGCAGGTCATGGATTGATTAACAAAGCGGTTGTTATAATGTTCACCATAGCCAACAAGGCCTGCATGACTGCCCAAGGCACTCATATCCTGTAAATAATTTTGCATATATCCATGCTCGCTGAATAATTTATAGCGGAACAGACAATTAACTGAAAAAACTGCTGAACGTCTGGGAAAATCCTGACAAATCTGCTGGATAGTCTGACGGGTAATTTCTTTATAATCGCCAAGTTCCAGCATAATAAGCACGTCAGAATCATTTACCTGACGGAAACAGGCCAGCGAGTTACCGTCAACCTCTTTGATAGAGATAATACAAACGTCGTCGCCATTCAGCTTGCCAAAAGGATTTTTGAAAGTTTGGGTCAGTATTTGCTCGTCAGTAACATGTAAAATACTTTGATAAACAGTTTTGGCCGGCTTACCGTTCAGCGCGCCGATTACGTATCTGGCGCGGTCAGTTTGTGAGGCGATAAAACGATAATTGCCCATTTGATGATAAATATTTTCTTTATAGGTTTTGACGCGGCCATTCAGGTTGGAAACCAGCGCATAGGCAACAGCGTCTTCATAAATCTGGCCGTTGGCTGAAACCTTGCCGGCGTCGCCAGTGCCGCCGACCAATGAAATACCTCTCTGGTTCAACGCCATATTGATTGTGGTGAGCACGCAGGCGTCATTTCCTGAACAAAAGTCAATACACACGGTATTTTCCCGGCTGGCACTGACTTTTCTTATATCTTCTTCCAGGCGGCTGATATATTTAATCGGCATAACCGATACTTCTTCCAGAACATTAGCGGTGGCGTTAACCCCCTCAGAAAAGGCAATAAGACCAACGCCGTCTTCTACGACCTTGGTATCATAACTCATTCCGATACAACCAATGCTGGGAACCCCGGGAAAAAGTTTTTCCAGCTCTTGCACATGTTGTTCAAATTGTTTTTGGTTGGACATTAGCATAATAAATTGTGGCTTTATCAACGCGCGAGCAGCTTCTGCAAGATTGCCGTTGCGACTCATGCCAAAGGTTTGTTTCATGCAAGCGCCTCCCTTTAAACTTCTTTTCTTTATGCTACACATTCCATATTATACTTCATTAAAGGCAGATGTGTCAACATTTCTTTTCTATTTTATTCAATAAATTCCAAATATTGCTGAAAGTGTTGCGTTTTACGGGTGAATATGCTAAAATTAAACTAACTATATTTTGGCAAAAAAAAATAAAAGAAAGGGTGAAAATAATGGAGATTCAGGATATTGCTGAAAAAGACGTAAAAAAAACGGGTAAATCCTTGCTGCCAGACAAAAAATTTGTGATTATAGCTGCCGTTGTTCTGGCAATTATCGCTGTTTTTTCGATTTATAAGATTAACCAGCATAATCAGCATATTAATTATGCCGTGGAGCGAGTGGTTAAGGAAATTTTGGATTGTTTTGATTATCGTTCATATTACATAGATTACCCTGTAATGGAGCCTGACAATTATATTTGGGGTACGAACGGTTATTTTAATGATGTTAAAGACAACAAAAAGCTGGCCAACGCTATTGAAGCGGCTTTGATGGATATTTGCAGCAAAACAGGCGAGTTTGATGTCGACGGCATTGGTAAAGTATATAGCGTGGCGGCGGTGCTGGAATATCTGGATTATGAGAACCCTCAGGTTAAGACCTGTATTGACTCTTTGACGGCTCAGGCGCTGGAGGTTGTTAACAGCGATAGCAGTTACATCACGGTTAAGAACGTTTATCAAGATTTGATGCCATTTGACGGCCTGAACTATTATACTGGTCGCAAGGAAATGCTGCAAAATGAGGAAATTGAGGCTTATTATAACGCCAGATGGCAGGAAGTTAAGCAGCAAATGGCCGAAAATAAAGATAGCTTGTCCAGTTATATTGAGGATGTTGAACATATAGCCAGCGCTGCTCCGGTTAAGGTGCCAGAAACTATTGTAAGTGAAATCAAAAGCGGATATGCAACGGCGATGAACGAAGTGCCGGTTAACCAGATGTATCTGGATATTAACAAAATTATGCCTCATGACGAATTGCTGGCCGCATTGCAGGCCAACGGCGAACCAGCTGTCTTTCGCAATGGCCAGGGCGGTTATTATGACACTCACAACATAAAGGGAACAACTTATGGTGATTTCGCGGTTCGTACTGTCAGCGGCCGGGTGCGACGCACCGGTCAGGAGGACGCATTCACGGAGCAGTACCTGCGCCAGCATTATGACAAGCCGGATAAAACATATCGTTATTTTCGCGGTGAAGACATTGGCGCTTTGCCGCCGTTCTTCAACGATACCAGAAGTGTTTTTGTTTATGCTAATGAGGCTTATGCTTTTACTGATTATGCCGTTTATTATGGCAACATCATGTTGCCTTATGACTATGAAGCGGCTAAAGAGGCGGAGTTTAAGCATGTCACTACTTCACAGGAGGAACAGCTCAATTATTATGTAGAATACAATATGAATTATCTGCAAAATAATTTGAGGGATTTTCAGCCGACATATCAGCTTGATGTGGAAAACAAGCTGATAACCATTTATCTGACGGCATTGCCCGGCACTACGGCGGCTTTACAGAACGGCGAACGAATTCCCTTTAATCAGCAGGGAGACAGCTTTATTGAGTGGAAAGATTTGCTTGAATTATTGACTGAGATAACCGATGATATAAATTATGAGCTGAAAGGTGGATATTCTGACCCGATTGGCGTTGCCCTGATTATGCGTAGCGATGTTAATCCGGAGGCCGGTCTGCTCTCTGTTTTGAATGGCGAGGTTGTGCAGGATAATTCAGATAATCCGCCGGCCAGCGCTGAAGACCCGGAAAACTCAGCGGATACTGAGGGTTCTGGCGTATCAGGCTGAAAAATGTTTGTTTTTGAATAGATAGATTTAGTAAGGAAAAGAAAAAATGTGGCTTTTAATGGCTCTTGGTTCGGCTTTTTTTGCAGGCTTAACCTCTATATTTGCTAAATGTGCTATTAAAAATACAGATTCTGATTTGGCAACGGCGCTGAGAACTATTGTGGTGCTGATTTTTGCCTGGCTTATGGTGTTGATAGTTGGTTCAGCTTCCACAATTAGAGATATTTCCTTGCAGACGATTATTTTTCTGATTTTGTCGGGTCTGGCCACTGGAGTCTCATGGTTGTGTTATTTTAAGGCCCTGTCTTTAGGAAATGTAAATCAGGTTGTGGCGGTTGACAAACTAAGTACAGTTTTAACAATAATTTTGGCGATAATATTTTTTCAGGAAACTGATAATTTATCATTTAAGCTTTTGGCTACGGTAATGTTGGCCATGGGTACTTTGCTTATGCTTGATAAGGTTCCTGCAAAACATTTAAGCGCCAAACGTGGCTGGTTAATTTACGCGTTATTTTCGGCTGTTTTCGCTGCGCTTACCACAATTTTAGCCAAAATTGGGATAGATGATGTTGAGTCAAATTTGGGTACAGCCATACGGACGTCGGTTGTTTTGTTGATGGCCTGGTTAATTGTTTTCAAAAAACATAAACAATCCCTTGTAAAAAAGATAAAAATTAACGAGTTATTTTTTATTGGTTTGTCAGGCCTGGCCACCGGAGCCTCATGGCTTTGTTATTATTATGCCGTTCAAAACGGTATTGTTAGCGTTGTCGTGCCGATTGATAAACTTAGTATAATAGTAACGATTATTTTTTCTTATATTGTGTTTAAGGAAAAGCTTCAGCGCAAGGCCATGATTGGTCTGGCTTTAATATTAACTGGCACGCTGCTCATGGCTTTATGCGGCTAAAAGTATTATTGTTTATATCATATAAAAAAGAACTCCGAACCTAGGCGGTTCAGAGTTCTTTTTATGGTGGAGGGAGATGGATTCGAACCATCGAAGTCGTAGACAACAGATTTACAGTCTGCCCCCTTTGGCCACTCGGGAACCCCTCCATGATATTATATTAAGTTTTAATATAAACTTTTTAATGGAGCCGGAGATGGGACTTGAACCCGCAACCTACTGATTACAAATCAGTTGCTCTGCCAATTGAGCTACTCCGGCATGTTTTTAATAAAAGCACAAGCCTGTTATCGGCTGAAATACGCATCTTTCAATCTTATCCGTCATTATCGGCCGATTTATATTAAGCGCCAAACGCTGAATAATATTATATCAAGAAATTATCAGCCTGTCAAGACTTTTTTGCATATAATATGATAAAAAATGAAAAAAGGGGATAAATATTATGACAAAAAATATAACTTTGGTGCAGGCGCAGGAAATGCAGGCCGGCGGCGCGCTGTTTTTAGATGTTCGCACCGCAGAAGAATATCAGGCCGGACATATTGCCGGCAGTATATCCCTGCCGGTGGAGCGTATAGCAAACCAGATTGCCGGCGTAACCGGTATGGCCGGGCGTGGGCGCAGCCTGCTGCTTTATTGCAGTACCGGCAGCCGTAGTCGGTTGGCTGCTCAGGTACTGCAAAGATTAGGTTATCAAAAATTGTATATAATTATGTAGTCTTTTATAAAATTCCTAAATTTCTCGCGGCCAAAACCGCGTCAGTTTTGCCGGAAACGCCAAGTTTGCGATAATTCTCGCGCGTATGATATTTCACCGTAACCGCTTTCATATTCAGCTGTTCAGCAATTTTGTTGACAGAAAGACCGTCCGCCTGCAAGCGCAGAATGGTCAGCGCGGTCTGACTGAAATCCGGAACCTCAGCCAGCTGCTTTTTGAGATAAACCGGATATCGCACCGCCATACCGGCCGTTTCCGTCAGCAGCCGGCGCAGCCAATCCTGGTCAATCTGGGGGTCGTTGCTGCATTCCTTGCGCGCCATTTGCAGCAGCGAATTAATCGCCGCGCCCTCTTCGCTAATCAGACGAATATAACCTAAATTGCTGGCCTGACGCAGTACCGGCAGCAACTCGTCCAGCCAATTACCGTTCAGGCGCTCCTTGATAATCGCAGAAAGAAGCCCAACTTCCATGCGGATATATGGCCGATAATACTGCTCGGCATAATAGCGCAGCTTTTCCAGCAAGGCCTGCGCTTGCAAATAATCGCCGCAAGATATGTAGCAGCGCACTTTTGTCAAATAGCGATAACGCTCCAGCGTATTAAATTCCTTGCTCTCGGTGGGCGCCTGGGTCAGCCAGTGGATAATGGTGGCTTTGTCGCCCTCATAAAGGGCTATGCGACAAAACAGCGCCCGAATATTAGGCAGCAAATGCGTTTTTTCTTGCTCCTTGACCTGTTCCATAAAGGGCCGCAAAATATCTTTAGCCGCCTGCACATCGCCATGCAGCAGGTTCAGGCGCACGCGCAGACCAATGCTGACAAAGGACAACATCAAACTGTCACCGAGGTCGCTTTCCAAACGGGAGCGGCTTAACAAACGCAGTATTTCATAGGTATCGCCGCCCTGCTCATAAATATTTTCACCAAGCGCGGCGTTTAATACGCCTCTGCCGTTGATACCCATAATTCGCTCGATTAATGGCATTACCATTTCAATCTGTTCCGGTTCCTGTTTGGATAGCCAGCAGAGGTCTTTGGCTCCACTAATCACACTGGGCAGATTGTCGGTTAAAGAAATATCCGGCAGGGTAATATCTTTTTCCAAAAGCGGTTGCAGATTTTCAAATATCTCCAGCAGATTTTTACTGCCCCGGTGCGGCAGGCAAACGTCCAAATAAGCAAGGCGGCTCATGGCCTCGCGCTTTTGGCCGTTTATGGCGCTGTCGGCGAACTCTTGCAGCCGATTATACCAATATTCGCTTTTATCCGGCTGCATCAACAGTGAATAAAGCATGCTCATACCAGCCATCAGTACAATACTGGAGGCAATTTCCTCGTCCGAAAGACGCAGATAAAAATGGCGCATTTCAAAATAATAGCCATTACCGGGCGTTAAACTGGCATTACGAATTAACAGGTTGCGGATTTGCTCCGTCTTTTTGCAGGAACTAAATAATTTTAAGGCCGGCAAAAATTGTTCATGCATTTCATAATATAGCGCGGCATGACAACTATAATCTTTCAGGCGCTCTGAGCCGAAAACCTTGATAGCGCGATTACGCAAGGCCTGCAAGGCGATTGGCGAGAAGCGATAAATATCGCGTTTCTGGTGCAGCAGATTATCAACCTCTTTGGCGCGGTCCAAAAGAGCGGCGGCGCGGCTGTTGCCAGAGATTATCTTGGCCAGTTCCAAATCAAACTCTGAAACCACACATAGCTGCATAAAAAAATCCAGCAGGTTGCTGTCCCAGCTGAGGAATACATGTTTTTCCAAATAGTCGGCAAAAGCGTCCCAAACCTGCTGATATAATTCCGGGCCAATCTTTTGCCCCTGTTTGAGGAGCAAAACCGCATAGCGCAGGGCATAAGCATTGCCCTCGGTGACGCCCTCCAAATGCAATAGTTCTGCCGCAGAGAGTTCCAGCTGCTGGCTTTGCAGGTAAGCGGCCATTTCCACACCGCGCAGGTGCAAATCCTCCTCCTGGATAATCATAAAGCCCTGGTTGACATAACTGGCGCGCAGCCAATGCGGCAGGGGACTGCGGCTTATCAATATTACCCAGATATTTTCTTTGCGACAAAGATTTAAAACCTTTTCGCGCATTAAATCGCTGGTTAACAGCTGTATATCGTCCAAAACCACTGTTAAACGCTCGGAAGTATCCGATAACATTTCCGGCATAGCAGAAACATCAGAAAAACTGTAATATTTATGTTTACGATTATTCATAAACTGCTGTACAAGTTCAGTTTTTCCGTAGCCGCTTACGCCATAAATATAGACATTTTGCTGCTGATTATATGCGGATTTTAATTTACGCAACGCAGCAGCCGGAGCAACATAATCTTTAATCACAGCTTTTACCTCCAAATCTTTCTAAGACAGGTAAGCTGATTGGTCTACCGCCTGCAATAGGCGGTTGGCAGGCTTACAAAATTGCCAAAAAATACACACTGAATTATTTACACAAGATTTGTTTAAACATATAAATCAACTATACTTATATTTTACACCAAATTATTTAAATTGTCTACTGTTCAAGCTGTTCCAGTGAAAGATTTTGCTGTAAATATTAAGCTTTTTTGGTTGTATCAAACCAAAAATTACTCATAGAATGACAATATATAATAGTTTATTCATATATTTTACAGCATTTTTATCTAAAATATAGTTAGTAAGCGCGCCCGGCGCAGTCCTTATGCGTTCGGGAAGAAAGGCCAGATAATAGGCAACAAAATCAATGCCATAATCATTACAATTATAAACAAAGGTGTACCTACTTTTACATAGTCCATGAACTGCAAACCGCCAGGACCATAAATCATGGTGTTCGGAGGTGTTGCAACAGGGGTCATGTATGCGGCAGATGCAGAGAAACCAATAGCCAGTACTACCGCCGTCGGGCTGGCGCCCAAAGACTCAGCAATAGACAAACCAATCGGGCAGAGCAGTGCAGCAGCGGCGGTGTTGGACATGAACTGAGTCAACAGACCAGTAATCACGAACAGTACCGCAGCTTTCCCCTTACTGCTGGCAATTTTCAGCTGAAAATCCGGTGTTTTATAGACTCATTTACAGAGTTTCCTATATATACCTTATGTTTATCATGTTTATAGCATAGCAGGGCTTTCAGAAGCTAAAATAGCGCCCAAATCGTCCCATTTTTAGCTTTTGCAAGGCAATTACGAGGCAATGGAGCCTAAGTATGGTATTATATACACCACCAGGACCATAAATCATGGTGTTCGGAGGTGCTGCAACAGGGGTCATGTATGCGGCAGATGCAGAGAAACCAATAGCCAGTACTACCGCCGTCGGGCTGGCGCCCAAAGACTCAGCAATAGACAAACCAATCGGGCAGAGCAGTGCAGCAGCGGCGGTGTTGGACATGAACTGAGTCAACATACCAGTAATCAAGAACAGTACCGCAGTTTTTCTCTTGCTTTTGACAATTTTCAATAACTTTCTTGTAAATTCGAGTACATAATCGTCAATTTTATGGTAATTTATACTATTATCGACAACTTTTCTGCTATTACTTAATTTTTTTGTTATAAATTATTTATTATATCATATTTTTTAAAATCTGGCAAATTAAAAATCGCGAAAAAAAAGAGTGGCTATAAGCCACTCTTTTTTTATTAGTAAGTGAACCTGGCGCAGTCCTTATGCGTTCGGGAAGAAAGGCCAGATAATAGGCAACAAAATCAA
>CANSKT010000029.1 GCA_947647555.1 uncultured Peptococcaceae bacterium | reverse complement strand
TTTCCAGAATAAATTGTAAAACCAGTTTGGAAGATGTAAAAATAGTATTAACCACAGCCAAATCTGGCAAAAGACTGATAAGCCAGGGCAAAATCCAGACATAAATAAGATAGAGCAACATGATGTAGATAAGCAGCTGCAAACATGCACCCAGGCTGCGGCTGACATGGCCAATCAGCGGCGTGAAATTAATCACGGAGCCGAATGCACCAGTAGCAAAGCGCACCAGCCAGGTAATGGCCGAGGTCAGTACGATAAAGATAACAAGTTCCAGCAGCCGCCCCAGCGCGGAGTCGGTAAAAAACCATTCCGCCAGCAGAACGCTATCTGGCGAAATGCCCGTTGTCTGACCTAAATGTTTCTCCAGCTGTGGCAACAGCATGGGTAGAAGCAGGGGAGTAAGCCGTCTGGCCAGAAAAACACCCACAATAATGCCGCCGTATGAGCCTAAAATCTTGATAATACCGCGTCGCCAACCGTCCAACAGGGCAATCAGCAAAATTATGCCTAAAATTAAATCACCCATATAAAAACCCCTTTAAACACAAATTATACACATCTATTTTATTAATATAATGTCGCCTGGTTCCAATAATCAATTTCTGATTTGACCAGTGCCGTTGATTAAATATTTGTAAGAAGTCATGGCCAGCAAGCCCATCGGGCCGCGTGCATGCAGCTTTTGGGTGCTGATACCAATTTCTGCGCCAAAACCGAACTGAAAACCGTCCGTAAAACGTGTCGATGCATTAACATAAACCGCAGAAGCGTCTACATGCTGCTGAAAATATGCAGCAGCCTCCGGATTTTCGGTGATAATCGCTTCAGAATGGCGCGTGTTATAGGTATTGATATGCGCAACCGCTTCCTGATAATTCTCCACTACCCGGCAGGCCAGCGTTAAAGCGCCGTATTCCGTGCTCCAATCTTTGTCTGTGGCCGGCACGCAGTCCTTAATGATTTTCTGAGTACGCTGGCAGCCGCGTATTTCTACACCGGCCTTTTGTAGGGCGGCGGCAATCTGCGGCAAAAGCTGCGGCGCGCAGGCCGCGTCAATCAGCAATGTTTCAGCAGCGTTGCAAACTGCCGGCCGCTGCACCTTGGCGTTCAGAATAATATCTATGGCCATTTGCGGCTGGGCGGAGGCTTCAACATAAATATGGCAGTTGCCGGAACCTGTTTCAATCACCGGCACAGTGGCCTGCTGCAAAACGCTTTGGATTAAGCCAGCGCCGCCGCGCGGAATAAGCACGTCTATGTATTGGTTCAGCTGCATCATGGCTTTGGCGGCCTCGCGTGATGTATCGGTTAAAAGCTGTACCGCGTCTGCCGGCAAACCTGTCGCCTGCACGCCCTGGCGCAGCGCCTGCGTGATTGCCTGATTGGATTGCAGCGCGTCACTGCCGCCGCGCAGCAGCACCGCATTGCCGGTTTTCAGGCAGATACCGGCCGCGTCGGAGGTGACGTTGGGGCGTGCTTCATAAATCAGGCCAATAACGCCCAGCGGCACGCGTTTCTGCACAATTTCAATGCCGGCGCTGGCCTGCCAGCGCGCCATTTCCTGACCAACGGGGTCGGGCAGTTCACAAAGCGCCAAAAGTCCGCCGGCCATCTCGCGCAGCCGTTTATCGTCCAGCTTTAATCTATCCATAAAAGCCGGCGACATGCCCATACGCTGGGCGCTTTGTAAATCCAGCTGGTTGGCGCTCAAAATAGCGGCCTCGTTATCCAACAGCGCTGCCGCCATTTGGTGCAGCGCCTGATTTTTCTGTTCCGAGGGCGCTGCCGCTAAAACAAGCGAGGCGGCCTTGGCCTGCCGCCCCAAAGTGTTCACGGTATTATTTTCCAAAACAATATCCATAAATTTATCTCCATATTTTTATTTAAGCCTTAGGCGGTAATCAGTCCCATAAACCCGGCAATTAACACAACAATGCCAAGTACGATGCGATACCAGCCGAAAACCTGAAAATCGTGTTCCTTTATGTAGGCCATCAGGAATTTAATAGCCAAAACCGCCACCACAAAAGAAACCAGCATGCCGGTTAAAAGAATTAAAATTTCATTGGTGGTAAAGCTCAAACCAAATTTAATCAGTTTTAAGAAGCTGGCGCCAAACATTACCGGAATAGCCAGGAAGAAAGAAAATTCTGCGGCGTCGCGGCGGTTAACGCCTAAAATCATCGCGCCCAAAATGGTTGCGCCACTGCGCGAGGTACCCGGCACCAGGGACAGCACCTGAAAACAGCCAATGCCAAAGGCCAGCATATAAGAAATTTCAGATAATTCCTGAATTCTGAATTCCCGGTTGCGATGGGCGTTATATTTTTCCAGCAAAATAAAGAAAATACCATAAATAATCAGCGCCCAGGCCACCACATTATAGCCGCGCAGGTGTTCGTCCATCCAGTCATCGAACAGAATACCCAGAACGCCGGCTGGCACACAGGCCACAATAACCTTGGCCCAAAGCACCGCAGAAGCGCGCTTTTCAGAAAAAGTTTTGCGTGCCGAAAACAAATTCAGCTTGTCGAAATAAAGATAAACAACGGATAAAATGGCGCCCAGCTGAATAACCACCATGAACATATTCCAAAATTCTTCGCTAACGTCCAGATGCAGCAGGGTATCAAACAAAATCAAATGTCCGGTGCTGGAAATCGGCAGCCATTCCGTAATGCCTTCCACCACGCCTAAACATATTACTTTGAGAAATTCCAGTAAACTCATTTATACTCCTTTCAAATTTAAGCCAAAATTAATATATTATTCCTCACGGATTTTAGCGCCAACATCAATAAGCTTGCCGACAATATTTTCATAACCGCGATAAATATGGTCAACCTGACCGATAACCGTTTCGCCCTCGGCCGCCAATGCCGCCACAATCATGGCTGCGCCGGCACGCAAGTCCGTGGCTTCAACATAAGCGCCTTTGAGCATCGGCACGCCCTTAATCAGCGCTGTATGACCCTTAACGGTAATATCTGCGCCCATTTTGGCCAGTTCAGCCACGTGCATAAAGCGGTTTTCAAAAACCGTTTCTCTGATTGTGCTGCTGCCGGCGGCCAAAGCCAGATAGGCCATAAATTGCGCCTGCATATCCGTGGGAAAGCCGGGATAGGGCAGGGTTTTAATCTCCACCGGCATAATAGGACCGGAGGGCAGAACGCGCAGACCGTCGATTTCATCAATAATGCGCACGCCGGCGTCATTCATTTTGGCAATCATCGGCTGTAAATGGCTGGTAATTACATTTTCCAAAAACAATTCACTGCCGGTAATGGCGGCCATCAACATAAAACTACCGGCTTCAATGCGGTCTGGTATGGTGGTGTGACGCGCCGGGTGCAGGGAACCAACGCCCACAATCCGCACAACGTCAGTGCCGGCGCCTTTAATACGCGCACCCATAGCGCCCAGAAAGTTAGCCAAATCGACAATTTCCGGCTCCTTGGCGGCGTTTTCAATAATCGTCGTGCCCTCGGCCAGCGAGGCCGCCATCATGATGTTTTCCGTAGCGCCCACGCTGGGAAAATCCAGATAGATACGCGCGCCATGCAAATGGTTAACCTGCGCTTCAATATAACGCTGACCGATTGTGACGCGTGCGCCCATGGCCTCAAAGCCTTTCAAGTGCAAATCAATCGGCCGCGCGCCAATAGCGCAGCCGCCGGGCAGCGGAATTCTGGCCGCGCCAAGCCGCGCCAACAGCGGCCCCATTACCAAAAAAGAGGCGCGCATCTTCTGCACCTCCTCAAAAGGGGCGGTGCAATCGGTCAGGCCGGTGGAATTTATTTGCAGGGTGCCGTTCTCATAATGAGTTTGGGCGCCTAAATAGTTAAGCACGTCACACATATAGCAGACGTCAGTCAGCCAGGGCGTTTCCTCAATTTCTGAAACTCCGTCTGGCAGCAAAGCTGCGGCAATCAGCGGCAGAACTGCATTTTTAGCGCCGCTGATATGCACGGTTCCGCTAAGGCGGTGGCCGCCTTCAATTATAATATGGTTCACGGACTCTCTCCCTAAACATCTTAGCTTCATACTTTCGACAAACCGATATTAATGGTCTGTTAGTAATATATTCGCTAATGTATTCGATAATTATATTTTTTTTCCTGCCTGTGCCGTAAAATCAACTTAATATTTAGCTGGCATTATTTGGCAGTGTCTGGTTTACTCTTAAAATAAATGCTGATAGCCGTACCCCGGCCAACCTCGCTTTGCAGGTTCAGTCTGGCGTCCAGCTGCAAAACGATGTGTTTAACGATAGCCAGCCCCAGGCCGGTGCCGCCGCTGGCTTTGCTGCGGCTTTTGTCCGCCCGGTAAAAGCGCTCAAAAATACGCTCCTGATGCTCCAGCGGTATGCCGATGCCGTTATCGCTGACGGTCAGCACAACCTCGTTTTCCTTATCCTCCACCGCCACGCGCACCCAGCCGCCGCGGTGATTATAGCGGATAGCGTTATCGCAGAGGTTATAGATTAATTCTTCCAATAAATCCCGTTGCGCAAAAACCTGACTATAACAGCCGCTGACGCGCAAATCAATGCCGGCGCGCTGTGCGTTAAAGGCCAGCAGCCCGGCGGTATCCTGCGCAATCGGCAGTAAATCCAGCCAGTCCAACTCGGCGGCGGCCTGTGGTTCGTCCAACTCGGACAGCTTTAAAATATCCCGGATTAAATCAATCAGACGGCCGGCTTCAGCATGAATTTTGCCGGCAAATTCCTTGATATCCTCCTGCTGCGCCATGCCGGTTTCAATCATCTCCGCATAACCGGATATTGAGGTCAGCGGTGTTTTCAATTCATGCGAAACATTGGCGGAAAATTCCTGGCGCTGGCGAATATTTTCTTCTTTCTGCACCTGACGCTGCTGCAAAGCTGTGATAAAGGGCAGCAATTCCGGATAGGGCGCCTGAATGTTCCATTTTTCCGGCGGCTGGGCGGCAAACTCCAAAAGGGGGTGTAAAACCAAATCGGCCAAACGCCAGGCCAGCCAGAACAGCAGGGCCAACCAGAGTATGAACAGCGCGGCCAGATCCAGCGCGGAGTGTTCCGCCATGTGTTGGCCGATAGCCAGCAGAATAATGGCCAAGCCGGCCAGCAAAAGGCCGTTTACAACAAAAAGCTGGCGCAGTCTGCGTCCCATAAAGCGCCTCCTTATTCAATCTTGCCCGGCGATTGGACTGCGATAGAACGATTTGGCAATCATTCTATCTTGTAGCCCACGTTGCGCACGGTTTTAATACAACTGCCGCTTTCGCCCAGCTTCTGGCGCAGGGTTTTAATATGCATATCCACCGTGCGGCTCTCACCCTCAAAGTCGGTGCCCCAAACCTTGTCCATGATACGTTCCCGGCTTAAAACGATGCCGGTATTCAGCAGCAGCAGCTTTAAGAGTTCATATTCTTTGAATGTCAGGCTGCAAGTTTGGCCGTCCACCAGAACCTGGCGTTTTTCGTCGTCCAGCAGTATCTGGCCGGTTTGCAGCAGCGAGTTCTGCGGCTTATGCGCGCGGCGCAAAACCACCTTAACCCGGGCCACCAGTTCGATTATGCCAAAGGGTTTGGTGATGTAATCATCAGCGCCGTTTTCCAGCCCACGCACCGCGTCGATTTCGGTGCTTTTGGCGGTTACTATAATTACGGGAATATCTTTGGTGCGCTGTTGACTGCGCAGTTTCTGCAAAAGTGTGTAGCCGTCCTCACCGGGCAGCATGATGTCTAAAAGCAGCAGCTCCGGCAGCTGCTGGTCGCAGGCCTGCCAGAACCCGGCTGCGTCCGCAAACTCCGCCACTTCAAAGCCGCTGTTTTTCAGGGCATAGCTTTCCATCTGGCGGATATTCACATCATCTTCCACAATATAAAGCATAACAAAAATCCTCCACGCTAATTATACCATATGAGTAAAAAAAGTGCAATCCAATTTTTAAATTAGTATTGACATGTAGCGCGCCCAGCGCTATAATTATTGTGGTGCGCAACGTAAAGGAGGTGTTAAAGTGGCGCAAAAAAATCGTGCCGAGTATTTTCGGGAACGTCGTAAGGCGAGGAAAACCTTTTCTGTTCTTGCTGAACGCGAGAAAGTAGAAGCATTGGAAAACAAATTGAAAGAAATGGGTAAGAACAAAGTCCAATGGTTTAATGAAAAGGTGGACGAAGAACTGGGCAAATAAAAAAAGACAACCGGTCCAAAACAGCCCAACAAGCCAACCGATTGTCTTAATAAACCCCCTCCCGGGGAAAAACCTCCCCGAGAATGGTAAATCTATTATACCATTCTTGGGGGAGGAAATCAATATTAAATTTTAAGAGAATTTAAGGAGAAAAGTATAATGGATAACGTAAATAAAAACATAAATCAAAATATAAATGAGAATATAATTGAAAACGAAAAAGAAATAATTGAAACTCTGCAAGATTTTGATATCATAACTCCCGAAGACCAGGAGAAAATAAGAGCGGCGGTATATGAATTAATAGATTATTTTCGCCAAATATGGGCAGTCAATAATACACTGCATCTGCTTTATAATTTATTGGAAGTGGAAGAACCGGAAATCGCCGAACCGGCCAGCGCCATGGAGGTTTGCATGCAGCAGCTGGATTATATTCACAAACATTCCTTTGAGGTATTGGATACAATTTTAGAGTCCAGTGGTTTTAGTAAATATTTTGGTTATTAACAAAAAACGAGCCGTCATTTATCCCAAAATGGCGGCTCCTTGCTTATTTTATTAGTGTTCCGGCAACTTGTTAAGCTGATAAGCCTCGCGGTAAAAGCGGCGCAGATTATTATAGGACTGGTTGCCGTTGTTGCGCAGGTTATTCAGATATTTATGCGTATCAAAACTGTCATGTTGCAATTCAATAATACAGGCGGCCACGTTGGAGCAGTGGTCAGAGATACGCTCCAGATTGGTTAAAACGTCCTGGAAAACAAAGCCTTTTTCCAGGGAACAAAGCCCTTTTTGCATACGCTCAATATGCCGGTTTTTAACATCATTGCAAAGTTCGTCAATGACTTCCTCCAGCGGCTCAACTCTGATTGCGTCGGCCAATTCCTCCGTGGCAAAGCAGTTCAGGGTTAAATCCATAATTTCCTCGATTGCGGTATGCAGAACCTTTAAATCCTGCATGGCCGGCTCAGAAAAGCTGATTTTCTTTTCATATAGTTCGGTTGCGGAATTGAGCAGGTTGCAGGTATGGTCACCAATACGCTCAAAATCGGTAATAGTATGCAGCAGCTTGGAAATCTGGCGGTTGTCCTGCTGCGCCAGACTGCGCTCTGAAAGGCGGATTAGATAAGTTCCCAGCTTGTCCTCATAACTGTCAATTCGGTCCTCGTTTTCTTCCATTATATTAGCTTTTTTAATATCATATTTTTGCATAACGCCAAAGGCCAAATCCAAATTTTCCCGGCCAAGAATACCCATTTCCAGAGTTGCCTTGTCAGCGGCGTCGATAGCCACGCCAGGGGTTACCAGCAGGCGTTCGTCCAGAATTTCCGGCAGGCTGGAGCCAGTTTGCGCTTCTTTATCTTTGATAGAGAAGCAAACCAGACGTTCCAGCTGTTTGGTGAAAGGCAGCAGCACCAGCGTGCAGGTGACGTTAAATAAGCTGTGCAGTACGGCCACGTCCCAGGCGGCCACTGGTTCATCAAAGAAGCTGAAATTGATTATTGCATGCAGTCCGTAGAAGCCGGTCAGAAAAATTATAGCGCCGATGATGTTGAAATAAAGGTGACCCAAAGCGGCGCGGCGAGCGTTTTTACTGGTGCCGATTGAAGAAAGCATGGCGGTTACGCAGGTGCCGATGTTCTGACCCAGAATAATCGGCACGGCCGCGCTGTATGTGACCAGACCGGAAATGGTGACGGCCTGCAAAATACCAACGGAAGCGGCGGAACTTTGCAGAACGGCGGTCATCAACAGACCCATCAGCAAACCAAGCAGCGGATTTTGGAACAATACCAGCAGATTGGCAAATTCTGGCATATCGGCCAGCGGTGCGGCGGCATTGGACATGATAAGCATGCCATACATCAACAGGGCAAAGCCCAGAAAGATACTGCCAACGTCCTTTTTGCGAGCGCTTTTGCTGAACATCAGCAGACAGATACCAATTAAAGCGATAATCGGCGAGAAAGAGGAGGGCTTCAGCATATTAATAAAGAAGTTATCGCTCTCAATGCCAACCAGACTTAAAAACCAGGCGGTAATGGTGGTGCCGACGTTGGCGCCCATAATAATGCTTAACGCCTGACGCAGCTGCATAATACCGGAGTTTACAAAACCAACGACCATAACGGTGGTGGCAGACGAAGATTGAATAACCGCTGTTACGGCGGCGCCCAAAGCCACGCCCTTAATCGGGTTAGAGGTCATTTTACCTAAAAGGGTTGTTAAACTGCCGCCAGACTGCTTTTCCAGTCCCTCGCCCATAACGCTCATGCCGTAAAGGAAGAAAGCCAGGCCGCCAAACATGTTTAACCAATCAAAAAAACTCATATTAACTCTCCATTTATCAATAAGTTATCTCTATTTTAATTGCCTAAAGTAAAATCCGCGCTCAAATTCTTGTAAAATTCTTGTAAAATATCTCTAAGCGGAAAATTTTATCCGCGATAAAATTTAAGTAAAATATCTTTAAGATGAAAAAATTATCCCTAATAAAATTTCAGTAAAATATCTTTAAGATGAAAAAATTATCCCTAATAAAATTTCAGTAAAATATCTCTGATAAAAAAAGTTTGTGGTAAACTATGAAAAAAGGGCTTGACAAATTTTGTGTTCAACTGTATAATTGTATTAGTCGATTAATACAATTATACAGTTCGTGTCTAAACGCAATAATATTTATGAAAAGGGGGAAAATAATGGCCTGGAGTTTTGACCTGGATAAACCGCTATATTTGCAGATAGTGGAAAATATCAAGCTGAAGATTATTAACGGCGAATATCCGCCGGGCGAGCGACTGCTTTCTGTGCGAGAACTGGCGGCAGAAGCTTCGGTAAATCCCAACACCATGCAGAAAGCGCTGGCGGAGTTGGAACGCCTGGGTTTGGTATACAGCCAGCGCACCAGTGGGCGCTTTATTACGGATAATACGCTGTTGCTGAAAAATTTGCGTTATCAAAGCGCGCAACAGGAAATGGCCAATTATATTGAGCATATGCAAAAGCTGGGCTCTAATTCTCAGCAGGCGGTTGATTTGCTGCTGGAGTATCTGCAAAATAATAAAGTTATTGATAAACCAGTAGATTGAAGTGCTGAAAAAGATGTGATAAGAGGGTGAGTAATAGTGGAAAGTTATATTTTGGAATGTTCTGGGCTGCGCAAGTCATACGGGCATAAGCAGGCGCTGAACGGCGTTGACCTGAAACTGCCGTCCGGCAAAATTATTGGCTTGCTGGGGCCGAACGGCAGCGGCAAGACCACGCTGCTTAAATTGATTAATGGTTTGCTGACGCCAACTGCTGGCAGTCTGCTGATTGACGGCCAGGCGCCGGGCATTGAAAGTAAAAAAATTGTTTCTTTTCTGCCAGAGAGAACTTATTTGAATGATACCTGGCGTGTACGTGATGCACTGCGCTTTTTTGCTGATTTTTATGCAGATTTTGATACAACGCGCGCTGATGAGATGCTGAATAGTTTGAATATTGACAGCAATGCGCGTCTGAAAACACTTTCTAAAGGTAATAAGGAAAAGGTGCAGCTTATTCTGGTGATGAGCCGGGCGGCGCGTTTGTATTGCCTTGACGAGCCGATTGCCGGTGTTGACCCGGCCGCGCGTGATTATATTCTGCGTACGATTATTAATAATTATAATCCAGAGGCCAGCGTGCTTATTTCCACGCATTTAATTACGGATATTGAGCAGGTTTTGGACGAAGCTATTTTTATTAAGGACGGGCAGGTTCTGCTGCATAAATCGGTTGATGATATTCGCTTTGAAAACAAGATGAGCGTGGACGCACTTTTCCGGGAGGTGTTTAGATGCTAATTAAACTTTTGAAATATGAATTTAAGTTTACCGGGCGCACGCTGCTGCCAATCTATGGGGCGCTGCTGGTGCTGGCGTTGCTGCTGAATGTGGGCGACGGATTTAGTTTCAGTTTTAACAATTCCGGTAATCTGGGCGATTTCTTTATGACCTTGCTGATTTTTGCTTATAGTTGTGTGGTCAGCGCGGTCTGCATTATTACGGTGGTTTTGCTGGTGCAGCGTTTTTACAAAAATCTGCTGCGTGACGAGGGCTATTTGATGCATACGCTGCCAGTAAGTTCCGCGCAAAATATTGCCTCCAAGCTGATTTGCGCTGTAATCTGGTCGGTGGCCAGTCTGTTTATGGCGGCGTTTTCCGTTATGCTGATGAATATGGACTGGCATGCCTGGCAAATGTTCTGGAGCGGTCTGTTTGATTTAATTCACGATTTGAATATCGCTTTTGGTATACATTGGCCATTGTTTGCGCTGGAATGTCTGGCGGTTGTGTTGTTGATGCTGGGCACTAGCATTATTGAGGTTTATCTGGCCCTGAGTATTGGCCATATGGCAAACAATCGAAAAATTGCTTGCTCAGTGGGCGCTTATATTGGTTTGCAAATTGTCTGCTATATGCTGGGGCATTTGCTTGGGCGAGCAATTGTTAGCTGGGATTGGCTTTTGGATACGATTGATGCCATTTTTAACGGCTTTATGCACCAGCAAATTGTTGGTATTCATACTCTGATGTTGGGAACAATAGCATTTTATATGGTAGTTTTGTTTATTATGTTTATCGCCACCAACTGGATTATGAAAAATAAATTAAATTTGGAATAATTATAAAAGTGCTTAAAAAAGCCTAAAATTGTGTGAGTTTGTGTGATTTAGATTATCAAAAGGGTCTGACGTCGTGTGGTAGGGCGTCAGACCTAAAAAATTTGTAGTAATTTGTCGGGCAAATTGTGTTGACATTTTTTGCCTGATGTAATATACTATTAAAGTACTCAATTATTGTTGACGCGGAGTGGAGCAGTTGGTAGCTCGTCGGGCTCATAACCCGAAGGCCGTAGGTTCAAGTCCTGCCTCCGCAACCAATTTATTTTGTGAACAAGCCCAGCTAAACCGATAGATTTTGGTTTTTGCTGGGCTTGTTTTATGTGTTGAAAGTTGGGTTATTTGACCACATTTTGTGCGGAATAATCAAACCGCCGGCTGTTGAAACAGCCCGGTCATCAATGCCACATTTTCCCGTTTGTGCGCGTCAAGAACATGGGCATAAGTGTCCAAGGTAAGGCGAGTGGTTAGGCCAATCAGTAATATCACTTGCAACTATGGCTTTCATGAAGGCCAGGATACGCTTCGGTGAGGAACAGAGAAAGTAACCTTACAGTTCTATGGTAATCCAAAGGACTTTTGGTTTTTTATCTATGAAAATTAAGAAGGAGGAAAACTGCATGAGTAAAAATAAAGAAAAACAAATACATTTTAAATTAGTAAGCGACGAAAACCGTAAGGAAATTGAGGGTTTGACTGTCTTTTCGGAACAGGCGGGTTTTATTGAGAGCGTGAGCGAGTGCTTGCAGGAAGCAGATGAATTAGAGCTATGGCGGCCTGTTGGTATTTATAATAACGACGCATTGATAGGTTTTGCCATGTATGGCTATTTTCCAGAGCCAGTTCCGGGGCAGCTATGGCTGGACCGACTGCTGATTGATAAAAAGTATCAGGGAAAAGGATACGGAAAGCAGGCGGTACTTTTACTTCTTGACAGATTGCATACAGAATACCGAAGCGACGTTGTATATCTTAGTGTATATAAAAATAATCCTCATGCAATTAAACTTTATCAACAGATTGGGTTTAAGTTTAACGGAAAATACGATAGTAAAGGGGAAAACATAATGGAATATCATTTTTGAGATGTTGGTAGCAAAGCCGGGTATGAAACCGGGGTTTAGCAGCTGATAGGCGGTATTGCGTCCGATTTGCAAAACCTTGCAAAGCTCATCTATGGTTAAAAGTTCATCATATGAATCAAGCATAATTATCAAGCTTCTTTGTAGATTAATTATTGCTGTGTTCCTGTAATCAGCTGTTAATTCTATTTTGTAGGAATTAAAAGTTTTAGTTGTATATTATCACTATGAAGCCCAAGGCCAAGCGCTTTGGGCAATTTTAATTTATGGAGGTAATATACTAATGAAAGAAAAAAGAATTTGCGGTTGTTGTGGTGCAGAAATCGAAAATGACGATTGCTAAGAGCTGGCCGGTCAACTATTATGTGAAGATTGCTGGCAGAAACAAACCACAACCTGTATCCGCTACGGTGAACGTATCTGGCGCGAGGATAACGTAAGCAGCAGCGATTGGCCTATCTGTCAGGATTGCTATGATGAGCATTATGCTTGCTGTGTTGATTGCAATACAATTATTGAGCAGAATAACTCCTATTATGAGGACGGTTATTACTATTGCGATGATTGCTATAATAAACGCCAAGATAAGCTTATCAATGATTATTATTACAAGCCGGAGCCGGTTTTTTATTGTACAGGCAGCCAATACTTTGGTGTGGAGCTGGAAATTTACTAGGCCGGTAAAGATGAGGGCAATGCCGAAAGCATTTTGAGTGTTGTTAATCGCCAGGCCGAACATCTTTACTGCAAGCACGACGGTTCCATTGACGAGGGCTTTGAGCTGGTAAGTTACCCAATGACGCTGGATTATCACATTGCTACAATGCCTTGGCTGGATATTCTGACTATGGCACAGCGTTTAGGCTATCTCTCGTATCAAACCAGCACTTGCGGCTTACATATTCACGTTAATCGCAACAGCTTTGGCACGACTGAGGAGGTGCAGGAGGAAGCGATTGCCAGAGTGCTATACTTCTTTGAGAAGCACTGGGAGTAGCTTCTGCGGTTCATCAGTTGCAGTCGTATTCAGTTAGAGCGTTGGGCGGCTCGCTATGGTTACAAAGAACAGCCTGCGAGGAGCATGGCACCGATGCCAGCGACATTGTCTATAACAGTCGCAAACATTTGCATATCTTCAAAAGACCGCTTGCTGCTCATTTAATGCAATGGCGCATACCAGATGATGTTAATGTTGTTATGTAACACATTCATTTAACCACGCAAGGAAATGCCAAGCACAATTATAATAATCCCCCTTTTTATGGTTCGGCTGATAAGACGTTTGCGCTCGCGCATAACGGTATGCTGCATAATGATAAGCTACTTAGAGCTGAGTTCGCCTTGCTTAAGCCTAAGATGGAAAGGTGGTGATGCATATTGCCGATATTACTTGCTGCGGCTGAACCGCTGGCTTGCTTTGCTTAGGGAGCTATGCTGGCGGTTTCCGTTTATCTGGCTGTTCGAGAAAAATAGCAGAAAAAATAAGTGGGGATTAATGCTTCACTTATTTTTTTGTAAATGGACAATGCTTGTTTATACCCAATGTTACAATATACATAAGGAAATTTTAGAGGAGGTTTTATTATGTTGGCTTTGATCTATTGGGCAGCTGGAGTTTGTTTTTTTGAGGGTAAAACGGTGGTGTATAGTGGTTTTGGCACATTGTTTATATATAAGCTGGCGTTAGGTTTGTTTCTGGGAATAGTTTTAATTCAGCTGGCAATCATTAAAAAGCTGGCAGGAAGATAAAAAGAAAACAGCAACTAAATTCACAAAAATAGTGATTTAGTTGCTGTTTATTATCTTTTCATTAAAAATAATTTTAGTACTTCTTCGGCAAGTTTTAATTCTCGTTCATTGCATTGATTTAGTAGCTGTTGCACTGCTGATGTGTCCCCTGGTTCATAGCCAGTACCGAGCAAAATATATTCCATTGGCAAATGTAATGTTTGCGATATTTTGACAAATGTATCAATGGACATTTGAGAGGCGCCAATTTCTATCTGTGCATAAAAACCAGGAGTAATATCTGCCAGTTCTGCTGTTTTTTCACGTGTTAAACCTAATTCATTTCGTTTTTGTCGTAAGCGATTCCCAATTTCAGCGAGCCGTTTTTTGTCCATCTACTCACCCCGGGGTTATTCTAATAATTAACTGCTGTAAATATAGTAAAAGTAGATGATTTTAGTTTATTTTTACGGTATAATATGAAGTAATATGGTTGTATTAATTTTTTTAATAAAAAGCCAAATTTTTACTAATTTTTTGGAAAAAGGACTTTTCTTGTCTATCCTGTTTGTTATAATGAATATATATAAACATTGCAAGCAGGTGGTTTTATGTCGGAACAAACAAGTTTTAAATCAATGCGTGTATTGTCGCTTTATGCACGTTTGCAGGAGGGGCAGGTTATCAAAAAAAGTGAGCTGGCGCAGGAATTTAATGTAAATGAGCGCAGTATTCAGCGCGATATTGAGGCGTTGCGCGATTTTCTGGCTGGTAAATTAATGGAGCAGGCTGACTGGCTGCGTGAAAATGGGCAGATAGATAAGGCCATAGAAAAAGAAAATTTAGCTGAACGGTATCAAGAAGCAGCAGATAAAATACAACCGTCTGATGTTACTGAAAGTGAAGCCTGTTTAGCAACAACCAATCCGGAAGTATTTACGGCTAAACAATTTATGTTAGGCCAGACATGAAAGTTGGCGGGAATACTATGCTTGGTGTTGAGGGAGTGACTGGCAACGTGACCGGCAAGCACCTGCATTTGGAGGTACATAAGGGTGCATATCATTACCCGGCCAGTATTGCCCCTATGGCGTTCATCAGGGAACGTATTGGAGGTAATGAAGTGAAGAAGATTAAAATTCGGTTGAATGGTGTGGACAGAGAAGTGACAGCCATTGAAAAGGCAGGGCATAACTCTGTTATGTTGCAGGATTTGAGAGATAGTCTGATTGATATTGGCTATGATAGCAAGGCAGGGGTACCGGTGGTGGCCATGAGATAAAATAAGGTTGACAAAAATATTGAAAAAACGTAAAATGGGTGCTCGGTTAGCAAGCACCTGATATATAGTGCCAAACCTTTCTATTAGAGAAACTTGCTAGAAGGGTTATTTTTGTTGTTTATGAAAAGGAAATTTTTATATTGAATTTCTAATGCTAAATATGGTATTATTTTAGATAATGATTGTAATTTTGTTTAGTACATTGAGCGTGATATAATTTTATCATTAAGGCTAGTTTCTTTTGGTAAGTACTGGATTGTGTGGTGAAACTATTGTATCATAAGTATTGAATATCTTCAATTTTCGTTTAACTTTATATCACATAAGAAAAAACCAGGAGGAAATTATAATGAACCAAACATATGAAAATTTCAAAAAGGAAAATCGTTTGAACCTTTTTGGTCATGAAGATGCGGGAAAGGAAAGAGAAGAGCGCTTATCTTCATATTATTATAAAACAGTTCAGTATGAGAATATTATGTCAGCAATTGATTTGCAAATAATTACTGGAGAAAAAGGGGCTGGAAAATCAGCCTTATTGAGAATGGCATATTTAGATTGCCAAGAAATTGAAATGGTACCAATATGGATTAGGCTAGATGATTTGTCGGAACTGTATAATGACATTTTAAACGCAAATAATTTATATCACCTAAAAACTCTTTGAAAACAATCTATAAGCAAACTTGTTATTATGAAATTAGCATCAAATGTTGGCTTTGCTTTAGGAGAAGATTACGATAAAGCATTACAATGGGCATATTCTTTAGGATATGCATCAAAAGATTTCATTGCTCGTGCTGCTAATATGCTCAAACCATTGTATGAAAAATATGTAAAAGAGGATTCAAATTATGCTGCCAGTGGAGAACACAGAATACTTGAACGTATGATTAAAAACCAAACGGTTCGTTTATTCTTTGATGATTTTGATTTAGACTGGAAAGGAAACTCGTCAGATATACTTAGAATTAAAAGTTTACTACTTTCGCTAAGCGATATGACAAGTGATATAACCGGTTTATCCGCTAGAATTGCCCTGCGCACAGATGTATATGAAATGATTAGAAATGAGGAATTTTCTGATAAATTTGAAAGTTGCATTATAAAATGTAAATGGAATAATCAAGAAATACTTAAAACATTATCAAAACGTATTTGCACATATTTTGATATACCATTCGATGACAATATTTCCCCTGATTCAGATATGATGCAATATAAGCTTGCCCCTTATCTAAATTATGTTTTTGAACCTTTTTTTGATGAGAGTACTCGTAGTTGGCGTAACGCTCCAACTCATCGCGTTATATATTCTTTAATACGTCGCAAGCCGCGTGATATGGTTAAATTATGTCAAAGTGCTGCCGAAAAGGCCTATAACCTGCATCTTGATAAAATAAATGCTGTATGTATTGTTAGTATACTAGAAAACTATTCTCAAGAAAGACTAAAAGATTTGATAAATGAATATAGCAAACAACTTCCCAAACTACAAGATTTATTAATTCGAATGGCTCCTACACAACAAGAAATTCAAAACAAACGTGTTGAACGATATGTATATACCACTGCTCAATTACATAAAAAAATTAAAAATATACAACAAAATATACAAATTAAAATTTTCCAAGTATCGTCCGAAGAACTTCAGGTCGCAGATATGCATCAAATAGCACACTTTCTTTATAAAATAGGATTTATTACTGGACGGAAACGCGATACGTCAAATAAGATAACTAGAGTCTATTATGATGAAGCTCCATATTTGTTAAATGTAAACACAGGTGACGGCGGATACTCTTGGGAAATACATCCAGCATATCGTGGCGCATTAGCAAAAGGAATAAATGACTATTGGGAATCAACCCTAGATGTTAATGATGAGGAATAATCAATTTTTGGTTATCAAAAAACTATCATTCTCCATATCAAAGAGGTAATCTTGAATTCTGTATAAAGTTTATTGTTTGTCAACACTAAAAAGCAACATATTTTATGGCGATAGTGGCTTTATTTGTTGCCGATTGTTAATAGTTTAAAACCAAAGGTTATGGAAGTCAAAGAAAATGAGCCCTTTATCGACAATGTATAATAGATTGTGCAAATAAAAAGATAAAGTTTGCAGTTTCTGATAGAATGAATAATCAGACAAGATTGCCAGCCTATTATAACTTATAAGTTAAAAAAATTTAATTTATGATAACACACTTTTTAACTACATGCGTTGATAGCAATTCATACAAAACTATAAAACGTCTGTTAAAAGTGGTTTTTGCATTTGAAAAATTACTATTAAATATTATATTTACAGGTTCAAATTCTGCTTCAAAAACTAATCTATTTTACTAATAAGCCCAGCTAAACCTTATTTTTTAGGTTTTGGCTGGGCTTGTTTTATGCGTTAAAAGCATGTTATTTTACTTTATTAGGTGTGAATTTAATTCTTTTTGAAACTGTTTTATAATATAATGAAAAAATTTGCTATGAGTCTTAACATTATAAAGCAACATAGACTTCCTTTTGTGGGAGTTAATGTTGCTTTTTATGTTTTTAAAGATGAAAAAATAAGTTTTTTTTGTAGCAAGTTGTAACTTTCTGATAAAAAACTATTGAAGTTTTTGTCACAAATCGCTTCTTTCTTCTATGTTTAATAGTAGAAAGGGTTGGTGATTATGAAAAATGTAAAAAAAACGGCACTATTAAACCATCTAAAGTTTGCCATAGAGTTGGCGAAATTAGAAATAACGCAGGAAGAATTTGCGGAAGAAATTGATATTTCTGATAGATATGTACGAGAATTACTGACAACTGATAAAAATATATCTATATCTTTGGCCTATAATATAAGCTGTCAGTTTGGTAGTTCCATTGAGGATTTACTGGTTATTAGAGAAGATGAAGATTATTAAAGGCAAAATTCCTGCCGATTGTATTTAAGCGGCAAGGATTAAATTACTTGGCAAACCGAACAATAACAGCAATTACTTTTTTGGTAAAGTAAACCTTTGTAGTGTTCTAATTTGCGCCATTTGTCGGAATGGGCGGCGCAAAAGCAGAACCTGATAAATCCGATTTTATCGCGTCTTGTGCGATTTGTAGCGTTACTTTGTTGTTTTCACCAGTGTAATTTAGCAGCATAACCAGTTTGTTATCATCATACAGATACACCGAGTTTAAGAAAGTATCCACCAAAAATGCCAGATACATATTATCTGTAGTATTACCGTTGCGCAAGCTGGTTAGAAAATATATTATTTGTTCTCTTTCTAACATTGGTTCATTTATAAGTTGCTGGGCAATGCCGCGTTCAATGCGTGCTTTTTCAGATTCAAGTTCAATAAGGCGTGATTTAGTGCTGGGGGTGATAATTCCGGCCTCAATGGCTGCCATTACGTTACTGATTGACCTGTCAATTTCTTTTTGGCGAGCCTCCAGAGCATGGAGCGCGCTGTTGTCCTGTTCTTTGGCCTGATATTCCATACATCTGTCAGCGACTTCAGTAATAAATTCATCAGAATTAATTAGCTGTAAGAGATTATCTATAACCAGTTGTTCCAGCCAATTTTGAGCAACGCGCATTTTGTTGCATTTATGCGCCCGGTGACCTTTGCAGGTGTAATAATAATAGGTTGTGCCTGTTTTACTGGTGCCGCTGTCGCCAACCATGGGCTGACCGCAGTGGCCGCAAAACAGCTTGGTTGTCAGCAGAAAAAATGTATCACGTTGGGCAGCAGGGGAGTGCTTATGTTTGCTTAACATTCTTTGGCACCTCTCAAATAAATCCTTATCCACTATGGCAGGAATAGCGTTTTCCACTCTTATATCTTTATATTCATAAACGCCTATATATTTTTCATTTTGAACAATACGGCGAATGCTGTTTTTATTAAATTGACTGCCGGTGCTGGTGTGATAGCCCTCATCATTTAGTTGTGTAAATATCGTTTTGGCCGGAGTGCCGGCGGCGTATTCCTCAAATTTTCGGGGTTCGCGCGGAGCTGTGGCCGGGTCTATTTCCCAATGGTCATCAGGGCTTTTGCGTAACCCCAAAACTCGCTGGCCCAGCGTTTTTAGTTCCAAAGCGCTGTCATAAAAACCACGCTTTACATTTTGGCTTAAATTTTCGCTATAATATTCTGCGTAACCCTCCATAACGGACTCCAAAATAATACCCTCTGGTCCCTCTGGGATTAATTCCTTGGCATAGGCCAGCCGGACGCCGTTTTTCTTGAGTTTGTATTTGTTGATAGCACTGTCATAACGGTTACGAGCGAACCTGTCCATTTTCCAGCAAATTACCACTTGAAATACGCCGCGTTCACTGTCGCGTAACATACGCTGGAAGTCCGGGCGTTTATCAGTTCTGCCAGTCAGGGCCTTGTCTATGTATTCGCCGATAACTGTCATACCGTTTTTCTGGGCGTATTCGTGGCACTCGCGCAACTGGCCCTCTATGCTTTCTTCACGCTGACCGCTGCTGGAATATCTGGCGTAAATTACGGCCGGAATTAAGGCCGCAGGTTGATTTTGTGGTGGTTTTTTCATAAAAATTCACTCCTTTTGCAAATTGGTACTAGAAATTTAGGAGTGAATGTGATATACTTTAACTCGTTGGGGTTTGGGTATATCATATTCATTCCTTTTATGCTCCTTGTTCCGGTTGCCGCCGGGGCAGGGGGCTTTTTAT
>CANSKT010000028.1 GCA_947647555.1 uncultured Peptococcaceae bacterium | reverse complement strand
GGATAAGCTGACGGAAAAGCTGGATAATGCCCTGACCAGCCGGTTTTTTGGTATCCCGATTTTTTTGGCGGTTATGGCGCTGGTATTTTTCCTGACGTTTACTGTGGGCGATTGGCTTAAAGGCTATTTTGAATTGGGGATAGACTGGCTATCCAATATGGCGCAGCAGTTGCTGACAACCTATCAGGCCGGGGAGATGCTGCAATCGCTGGTGGTGGAGGGGATTATTGGCGGCGTGGGTACCATTATCACCTTTTTGCCGAACATTTTCATTCTGTTTCTGGCGCTGGCCTTTCTGGAGGACAGCGGTTACATGGCGCGCGTGGCTTATGTAATGGAGGGAATTATGAGCCGGCTTGGGCTTTCAGGCCGGGCTTTTATCCCCATGCTGCTGGGTTTTGGCTGCACCGTACCGGCATTAATGGCCTCCCGGGCTTTGGAAAATAAACGTGACCGCTATAAGGTGATGCTGGTAACGCCGTTTATGAGTTGTAACGCTCGTTTAACAATTTATATTCTGTTTGCTGAGATGTTTTTTGCACATAATGCCATGCTGGTGGCTTATTCCATGTATTTAATCGGTATTGTGGTGGCTATTGGGGTTTCTCTATTGCTGCATTTGCTGGATAAAAAGCAGGAACCAAATTATTTGCTGATTGAGTTGCCGGAATATAAGCTGCCTGATTTTCGCACGGTTTGGATTTACGTTTGGGACAAGGTTAAGGATTATCTGGAAAAGGCCGGCACTACTATTTTTGTGGCAACGCTGCTGATTTGGCTGCTGCTGAATTTTGGGCCGCAGGGCTTTACGGCTGATATTGGCAATGGTTTTGGGGCGATGCTGGGTAAATGGTTAACGCCGTTTTTTGCGCCGATTGGTTTGGGCTTCTGGCAGATTACGGTGGCTTTGCTGGCCGGTATTTCCGCCAAAGAGGTGGTGGTTTCCAGCTGTGCGGTGTTGTTTGGTATCGTCAATGCCAATTCGCCCAACGGTATGACAGATTTTGCCGCCGTGTTGGCTGATATCGGCTTTGGTGCGCTGAATGCTTTCTGTTTAATGGTTTTCTGCCTGCTTTACATACCCTGTGCGGCCACGCTGGCCACGCTGCATAAGGAGTCTGGCAGCTGGGGCTGGACGGCGGTCGTGGCGGCGTTTCAGCTGGGCGTGGCCTGGCTGGTTACGTTTGGGGTATATCATATCGGTTTGCTGGTGGTGTAGGTGTTTAGGCCGTTGATTTGGTGGTGAATTTTATGTGGCTGAAGATTGGTTTGCTGACAACTCTGTTTACCTATTTATATTGGGCTTTGCAGCGTATGCGCCGCAGACGTAAGCGCAGCGGCTGTTCTGACTGTTCCGATTGTTCCGGCTGCGCCGGGGGCTGTCGTCCGGCGGACGAGGATAATAAACAGTGATGGCGGCTCGGGTGAAACGCCTGTTGTTTGCTGCTTATGCAATGGCCGAGGTTTATTTTATCTGGGCGGCCATGCTGTGTTTTGTGCTGGGGATTGTGTTGGCCGAGGCCTGGCAATCCGGTTTGCCTGAGTTTTGGCTGTGGCCTTTAATCGGCCTGACCGTATTGTTTGGGCTGGCGGCGTTGCTGCGCAATCGTCCGGTTTGGCTTTTGCCGCTTTTTCTGTTATTGGGGCTGGTCTGGAGCGGTTTGGCGCAGGAACGGCTGAACAGTTTTGCTGTGCCGCCAGGTGAGGCACTTTTTGCGCAGGGGCGCGTGGTTGAGGTGTTAAGCCAGGAGCAAAATGTTTTTGCGCAGTTGGCTGAAACGCCGCGCCGCGGTTGCAGCTTTATCATGCAGGCCGAGGAGCAAAATGGCTGGCGCGGTCGCCTGTTGATTGTATCTTCGCCGGTTACGCCCCGGGTTGGGGACAGGCTGCGCGTTTGTGGTCTGGTTAATCAACTGCCGGAACGGTATAATTTTGCGCTGGACAGCAGCCGCTATTTTTACAGCCAGTCGCTTGGCGCGGCGGTGCGCCCGGTGCCGCAGGGAATTAGTCTGTTGCGGCCAGTGGCGGTTTATGCACCGCAAAGTTTGGGTCAGAATATGCGTGAGCGTGTTTTTCAGTCTATGGCTATTTTGCCGCCAGAGCAGCAGGCGTTACTGCGCGGTATTGGTTTTGGGGATACGTCAATGCTGACCAACGGGCAGAGTGGGGTTTTGGCGCAGACCGGTATTATGCATGTTTTTGCGGTTTCTGGTTTACATATTGGTTATGTGGTCTTGTTGGGCGGCTGGCTTCTGGCGATTTTGCGTGCACCGCGCTGGCTGCATTTTGCAGGTACGGCGCTGTTGGTGATATTTTTTGCGCTGGTGGTTGGGCCAACGGCTTCGGTGCTGCGCGCTACGGTAATGACGTTGGTTGGCGGTTGGGGTACGGTTTTGAGCAATGGTCGGGCGGAGGGCAGGCATAGTGTTTGTTCGTTGGTATTGGCGGCTTTTTTGTTGCTGCTGTGGCGTCCCAACTGGGCGTTGCAGCCCGGTTTTCTGCTTTCTTTTGCGGCCACGGCCGGCATTGTCTGCACGGCTGAATATTGGCGGCAGCTGGTACCCTCGACGCTTTTAAGTATTGGTCTGGCGGCGCAATTTATGATTATGCCAATATTGGCCTATTTCTTTAATACCATTTCTCTGGTTGGGTTACTGTTATCACCTTTTTTGGCCTGTGCGGCCGGTTTGGTGGTAATTTTGCTGCTTTTGGCTATGCCGCTGTCATTTTGTGGTCTGGCTTATGTGCTGCTGGCCGGCGCTGGTTGGCTGGCGGAAATGATGTATAAACTGGCTGAACTTCTGGCCGGTCTGCCGGGTGCTTTTGTTTATGCGTTGCGGCCTGGCTGGCCGGCAATTATAATTTATTATGTCTTGCTGCTGGCGGCTTTGTATTGTCTGGCGCAGGTCAAAAAAAGCAATCGGGCAGAAATAAAGCCATATTAATCAGAAATTCTGATAATATGGCTTTATAAGGTTTTATTCAGTGGGACGGTTATAGCGAGTGTTCAGACCATGATTAATCACGAAACGAAAATTTTCGATGACCTGTTCAGGCGGCTCCAGCATACCATTTTTTATCCAGTCAAAAATATAATTGCTTATGGCATAGGTGTAAAAACGCGCGGTGAAGTCCAGATATTGGTCGGGGATTTGGTTAAGTCCCTGGGCATGCAGAATGATTTTGCGAATAATCTCATAAATGGTGTTGTGCAGGCTTAAAATCAGCTGGTCGCGTCCTACGCCGCTGACGATGCATTGGCAGATATATTTGTTTTGGCTGATATACATTACTGCGCCGGTTAAAATCTCGTCCCAGGTCTGATTAGGGTCTTGCAGATAATTGTCGATAAAATGAAATTCTTCCCGGAAACTCCATTCCAGCAGGTCATAAATATCCTTAAAATGGTAATAAAAGGTTTGGCGGTTCAGGCCGCAGGTATCCGTGATATCCTTAATGGTAATTTTATTGATAGGCTTGGTGGTGATTAGCTTTTTCAGCGTGTGATACATGGCCTGTTTGGTAAAAACGGCTTTGTTCGCATGGCTCATGGCAGCCTCCATTTAGCAAATCCGATTTAATTATCGCGGTATTTTTTGGTAGAAATCGGCAGGTTTTTGCGCCGTAGCCGAGCTTCTACCGTGTTTTTAATTATCATATAAATGGTGGCGAAAATAGGAACGCCGATAAACATGCCTACAATACCGAGCATGCCGCCCATGACGATAACGGCGAAGATAACCCAGAAAGCGGTAAGCCCTGTGGCGTCGCCCAGAATTTTGGGGCCGAGAATGTTGCCGTCAAATTGTTGCAGCAGCAGCACGAATATGGCAAAAATCAGGGCGCTTTGAGTGTCAACCAACAGCAGCAGTAAAATGCTGGGTATGGCGCCGATGAAAGGGCCGAAGAAAGGAATAACATTGGTAACGCCGATGATTAAGCTAATCAGCATGGCATATTCCAAATGCATGATTTTCATGCCGATAAAGCAGATTATGCCGATAATCAGGGAGTCCAGAATTTTGCCGGAAAGGAAACCGCTGAAAATGCGGTTGGTGCGGTGGCAAAAGTCAATAAAATGCAGGGCGCGGTCTTCGGTGGTGAAAGCATAAATAATTTTACGGCTTTGCGCCAGAAAAGTTTCTTTACCAATCATCATATAGACAGAAACGATAAAGGCCAGCATAATATTTTTGACGCTGACGCCGGCTTTTAACAACACGCCTATGGAATAGGAAAGCAGACGATTGATATATTCTTCTGGCTTATCGAAATAATTGAACAGATTTTCAGTGTTGCTCTGTAAATCACCATTGTTGTTGCTTAAAATGCCAAGGTCTTCCATATAGGAAAGAACACCCATTTCCTTGAGCTGTTTAAGGCCGTTTTGTAGATATTCACGCAGCCATTCATATGAGGTTGTATCAGTCAGAATATTGAACAGGGAAACAACGCTGCTGATAATTTCCGGAATAACCAGACTGAAGAAGACGCCCAGCAGCAGAAAGAACAGCGTCATGGTGGCAATCAGGCTAAGTCCAAGGCAGGTACGGTGATGCTGGCGCATGAACTGAAAATGGCACAGCGAATCATTAAACCAGTTAAACAGGGGCATTAAAATATAGGCGATACAAATACCCCAAATAAACGGGGTCAGCAGCCCCAGCAATTCATTCCAGCCATCAGACATGCTGTTGATATTTTTAATGAAAAAATAAATCAACATTAAGGCCAGGCCGGTTAAAAAAACATAAACGGCGCGTTCCAGATAATTGCGGTTGAATAAATCCTCCACCCGGCGCAGGGGTTTATCCTCTGGCTGGCTGGTGGATTTTGGTTTGGTGTTTTGGTTACTCATAAATTTTTTAACTACACTCCCAACACAAAATTATTTACTGTAAGTTAATATTAACTTTATATACTAATATTTGCCAAGATATTGTTAATATTTAGTATTATACTATAATTTGGGCGGCAAAACAATAGCCAAATTTGACTGCCGGGGATTTTTTCAGATTTTTTCAGAAAAATAATAACAAAAAGCTACAAAAATGTTATTGTTTAGTGTATAATAATAAATTGGATAACAGATTGTAACTTTGGCGGCAAGATTTTGGCAGAGGAGGTTGTCAAATGCTGGTGTTGCAAAATGGCCTCTGGCTGACGGCGGATACGGCGCTGGTGCTTTTGGGCGGCCAGGAACCCAGCCGGGCGGAATGGTTGAACTGTATCCGGCAGGCCGGGTTTGTGGCGGCGGCGGACGGCGGCGCGTCTATGGCTTTGCAGCAGCAACGGTATCCTGATTTGCTGGTGGGCGATTTTGATTCTCTGCCGGCGGAACAGTTGGCGGCCTGTCAGGCGGCTGATTGCCGAATTTACCGCCTGCCTGTGCATAAGGATAAAACCGACGGTGAATTTTTGCTGCAATGTCTGCATCGTGAGGGCTGGCGGCGACTGATGATTTTGGGCGCTTTGGGCGGCCGTCTGGAACAGACGCTGGCCAATCTTTTAACGGCGGCTCCTCTGGCGCGGCAGGGTCTGGAAATCTGCCTGCCGCATGATGATGGTTTGCTGTTTTTGTTGGGCGCGGAAGAATATGCGCGTGAGCTTTGTTTGCAGGGCTTTGCCGGCTGTACGGTTTCACTGCTGGCGCTGGGAGAGGCCTGTGGCCGGGTGGATTTGCAGGGCTTTGAATATCCGCTGCACGCGGAACTGCCTGTTTATACTTCTTTGGGCGTCAGTAATGTGGTGCAGGCCGAAAATGCTGTAATCAGTCTGCAAAATGGCTGTCTGCTGGTTTGTATCAATTTTGAGCCGGCGTTTTGAGTTGTATTGAATTTAAAATTTTTAATTAAATGGTTAAATGGAGGTATTTTGGAAGTGGCTGATATTAATACAGAGGTGGTTGGCGGTGAGCAGCCTACACGCCAACAGCGTCAGAAACATAAGCTGGATTTTAAAGAATTTAAACTGAAAACAACGATTGACGACGCTTTTTATGCCCGGGCGCATTTTCAGGAGTTTTTTCGGCGTATGGGTACGCAGCTGGTAATTGTTCTGGCGGTGGCGCTGGTGGCGCAGTCAATTATTTCTCAGATGTTCACCAATCCGGAGGTCAGCCTGTTTTATAAGGTTGGCGTGGTGCTGGTAGCGGTTATGTCTTTTGGCGTGTTGCCCTGGCTGGCCAAGGTGCGTTGGCCTTATATGAAGAAAAATAATGATTTCTGGTTGCCGGAGCAGCGTTATGTATTGAACCTGAAAGGGCTTTCCGTCTGCACGCGGCATGGCGACCGTCGTATGCAGTGGCGTGAAATTCGCCGCATTTTTGAAACCAATGAAGCCATCGTTTTTGTGATTTATAAATTTCATATGGTGGTTTTGCCTTTGGCCGAGTTTAATGAAGATGAAAAACAGCAAATTCGGGAATTAATTCTCTATTGCACCAGAAATATGCGTATTAAGACCAAGTTAAAAAGCAAACGCCGGTAATATACTAAGGAAAGGTTGTTCATAATATGCCAGAGGGGTGTTGATTATGGAAAAAAATATGAGCAATAATTTAGCAACTCAATTTGATAATAACAGCAATCCACAGCCTGATGCAGCCTTGCAGGGGCTGGCAGATTTGTTGAACGCCATGCAGCAGACCAGAGTTGAAGAAAAGCCTTTGGAGCCGCAGTTGGAAAGACTGCATGAACCAAGCCTTAAATTTGGTCTGGCTGAACCTATTACTGACCAAGATATTTTGCAGGATTTGTTGGAGCGTTATAAAGACGAGCCGGAGATTGTGCAGAGGCTTCAGCAGGAATTATTAGCGCGTTTGCGTTAATATTATTATATACTTTTAATTTAAATTTTTTGCTTTGGGAGGACTTTATGATTCGGAAATTTACGATTGATGAAACTTGTTTAGATGACGCCAATAATCCGGCGGTAACTACGGTTGGTGTTTCCAACCACCATATTCATTTGTGTCGGGCGGATATGGAGGTGCTTTTTGGTAAGGGCTATGAGTTGACGCCCAAAAAGCCTTTGACCCAGCCGGGGCAGTTTGCGGCCGAGGAAACCCTGACGGTTGTCGGTACCAAGGCGATGATTGAAAAAGTGCGTATTTTGGGGCCGCTGCGTAATGAAACGCAGGTTGAACTTTCTGAAACAGAAGCGCGTATGGCTGGTATTGAAGCGCTGTTGCGCGATTCCGGCGATTTGGATGGCACATTGGGTTGTATTCTGATGGGCCCCAATGGGCATCTGGTGCTGGACCATGGCGTAATCTGTGCGGCTACACATTTGCACCTGCATACAGATGAAGCGGCCAGGTTGGGTATTAAAGACCATCAGCGTGTAGATATTTATATTCGCAGTGATAACAAATCCGGCTGTTTATTTGACGTGCCGGCTCGGGTTGGCGAACTGCATGCCAAGGATTTGCACATTGATACGGACGAGGCTAACACTTTTAAGATTACCGCCAATTCCAGAGCGCTTATTTTGCTGAATGAGAATAAGCAGTAATTAATGCTGTTTAAATATGTAGAAAGCCGTCTGCCGGAGCAGGCGGCATTCTGTATTGCAATCAGGCGGTTAACCTAAATCATGGGCGCTGGTATAATTACCAGAAGTTGAGTGGATATCGCTGCGGCGGAACAAAAAGCTGATGACATAAAGACCGGCCAGACCGACCAGAGCGAAGATGCTGCGGCTGACCAGGCTGGACATGCCGCCGAACAGGGCTCCGACCAAATCATAGTTGGCGAAGCCGATTAAACCCCAGTTTATAGCGCCGATAATCACCAAAATATGCGCTATATAATCAATAGCATTAAATCTAATCATAAAATCTGCCTCCTTAAATAAGAAAAAATCCAATAAAAAATAAAGTAATAATTCTTAAAGATAAACTATTTATCTTTATGCGTTTATTATGCTATAATTAAAGACAGAGTATGCTTGAAAAAAATTACATATTTTAGTTTGACAAATTAAAAAATTTAAAATAGAAAAAGGCGGTTTGGGTTATGAATACAGTTTTTACCTGGGCAGTTTTGCTTTATTATCTGCTGCTGAATTTGCTGCTGTTTGGTCTGATGGGGCTGGACAAGCTTAAGGCAAAAAAGGATTGGCGGCGTATTCCGGAGAAAAATCTGTTGATTTTGGGCCTGGTCAGCGGCGGTCTGGGCGGCCTGATTAGTCAGCAGGTGTTTCATCATAAAACACGCAAGCCGGTGTTTTGGGTGGTATTTGTGTTGGGCTTTTTTCTGCATTTGCTGGTTTGGTTCTGGTTGGTGCGCTGGTTTGGGCATTAAATTTGACCGCCGCAGAGATAAGGGGGTATTATGGCAGTTTGGGTAATTTCTGATTTTCATCTCTCGCTGGCCGCGCCCTTTGTATCGGGGCAGGAAGCCCAGCTTTATAAACCAATGTCCACTTTTGGTGCTAAATGGTATAATCATGTGCAGCGGATTTATACTAATTGTCAGCAGCTGCTGGCGCCGGAGGATACGCTTTTTGTGCTGGGCGATATCAGTTGGGCAATGCATTTGCCGGAGGCTGTGCATGATTTTGCTTTTTTAGGCAGTTTGCCGGGGCATCTGCTGCTTTCTAAGGGTAATCATGATTTTTGGTGGGAAACTAAAAAGAAATCCCAGCAGGTTCTGCCGCCGAACGTCAGTCTTTTACAGCATGAGGCCTATCAGGCGGAGCATTTGGCGGCGGCGGCCATACGCGGCTGGTATTGTCCGGGCAGTCAGGATTTTGACGCGGAGGCCGGCAAAATTTATCGCCGGGAGTGCCTGCGGCTGGAAATGGCGCTGGAACATATGCAGAGTCTGGACGAAGCGGCCGGCGGCAATTTGCAGCGCGTGGTGATGTTGCATTTTCCGCCGGTGAACGATAAGTTTGCTTATAATGAAATGATTGAGTTGATGCAGCAATATCGGGTGCAGCGCTGTTTTTACGGTCATCTGCATGGCCATAAAAGCGCATATGCTTTGCAGGGTGTGCGTTGGGGGATTGATTTTGCACTGGTCAGCACGGATTATCTGGCGCATACGCCCAGATTAATAGCACAATAAGGAGTTAATTTGATGTTTTTACCAATAAATCGCCAGGATATGAATTTACGTGACTGGCATTATCTGGATTTTTTGATTATCACAGGTGATGCGCTGGTTGACCATTATTCTTTTGGCTCGCCGCTGATTGCACGCTGGCTGGAGCATTTGGGCTATCGGGTTGGTATTCTGGCTCAACCGGATTGGCATGACCCGGCCAGTTTGCAGGTTATGGGACGGCCGCGTTATGCGGTTTTGGTCAGTGCCGGCAATCTGGACTCCATGATAAATCATTATACGGCCAGCAAAAAGCCGCGCCGGCAGGACGCATATTCGCCGGGCGGCCAGACAGGGCGGCGGCCGGATTATGCGGCGGCGGTATATAGTCGTCTGGCCAAGCAGGCTTTTCCGGATACGCCGGTTATTTTGGGCGGTGTGGAGGCCAGTATGCGCCGTTTTGCGCATTATGATTATTGGTCAGACAGCGTTAAACCCTCCTGGTTGCTGGAGGGTGGGGCGGATTTGCTGGTTTATGGCATGGCGGAATTGACCCTGCGCGAGGTGGCGGAGGTTTTGGCTGGCGGCGGCACGGTGGCGGATTGCCGCCGGATTGCCGGGTTGGCTTATAGTCTGCCGTTGGGGGCGGCGCTGCCGCAGCGACGCGCTTTGGAAATACCCAGCTATAAGCAGGTTCGTACCAGCAAGCGCGCTTTTGCTCGGGCTTTTCAGCAGATTGATCGGGAGCAGAATTTTTATGACGGCAAAATTTTGCTGCAACGGCATGATGATGTTTATTTGGTGGTAAATCCACCGCAGCGTCCGTTGACTACGCCGGAAATGGACGAAATTTATGAGCTGCCGTTCAGCAACAGCTGGCACCCCAGTTATGACGCGCAGGGCGACGTTCCGGCGCTGGCCGAGGTGGAATTTTCACTACTTTCACATCGCGGCTGTTTTGGCAGCTGTGCCTTTTGCTCAATCGGTCATCATCAGGGGTCGATTATTCAGAACCGCAGTGCGCAAAGCATTTTGGCGGAGGCCAAACGGCTGACCCAGAAGCCCAATTTTAAGGGTTATATTCATGATTTGGGTGGTCCAACTGCCAATTTCCGCGGTCAGGGCTGTGCCAAGGCGCGCAAGGTTGGACCCTGTCGCAATAAAAAATGCCTGTATCCGCAGCCTTGCAAAAATCTGAAGCCGGATATGCATGAATACATGGGTTTGCTGCGTCAGGTGGCGGCGTTGCCCGGCGTTAAAAAGGTGTTTATCCGCTCCGGCCTGCGTTATGATTATATGCTGCTGGATAAAAGCGACGCATTTTTGCGCCAGCTGGTAAACAATCATGTTAGCGGCCATTTAAAAGTTGCGCCGGAGCATAGTCAGCCGCGAGTTCTGGCGGCCATGGCTAAACCGGATTGGGCGGTTTATCAGCGTTTTGCTGCTAAATTTACCAAGCTGAATGAAGCGGCCGGCAAAAAACAATATTTGTTGCCGTATTTTATTGCCGCGCACCCCGGCTGCACTTTGCAGGACGCGGTGCAGCTGGCGGTTTTAATGAAACAGGGCGGTTGGAAGCCGGAACAGGTACAGCTGTTTTTACCCTCGCCGGGCAGTAAAAGCACCTGTATGTATTATACGGGCTTAAATCCTGATGACGGTCAGCCGGTTTATGTGGCGAAGAACCGAGAGGAGCGAGAAATGCAGCGCGCGTTGTTGCTTTTCAGCCAGCCGGAGCAGCAACCGTTGGTGCGCAAGGCACTGCAAAAGGCCGGGCGTGAGGATTTGATTGGCTGGGGGCGGCAATACCTGGTGCCGCCGGCCGGTGAGCCGCCGCAAACCAGACGGAGCAATCGCAATAAGCGTCGGCCGCTCCAGAGTCAGAGGAGGCGGCCATAATGTCTTGCGGCGTTGATTTTTGCCTTGGTTTGGGCGTTGATTTGCTGGAAAAAAAGCGTCTGGCCGGTTGGTTAGGCCGGCCAGGCATAAGACGGCGTTTTTCGGCGGCAGAAATTGCCTTTGCCGAGAACAGCGGCCGGCCGGAGGAGGCCATGGCGGCGGCATTTGCGGCCAAAGAAGCTTTTTATAAGGCAGCAGGCGCTTTGCTTTCACCAGAATATGCCGATGAACTGCCGGCTATGTTTTGGCAGGCTCATTTAAGGCGTTTGCCGGACGGTCGGCCGGAGATTGATTTGCAGGAGCCCTGGGCCGGGCGTTTGCGCGCCGCCGGGGTACAGCGGATTTTAATAAGCATCAGCCATGACCGGGAGCAGGTGTTGGCGGCGGTGATTTTGCTGGCGGCGGCCGAGCAGACAGCGGAGGGACTGAAAATTTTGCAGTCTATGCTGCCGGCTGGTTTTTTGCCTTTAATGGAGCAGGCCGAGCAGTTTCAGTCCGGCATGCAAAGGCTGGATTTGGCCTGGGCGGCGCAATGCCTGCCTTTGCGTTCGGCAGTGGCGCATAAGGGCAATTTCGGCCGGGTTTTGGTGGTTGGCGGCAGTAATCAATATGTTGGGGCGGTGCAGCTGGCGGCAGAAGCGGCTTTGCGCGGCGGGACCGGTCTGGTTACGCTGGCCGCGCCCTGGTCGATTACGCCGCTTTCCCCGGAAATTATTCGTTTGCCGTTGGCCGCGCCGGCCGGTTATCTGGCGGCGGACAGACTGCCGGCCTTGCAGGCTTTTCTGGCGGCTAATAATCCGGTTTTGGCGCTGGGTATGGGTTTGGGACGTGCTGCGGAAACCTGCGTTTTAGCGCGCAGTTTAATGCAGACGGAACAGCCCAAGGTAATTGACGCTGACGGACTTTTTGCGCTGGCGGAGCAACCGCTTTTGCCCTTAAACGCTGTTTTAACACCGCACAGCGGCGAGATGGCACGTCTTTTGGGTGATAATTGGACGGTGGCGGACGTGGAAAATGACCGTCTGGCGGCGGTTCAGCTTTGCGCGGACAAATATCAGGCAGTTACAGTTTTGAAAGGTCAGCATACTTTGATATGCACGCCGGCGGTTAGCGTGGATACTAAAATAAATCGGCGGCAGATTTTTGTTAATACCAGCGGCAATCCCGGCATGGCAACTGGCGGCAGTGGCGATGTTCTGGCCGGGCTGATTGCCAGCTGGCTTGCGCAGGGTTTGCCAGCCTGGCAGGCGGCGGCCTTTGGCGTTTATCTGCATGGTCTGGCTGGGGATTTGGCGGCTGCGGCCAAGTCGCAATATGCCATGACGGCGCTAGATATTGTCAACTTTTTGCCGCAGGCTTATCTGCGTATTTTGGAGGAGAAAGAAGCATAGGGATATATGGAAAAAAATTTGCTGAAGCGCGCGGCCTGGATTGAGGTTGATTTGCAGGCGCTGCGCGAGAATTTTGCTAACATTAAGGCGCTGGTGCCGGCGGAAACGCAGATTGTGGCGGTGGTTAAGGCCAATGCTTATGGGCATGGGGCGGTGCCGGTGGCGCAGTGTTTGTTGGCGGAGGGAGCCAGCCGGCTGGCCGTGGCTACGCTGGACGAAGCGTTGGAGTTGCGTGCGGCCGGTATTAATGCGCCAATCATGTTGCTGGGTTTTTGCGGCGATGCGCCGGAGGTTTTGCGTTTGGCGGTGGCGCAGCAAATTATTTTGCCTTTATATTCGCTGGCTATGGGGCAGGCAGTCAGCCGGGCAGCGCAGGCCGAGGGTCGGCCGGCATTATGTCAGCTGGTTTTGGACAGCGGTATGGGGCGGATTGGCCTGTTGCCGACGGCCGAGGCGCAGCAGGAGGCTTTGGCTATTGCTAAACTGCCGGGTTTGCAGCTGGAGGGTATGTTTTCGCATTTTGCGGCGGCAGATGAGCTGGATAAAACGCATGCCAAGAAGCAGTTGACTGTTTATCAGCAGTTTGCGGCGGATTTGGCGGCGGCTGGCTTAGAATTACCTTTGCTTAATATTGCTAACAGCGCGGCTATCATGGAAATGCCGGGAGCGCATTTGGATATGGTGCGCGCCGGGATAATTCTCTATGGTTATTATCCATCGGCCGAGGTTGAGCGCGAACGGCTGTGTCTGCGGCCTGCGCTCTCAATTAAGGCACGGCTGACCTGTCTGAAATGGGTGCCGGCCGATACACCTATTAGTTACGGCTGCACATTTGTGACCGAGCGTCCATCGCTGATTGGCACGGTGCCGGTGGGTTATGCGGACGGCTGGCGGCGCTCTTTAAGCAACCGGGGGCAGGTTTTGGTGGCCGGTCAGCGTGCGCCGATTGTGGGGCGTGTTTGCATGGATCAGTTTATGATTGACCTGACTGATGTGGCCGCGCAGACCGGATTGAATATGGAAACTTTGGCGCAGGCGGAGGTAGTTTTGCTGGGCGAGCAGGGGCAGGAGCGCATTGACGCGGAGGAAATTGCTGCCCGGCTGGATACCATAAGTTATGAGGTTTTGAGCGCTTTACTGCCGCGACTGCCGAGAATTTATAAATAAAAAAACTGTTGACTTTTAACAATTTTCATTATATAATATATTAAATAAAAATTTAATAACTGTCTTCGGGGCAGGGTGCAATTCCCTACCGGCGGTGAGTTCCTTTTACAGGAGCAAGCCCGCGAGCGCAAGCTGATTTGGTGAAATTCCAAAGCCGACGGTATAGTCCGGACGAGAGAAGATTTGGAAATATGGCAAAACGGCAGGCCTATGTTTATTAGGCTTGGCGGCTTGTCAGTTATTTTCCGTATGATTAAACCTCTACCCGAAGTTTTTGGGTGGGGTTTTTTTGTATGAACACTTAACATTTTGAGGGCAGTTAGGGGAGGTAAAAACATGAAAAATCAAAATGATGCGGCAATTTCAAAGAAACTAACTGTTAACACCAAAATGTTAACGCGCATTAGCCTGCTGGCGGCGCTTTCCGTGGTGTTTTTGCTGGTGGTGCCAAGGGTTTCGCTGGTGCCGGCCGCGCCTTATCTGCAATATGATATGGCGGACGTGCCGATTTTGCTGGCGGCTTTTCTGCTGGGAACTGCGCCGGGGCTTTGGGTTTTGGCGTTGGTCAGCTTAATTCAGGGCGTTGTGTTGGGTGAGAATGGTCTGGTGGGCGCTTTTATGCATTTTTGTGCTACGGGCGGTCAGGTTTTGGTGGCCGTATATCTGGCTAACAAACTGTCTGGTTTGAAAGGTCTGGTGCTGGGGTTGCTGGCCGGCTCTGTTACCAGAATGTTAATTATGATACCGATAAATTTGCTGATTACTGTTTATGTTTTTGGTCAGCCGGCGGAGATTGTGCGCGCGGCCATGTTGCCTGGTATTATGCCGTTTAATTTTCTGGTGGCAGCTATTAACTCCGTAATCTTTTTCGTAATCTATAAGATAAATGAAAAAGTTTTCCGGGAATTGGTTGGAAAATAAGCCTTTGGCTTTAATTTAAGGCAATGGGCGTCTGGTTCAGCAGTTGTTTGCGCTCCGGCCAGTCTGGCATAAGCTGGGTTAGCAGCGCATAAAACTGCCGGGAGTGGTTGGGCTGCAATAAATGGCAGAGTTCATGCATGATAACATATTCAATGCAGCTTTGCGGTGCGGCTAAAAGCTGGGTGTTCAGCGTGATAATACCTTTAATCGTTTGGCAGGAACCCCAGCGGCTGGTCATTTTGCGGACACGCAGCCCGGGCAGTGCCGCGCCGTAAGGTTTGATGCGTGGATATAATTCGGTCAGCAGCTGGTTGAAAACGGCTAGACATTCATCTTTGCTATATTGTTTTGTTTCTTTGCAGCGTCTGGCCAAGTCGGTCAGGCGCTGTTGTGCTTGCTGGATATAGGCGCTGTGGCGGCTGACAAAGTCATCAATTTGGGTCAGCGGCACGCGTGGGCTGGCGGAAACATAAACACTGCCGTCTTTGCGAATACGCAGATTGAGATTTTTGACATTCTTGCGCTCCAGCAGATAGTTTATATTTTGCACAGAATGTTCACTAACCTTTTTGGGCTGCATGGGCGTCACCTTTGCTTAATAGGATTTATTTGCTTTTAAATTATACAGATTATGGCTTGGAAAAGCAAGCGGCCGGTTGGGGCAGGTTAAGCTGTCGGCAGATAATCTCAACCAGATTGTCCGGCGTATCTCGATAAAAGGGATTGTATTCGGCGAGGGTTTGTCTGATAAAGGCCGGCGGCATTTGCGCCAGAAATTTTTGTTCCTGTTCAATACATTGCAGATAGCGATAAATTTTATTAATACCACAGAGCGAGGTTAAATCCTGCAAAACAGGGTAGTCTAACATCAATATATCTTCATGAGCGGCAAAATTTACGTCATACCATTTAAAAAATTCTGGCATGCCGTCAATTATGGTGCTATGCAGAAAATAGTTTTCATAATCGTTAAAGTTTTGCAGAATTTGCTGGTACAAATGCAGCGCTTGCTGCACTTTTTTGGTTATCAGAGCCAGCCCATAATCATAAGCGTCGGTCGCCGGCCGGCGTTTGGTTTCTGTGGGCAAAAGGCTGTTGGCTGCGGCTGTTTCTCCGGCCTGAATGCAGTATAAAACGCTGGCCATCAGCTTCTGGGCCTGGGCGTAAGTTATAGATGTACTGTCGCCGCCGGTGTATTTATAGGATAGCCTGGCGATAATCGGCAACAGTTCTTCCATGGCGTAGTTTGTGGGTTGGGTAAAATTCATCTTGGTTTCACCTCCAGGCAATATCCTGCAATGCTTCCAGATAGAGTTGATAATCCCAGCGCTGTACCTCGTCAAACCGGGCATATTCTGCTTTAGGGTCGTCTGTGGAACCGCTTTGATAGCCGGCGCGGATTGCCTGCGCAAAGTTGTAAAGGCAGGTGTTGGCCAGATAATCCAAATCGCCGAAACAAAGTTTTTCAAACTGGTCTTTCATCAGCTGCAAAAGTTCGTCGTCACTAAGCTCGTCCTGCATCTCATTTTTATAGAGGAAAAAAATATCCTGCAAACGGCAAAGAGTTTCCGCATAGTTGGCCTGACTGATAAAGGGCGAACTGCAAAAGGTATAAATAATCTTTTCGGTGATGCTGGCGCCAAATTCCACGCGTTGCTGTTCACGCAGGCTGGTTTTGCGTTCCTGTAAAATCAGTTGTACCTGTTCTTCCGTCAGCGTTAGCCCGTATTGTCGGCTGAATTTGTTGGTTTCTAAAAGGGCGGTGCGCTGCGTTTGCTCCTGCATTAAGGTTAACCAGTTCTGTTCCATAAGAAAAACCTCCTTTGGTATGTCGATTGGAAAGTAATTATAGCATTAATTCAATGGCAAAACAAGTCTTGTTTTTTCGTCAAATTTGTGATATAATAAATGTAGATGAGAGAGGTAGACATGGCTTTAATTGAAACATACTATTTAATTGATTTTGAAAATGTTAAGGAAGATAATTTGCTGGGGGCGAAGCTGGGAGAGTTTGACCAGGTTCATATTTTTTCTACGGAAAATGTGCCTAAAATCAGTATTAGATTACTTTCTGTATTTAATGCCACCAAGGTTTTTTCACATGTTGTAGCAGTTGGCAAGCAATCTTTGGATATGCATTTGGTTTCTTATCTTGGCTATCTGTTGGGAAAAAATGAGAATGAAAAAGCCAGATATATAATCATAAGTCAGGATACAGATTATGACAATGTTATTAAATTCTGGAAAGGTCGGACAGGTTTTGATATCAAGCGTCAGAGCAGTATGGGCGCAAAGGGTAATAAATCAGCGCCCAAGGCATTGCTGGCTAAAACGGTTAATACGGTCAATACGGTTAACAGTGTTAATAAAGCCGGTAAAAGCAGTGTAAAGGCCAAAACCTCTCAAAAGAAAGTTCAGCTTAATAATGAAATTCAGAAAAAATTAAGCCAGGCAGGTTTTGATAAAGAGATAATTGGTTATGTGGCCTCGCTTTGCATCAAACAATTCTCTGAAAAAAACGCCAAGCAGAATATCTATCGCGATATTTTGGCCAAGTATGGACAGAAGCAGGGGCTTGAAATTTATAATAAAATTAAACAGAATATCTAGTCAGCAACAAGAGAGTATTACCAGACGGCAATACTCTCTTGTTAATTAAGTTTGTTGTTAATTTTGGAAGAAAAAACCGGCGGTCATATCCAGATAATTTAAGCCGCTGTAATCGGGGTATTGTTTTTGCACCTCGGTTTTGAATGTTTCGGCATTCCGGCTGGCGGCGGCAATTTTTTTCAGATTTTCCAGATAGGCAATTTTGGCGGTAGCGTCTGCTAAATCTTCCGGCGTGTAATGTGAGGTCAAAATCAAAGCATGATTTTTGGCAATATAACCGCGCAGTTCGGAAATCATCGCATCGGCATGCTCCGGGCCGGCCACAATCGAATGGCAGTCATGGCCAAGCATATGGGTGTAAACAGTGTTGATTTCCGGAATTTCAATGTTAAAAGCATCGGCTGTTGGTATAATTAAAAATTCAATATCACCGATAGTAATAGCGCCGTGGTTCAGCAAATTGGTGATTTTATGCAGGGAATTATCAAAAATTGCGCCAAAAGCGGCGGTGAAATTATCAATCAAAGCTTTACCGTCGCCATTTTCACCATATTCTCTGGCGTTGGCTGTGGCATATTTAGGTACGTCAGGGAGAAAAGTGCCGCCGGCATCATGATAGGCTATCAACATGCCTTCAACCTCAATATCCTGCAAATATTCGGCGAGTTCCCGGTTGTTATCAAAAAAGCAGGGCGATTCAATAATTACAGCCTTGCCGTTTTTTTCAATGATAAACACCTCATCATTAATCAAATCGTTAGTCTGATAGGCGTGCAGTTTAACCGCTCCGAAATCATAAATTCTAATGTCACCTTTGGTCAGTTTTAAAGTGGTAAATGTATTTTTGTTCATGGCGTGCTTCTCCTTGCTAAATATAATTTAATGTCTGAGCAGTGGAGCGGCCGTTCTCTCTGTTCTTAAACATATTATACATGGCAGTGGAGTGGTTGTAAAGTACGCACTTTATTGTGGTCTGGTTACCGCAAGGAAACTGACAATTTGGTTAAACTTGTCAATTTAGTTGCATTTCCTGTTTGCTTATGCTATAATTGACCTGTTAGTTACTAAAAGATACTAAGGAGCAAAAATGATAAATAATGCATTGCCGCTTTGTCCTGTGGAAACCACTCTGACTTTAATTGGCAGCAAATGGAAAGTTTTAATTTTAAGGGATTTGCTTGGTGGCACTAAACGCTTTGGCGAGTTAAAAAAGTCTATTGGCGGTGTATCTCAAAAGGTTCTGACAGCGCAGTTGCGAGATATGGAGGCCAGCGGTTTGCTTACGCGTCAGGTTTATGCTGAAGTTCCGCCCCGGGTGGAATATACATTGACGGATTTGGGGCAGAGCCTGCGGCCAATTTTAGAAGCCATGTCCAGCTGGGGAGAGGAATACAAAACCAGGCTGGTGCAATAGCAAAATCATTGTAACGATGCGCTGTCATGCTGTTTTATGATTGCGTAACTTTGTCTATTCTGTTAGTCCAGATATAGCCGGCGTAGCCATTGGGTATTTGTTGCAGGGAATCAACCGTGTCAAAACCCTCTGACCATTGGCCGTTGCCCTGTACAATAACCACCTGAGTATTGACGGTGTCCATTCTGGCAACAAATTTATTTGGCCAACCCCATAGATATTTGGCGTATTTTAAGGGTATATGTAATTCCATGTTTTTTATTTCTTCAGGAATATAGCCTGTCCAGCCCAACAGTTCATATTTTAATAAAGCCTGCTTTAGTCTTTTTAATGATAAAACCCGTATATCAGAATTTTGTTCACGCAGGTATTTTAAGGCATTTTCATCGCCATAAATGGTTATCTGATTTAATCGTTCCGGCGGCATATTTTCCAAATATGTCCATAAAACCTGACCGGTTGCTAAATCACCATGATTAACATGGATTAGTAGTTTCCGGTCTGGAAAGGCTGCCAAAACCTCACTTAATTCAGGCATTAAGCCAATTCCCTGGTTGCGAAAAGGGTAGGTTTGACCATTATCAGCTGTATAGCCATAGCCGATATCCAGCTTTTTTAGGTCTGCCATATTCCAATCGCTAAAGCTGCCTGTGCCATTTGTGCGCATGCTTAAATCATAATCATGAAAAACTGCCAGTTGATTATCTTTGGTAAGCTGAACATCTAATTCGACAATTTTAGCGCCATAATCATAGGCAGCTTGCATGGAAGAAATGGTATTTTCTAAATATGAATGTTCAGGTTCATGTATAATTTCGGCTGTGTTTGTGTCCCATTTAACGTCGGCAATATTATAGGTTTGCGCTAAACCGCGATGAGCCAGAAAATTATATTCTGTTGCTTTGGCCGTAAAAAGGCTGGTGTTATTAATCCATAAAAAGGTTAAGAAAAGTCCTAAAACGCTGAAAATAATTACTTTTTTGTTATTTTTCATATAAATGTATTTTGGAGTTTTTATAAACTGTTGGCGTTTATAATTTTCTTTTCCAGTGTGTATTTTTTCAAGTCATCAGAATTTAATACAGTATCGTATTTGCTTTTAACTTTTTTTACTTTATTATCTTCATTGATAAACTCAATAAAATTTTGAAAATCGCTATTTTCTTCGGTCAGGCGATTAACGGTGTTCCAGTCAATGGTTTGTTTGGTTAAGGCCGGAACAATAATCTCGCTTTGTTCAATGTTTTCGGCGTCAAGTTTGATAAAGCCAATACCAAAAGCAACGCTTAACTTGCGCATTTCATCAATCAAATCATCGCTGTCTTCATAATCAAGCGCTACCAAATAG
>CANSKT010000027.1 GCA_947647555.1 uncultured Peptococcaceae bacterium | reverse complement strand
CCAGCCGTTGCCGGACGATAAGTAATATCCGCAACCGGCGGCTCCGGTTCAACGTCCAGCGGCAACGTAATCAAAATGCTGTGGTCTTCCGGGTTATACTGCACCTGACAATCCATCAGTTCCGTAACCAGACGTAGCGGCACATAAGTACGGCCGTCAATCACTGTCGGCAGCACCGCCATAGCATAGGGCTGTTCATCAACCAACACCTGGCCGCCCTCCAAATCCACCAACAGGCTCATCTGACCGCGCAGCACCGTAACCTGCTTGGTTTCCGCATTCCAATTTACCTGCGCATCTAAAATATCCTGCGCGATAAAACGTAGCGGCAGCATGGTTGTATCATTAATGGTAATCGGCGCAGCTTCAATTTGCTGGCTCTGACCGCGCACCAGCGCCCATTTACTGTCCAACGTCAGCTTAACCTGATTAAGCGTAGGGTCGGCCAAATTACTGACGGGAGGTTCTTCCGGATTTTCTTCCGGCTGTTCCTCCGGATTTGTTTCTTCATTACCAGCCGCAGCTTCATCATCATCTGTCGCCTCGTTATCGGCAACATTTTCTTCCGGATTTTCCGCCGGCTTTTCTTCCGCATCGGCAGGCTCATTATCGGTCTGATTTTCAGCCGCAGTATCCGCCGGCTGCTCCTGCTGCGCAGCATCGTCCGCAACAGCTTCATCAGCCCAAACCAGACCCGGCAGCAGGCCAAAGGCCAAAAGCAGACAAAGCATAAAAATTTTCTTTCTCATTGTAATTCCCCTTTTTCATTTTACACTATCCTAATACCGAAAATATTAGCATTAACTTATATTTTACCACAAACATTTAATAAAAACAATATTTCAAGGCAGATTAAGCGAATTTTTTACCGTACCAAATCCGGTATATTCTGGCTTTTCCACCATACATTTTATAAAATTATGATTTTTAAGGGGGTTTGGCCATGCGCTACAAAACCGTTTGGTTGCGGCCGCTTTTAAGTGCGCTGGCGGCATTATTGCTTTTAATGCTGCTTTTTCAACATTTCGGCGGTCTGACGGATTTTTTTAACAATTTTTTTGATAAGGACCCGGACGGAGAAGCAGAAACTCCGGTATACTGGCTGCAACTGGTGCATAACAGCGGCGGCGAGGACGCAACCAGTGAGAATATTGAACTGGAAGAAGCAGTAATCGGCTTTGTGGCCGCAGAAATGCCGGCCGCTTACGACGAGCAGGCGCTGGCCGCGCAGGCAGTGGCCGCCCGAAGCTATGCCTGGCAGAAATATCAGGCCGAAGGAGAGGTCTGCGATAACAGCGCCCACTGTCTGGCTTATCTGGACGAAGCCGCGCGCCGGGAGCGTTTTGGCAGCGCCTTTAACGAATATGAAACCAAGCTGCGCGCCGCCGCGGAAAACACTGCCGGGCTGATTTTGGTGCAGGACGGCCAGCCCGTGCCGGCTTATTTTCACGCCTGCTGCGGCGGCCAAACAGAAAGCGCTGCAGCCTGCTGGGGCGGCACAAGCTATTATCCGGCCGCCGCCTGCTATTGGGACAACCTGGCCGGCGGCAGCGCCATTAATAGCAGTTTCTGGCCCAAGGAGCAGCTGGCCGAGCGTTTACAGGTTACCCCGGCACAGCTGGCGCTGCTTTACATCGCCGGCACCACACCCAGCGGCCGGGTTAAAGAGGTGCGCTGCGCCAGCCAAAGCTGGAGCGGCAACGATTTCCGCCAGCTGCTGGGGCTGTCCTCCAACCGCTTCAGTTGGCTGGAAAGCAAAGAAGGCTTTTGGTTCACCACGCTGGGCAGCGGCCACGGCGTTGGGCTTTGTCAGCAGGGCGCCGGCGGTCTGGCGGCGCAAGGCTATGACTGGCCGCAGATTTTAGCCGTCTATTATGCCGGCTGTGATGTCTGCAATCTAAACGAACTTTATGAGCCAACGCCCCGGCCGGATAATGCGGAATGACAATTTTTTCCGTTGTTTGAGTATAAAAAACGCTCCTTTGTGCAAAAATTAAGACCATAATATCTTGCACAAAAGGAGTGGTTTTATATGCTTAATTTTAAAATGGACAAAGTTAAATCGCGCCTGCTGCTGATGCGCTGGGCCGTTTTGGGCTGTCTTATGCTGGCCGTCGGCGCAGTAGCCATTTGGGGCGGCTCGCCCAAGGCGCGTCAGGAACAGTCCACAGGCATTGACAATATGCTGACGACGCGCCAAACCAGACTGGCCCAATTAGAAACAAACCCCGACCAAAACCGGCTGACGCAACAACTGCAAGCGCACATAGGCGAGGACACCCAACCGGTATTGCCGGCCAACGCCGATTTACAGCCGTCCCTGCCAACGACGCAGCCTGAAAAGCAAGCGGAGAACACCCAGCCGCCAGCAGTTCAGAGTACGGTGAACGCGGAAAACGCTGAAAATCAGACGGACAACGCGGACAAGCAGAACACAGATACCGCAAATACCAACGCCGAAGCGAACGGTTCCGAAGATGATGAAGAAGTTATCGACCACGCGCCGGAACCCTGGGTTGGCGATGAATTGCTGACGGTGGAGGCCAATTTGCAGCAGATGCTACCACCAATAAGCGGCCTGCGCCAGGACGGCAGCGGCATACTGCGCGGCTTTGGCTATGGTCATGACGCCGTCTTTGGCGATTATCGTTTCCACAGCGGCGTAGATTTGGCCGGCAGTCTGGGGGCGGCGGTTCTGGCACCTCTGGCCGGCACTATCAAAGAAATCCGGGAAGACTCCTTTATGGGCGCCAGCATTGTGCTGGAACATGAGGGCAAATTGCAAACCAGCTATTTTGGTTTAAAACCACAAACCGGCCTGCAAACCGGCCAACAGGTGATTGCCGGCGAAAAGCTGGGCGAAATCTGCGCGCCGCCGCCTTTTGAGGAGGGCATGCCGCCGCACCTGCATTGGGAAATCCGCCTGGACGGCGAAGCTATTGACGCGTCCGCCTATGGCTTTGGCGGCTAAACATTCTTACTGATTATTGCGCAGCACGGCCTCGGCCATGCGCAGACCGTCCGCCGCCGCCGAAACAATCCCCCCGGCATAACCGGCTCCCTCGCCGCAGGGATACAAACCCGGACAGTTCAGGCTTTGAGCGCTTTTTGGATCGCGCAGCAAACGCACCGGTGAGGACGAGCGTGTTTCCGGCGCGGTAAGCACCGCCTCCGGCTCCGCAAAAAGCGGCAGCTTGGCCGCCAACCGCGGCAGGGCGGCATGCAACGCCGCCGTTACAAAATCCGGCAGCACGGCGGCCAAATCCGCCGGCTGTACGCCGGGACAATAGCTGGGCTGCACCCGGCCAAAACCACGGCTGACCTGACCGGCCAGAAAATCGCCCACCATTTGCGCCGGAGCCTGATAATTCTGGCCGGCCAGCTGAAAAGCCGCCTGCTCAATCCGGCGCTGCAAAGCCACGCCGGCCAAAGCTGGCGGCAAACCCTGCAAAGCCGCCCCCTGCGGAAAATCCGCCGGGCTGACGTTCACCAACAACGCCGCATTAGCATTCTCGGCGGCTCTGGCATGCAAACTCATGCCGTTGGTGACAACTCCGCCCGGCTCCGAAGCGGCCGCAACCACCTGGCCGCCGGGACACATACAAAAACTATAAACCGTCCGGCCCTGCAAATCGCCGTCCAGATGCACAGCCAGCTTATAATCGGCCGGCGGCAATAATTCTGCAAAATCGCCATACTGCGCCCGGTTCAAATCGGCCTGTCGGTGCTCAATACGCACGCCCACCGCAAACGGCTTGGGCTGCATAGCCAGACCGTCCGCCGCCAGCTGCTGAAAAGTATCCCGGGCGCTATGTACGATAGCCAAAATTACATTTTCTGTCGGCAGCAGATAAGCGCTCCCGTCCTTAAGCACCTCCACACCGCAAACGCGGCCGTCCGCCTGCCGGCGTAGCGCCGTCAGCTGCTGCTCAAAACGCACCTCTCCACCCAGTTCAATAATCTGCCGGCGCAAATTTTGCACCACCTGCCGCAAAATATCAGTGCCGATATGCGGTTTGGCCAGATAAAGAATTTCCGGCGGTGCGCCGGCCGCCGCCAGCTCCTGCAAAACCAGCCGATTGCGCCAATCTTTGGTGTTGGTAGTCAGCTTGCCGTCGGAAAAGGCCCCAGCTCCGCCCTCGCCAAACTGCACATTGCTTTGCGGCTGCAAAGCGCCGCCGCGCCAAAAAGCCTCCACCTGCCGGCTGCGCTGCTCCACGGCCTGACCGCGCTCCAAAAGCACCGGGCAGGCTCCGGCTCTGGCCAGCCAAAGCGCCGCGAAAAGACCGGCCGGTCCAGCGCCCACCACCACCGGCGCATTCTTAAAACACCCCGGCTGCGGCGCGGCCGCCAAATGCTCAAAATCCGCCGGCATCGGCTGTACCAGCCCTGCCCGACGCGGATTTTTCAACAAACTGCTCTCCAGCCGCGGCGGCAACGTCAACGCCAGCGCATAAACCCAGTGTACGTCGTCCTTACGCCGCGCGTCCACGCTTTTATGCACAATCTGCCAATCCAGAATATTTTCCGGCCGAATATGCAGCTTTTTGGCCGCCTGCTCCAGCAACCGACTTTCCGGCTGTTGGGGATTTAAACGCAGCTGGGATATTTTTAACATAACAAGCTCCTTATTACTATAACATCAAACTACTAATATCGTTATTACTTTTTATTACCCATTAACTGTTCAACAAATATTCAACGGCAGACTTGGCGGCCAGCCGGCCGCTGCTCCAGGCCCAGCTAAGATTATAACCGCCGCAGTCGCCGCAGATATCCAGCAGTTCGCCGGCCGCAAAAAGCCCCGGCCAACGACGCGCCGCCAGCGTCTGGCTGTCAAAATCCTTGAGCGCCAGACCACCGGCCATCACCTGCGCGCGCTCCCAGCCAGTAACACCGCTGACGGGCAGCGGCAACGCCTTAATCAGCCCGGCCAGCCGCTGCAAATCCGTATCGCTCAAACTGGCCGCCGGCATCGCCAGACTGCGCCCGTCCAAAAGCTTTATCAGCTGCTGTCCCAGCCTTTTATTCAAAATACCGGTCAAAAAATCCTCCAGCAGCAAAGGCAGACGGCGGCGCTCCTGAAGCTCCGCCAGCAATTCCCCGGCCGACATTGCCGGCAGCAAATCCAACTCCATAGTCTGCGGCCGCGGCTGCGCCTGCTCATAAAAATTATGGCTGACCAAACGTGACAGCTGCAAAATCGGCGGCCCGGAAAGACCATAAGCCGCAAAAAGAACTTCACCCTCGGCCTCGCCCAGACAAGCGCCGTCCGGCTGACAAAGCCGCACCCTGCCGTTAAATTTAATACCCTGCAAGGCTTTGGGCAAGGGGCTGGCAATCTTAACCTGCGTCAGCGCCGGATATAGCCGGGTGGCTTTTAAGCCCAGCGGCTGCAACAGCCGGGCAAAACCCTGACTGTTGCTTAACTGCGGCGAAGCCAGACCACCCAGCGCCAAAATCACCGCGTCCGCTTGCCGCTCCGCCTGCTCGCCGGCCAGCTGCAAAGCAAATCCCCCCTGCCGCCGCGGCCGCAGTTCCTGCACCTCCGCCGGCGCCAAAAGGCTTAATGCCGCGTCTGGCCGGTCAATACGCAAGCGCAGACAATCCAAAACCGCCACCGCCTGTTCACCCATTGGATAAAGTTTGCCGTTTTCCTCCTCTTTCGTCAGCAAGCCCATGTTACGGAAGAAAGCCAAATTGTTTTTTTGTGTAAATTTTTGCAGGGCTGGCTGCACAAAGGCCGGATTTTGCCCGGCCGCATTATAATAATGCTCGCGCGCCGCGCCGGCATTGGCGATATTACAACGCCCATTGCCAGTGGCCAGCAGTTTTTTGCCGGGTCGTGGCAATTTTTCCAATAAAGTGATATGTAATTTTAAATGAAGTTCGGCGGCGTATTCAGCGGCCTGAATAGCGGCAATCATACCGGAAGCGCCGGCGCCGATGATTGTTAACTCTTTTGACATTATCTGATAACCCTTATAAATCGCAGCAGTGATTAAGCGGCCCCTTGCCATGACCAATATCCAGATTGGCCTTTAAAGCGCGCAGCAAAAACTGTTTGGCCTTATAAACCGCTTTGGCCGGCGGCGCACCCTGCGCCAGCTGACAGGCAATAGCGGAAGAAAGCGTGCAGCCGGTGCCATGGCTGTTGGGATTATTCACGCGCTGGCTCTTAAACCAGAAGCTTTGCCCCTGACAGTAAAGTAAATCGCTGGCGGTATCGCCGGCCAAATGACCGCCCTTGATTAGAACAGCGCCAGGCGTCAGTTCACTGATTTTTTCCGCCGCCCAAACCATATCCTCCTCGGTTTGTAAATCCCGGCCGCAAAGACAGCCAGCCTCATGCAAATTGGGCGTTACCATATCCGCCAGCGGCAACAGATATTGCACCAGCGCCGCCTGCGCGTCGTCCTGAAGCAGCTTGCCGCCGCTCTCCGCAATCATAACCGGGTCCAACACAATATTTCTGGCCTGATAACGGCGCAGGTTCAAGGCAATCGTCATGATGATTGGGCTGTTAAAAGTCATGCCAATTTTCACCGCGTCCGGCGTAATATCCTCAAAAACGGCCTCCATCTGCTGCGCCACAAACTGCGGCGTGGCCTCCTGAATGGCGCGCACGCCCAGCGTATTCTGCGCCGTTAGCGCGGTTATCACACTCATGGCATAAGCCCGATGTACCGTAATAGTTTTAATATCGGCCTGAATACCAGCGCCGCCGGAACAATCAGAACCGGCAATCGTCAACACCTTTTTCGGCTCCTGACAGCCGGCTTCCATATTTTGCATTTTGCAACCTCCCCGGCCTGGCTCAATCATCAGGCCAAGACCATTTATTTTATAATACCTGCTTATTATAGCACTCCAACCTCTTTTTGTAAATGCCCTGCGCCTATCTTTGAGCCACACTATCGGCCGGCAACTCCGCCGGCGGCTCTATCGGCTGTTCATCTGCCCAAAAGCAGATATCGCCCTCATCATTCAGGCGCAGCTTGCCCAGGCGCAAATCACGCAGGCGGCGGTAAAAAGTGGCCGGGCGCATATCCAGCTGCTCCAAAACGTCGTTTATATGCAGCTGTTTATGTATCCAGCAGTTCACCAGCTCCACAAAATTCCGCGGCACCGGCTTTTTGCAACGGCCAAAATGCACGCCGCGCGCTTTGGCCGCCGCAATCCCCTGCTGCTGACGCTCAATAATATTTTCTCGCTCTTTCTGCGCCACAAAGGACAAAATTTGCAGCACCAAATCCGCAATAAACGTCCCCAGCAGATTTTTGCCGTTGCGCGTGTCCAGAAGCGGCATGTCCAACACGCAGACATCTATCCGGCATTGCTTGGTAAGCAAACGCCATTGCTGTTGAATTTCTTCATAGTTGCGCCCAAGGCGGTCAATGCTCATCACATAAAGCAAATCACCGGCGCGCAGCCGCTTCACCATCTTCTGATACTGTGGCCGGGCAAAATCCTTGCCGGACTGTTTGTCCAGGTAAACATTGCCGGCCGGAACTCTCTGGCGCTCCATGGCGATTAACTGACGACCCTCATTTTGTTCCTTGCTGGATACTCGAATATAACCATACGTTTCTGACATTTTGTATACCTCCATATTTTTGGCTTTGCATCCTGCTTAAATTGTTACCTTTTTGCCAAATTTTGGCAATATTCGGCATAAAAATTTTACAATTTTTTTTATTTTTCTTAAAGTTTTTTCAAAGATTTTTTATTTTATATTTGAGATTATAATTTTTATATTGTTTTTTTGCGTAACCTATGGCACAATAAATATATAGCTAAATTAAAAGTTAGTATTTTAATCAGCATATTGTAACAGCAGCGGCATAATTTTTAAGGGACTTCTTTTTTTATCCATAGCCTTGCAAGCAATATCACGTAAATCTGGTATTTTTAGTATCCAGCCGATAAAAGCTTGCTTTTGTTAAGTGTTCATTATAAAAGGAGGTATAACCAATATGTCACTCGCTGTTTTATATGCTGCGGCGCTGGCGGCGGCTTTAATGCTGCTGCTCTCCCTTTTCGGCAAAAGCTTCAGCCAAAGTCTGGGCGTGGTGGCCGGCAATTTTATCTCCGGTTTCGGCGCGCTGGCTCTGATTAACTGGCTGGCGCCGTCTTTTGGCTTTTATCTGCCGATAAACCCCGTCACATTACTGGCCGGCGGCTGTCTTGGTCTGCCCGGCACAGCGCTGGCGGCGGCGCTGCAAACACTGGCTTAAATTAAGTTTTCAAAACATTTTAACATAATATTTTTTTCGTTTTATTTATCATTTTTTTGGCATTGGCCAAAGGTTAAAAAAAGAAGGGATTGATTTTAAATGGCAGCAAGCAAACAACAGGCTACCAAACAGCAGGTAACAATGGACGGCAATCAGGCGGCGGCTTATGTGGCCTATGCATTCACTGATGTGGCGGCTATCTATCCGATAACCCCATCGTCAACCATGGCGGAATATGTGGACGAATGGCAGGCCGCCGGGCGTAAAAATATTTTTGGACAAACCGTTTCTATCACAGAAATGCAGTCAGAGGGCGGCGCAGCCGGCGCATTACACGGCGCTTTGGCCGCCGGCGCTCTGGGTTCCACTTTCACAGCCTCCCAGGGGTTGCTGCTGATGATACCCAATATGTACAAAATTGCCGGCGAACTGCTGCCCGGCGTTATGCATGTTTCCGCCCGCACTCTGGCCGGCCACACTTTAAGCATTTTTGGCGACCACAGCGATATCATGGCCTGCACTCAAACCGGTTTTGCCATGCTTTGCTCCGCCAATGTGCAGGAGGCCATGGATTTGGCCGCTGTGGCGCATCTGGCTGCAATTAAAGGTAGTTTGCCTTTCCTGCATTTCTTCGACGGTTTCCGCACCTCGCATGAACAGCAGAAAATTGAAATTTGGGATTATAAAGAACTGGCCTCCATGCTCGACTGGGACGCGGTGCAGAAGTTCCGCGCCCGGGCGCTCAATCCGGAACACCCCGTTATCCGCGGCACAGCCCAGAACCCGGATATTTACTTCCAGGCCAGAGAAGCCGCCAACAGCTATCATCAGGAACTGCCGGCAATCGTGGCCGATTATATGCAGCAGGTAAGCGAGCGCACCGGCCGCAGCTATCACCCCTTTGATTATTACGGCGCGCCGGACGCTACCGACGTTATTGTCGCCATGGGCTCCATAAGCGAGGTTGCTTATCAGGCAGTTGATTACCTGCGTGCGCAGGGGCGCAAAGTTGGCTTCTTGCAGGTCCGCCTGTTCCGTCCCTTTGTACCGGAATACATGTTCGCCGTACTGCCCCAGACCGTGCAGCGTCTGGCGGTGTTAGACCGCGTTAAGGTTCCGGGCAGCGCCACTCCGCTGCATCAGGACGTTTTAACCGCCTTTTATGAAGCTGGCCGACAGTTGGAAATTATCGGCGGCCGTTATGGTCTGGCTTCCAAGGATACCGTGCCGGCAGATATTGTGGGCGTCTTCAACAATCTGGCCGCGCCGGCAAGCGAGCGCAAAAACAACTTTACTGTATCAATTAATGATGACGTTTACCATACTTCCGTTACGCCGGAGCCGGACATGCCCGATATGCTGCCAGAGGGCACCATTCAATGCAAATTCTGGGGTCTGGGCTCTGACGGCACTGTGGGCGCTAACAAACAGGCCGTAGCAATTATCAATGATGAAACCGAACTTAACGCGCAGGCTTATTTCTCTTATGACAGCAAAAAATCAGGCGGCATCACCATTTCCCACCTGCGCTTTGGTCAGGCCAAGATTAAAGCTCCCTATTTAATCCGTCAGGCCGATTTTGTTTCCTGCTCCAACGCTTCTTATGTTAACACCTATGATTTGCTGGAGGGCTTAAAGCCCGGCGGCACATTCCTGCTGAACTGCAAATGGCAGGACGCTGAACTGGAACAGGAACTGCCGGCGGCCATGAAGCGTTATATCGCGGCCAACAACATCAAATTTTATACCATTGACGCTCTGAGCATTGCGCAGGAGCTGGGGCTTGGCAAACGAACCAACATGATTATGCAAAGCGCTTTCTTTAAGCTTGCCAATATTATCCCGGTAGAAAAGGCGGTTGCCGCGCTGGACGCCAGCATTGAGCATGCCTATGGCCGCAAGGGACAGAATGTGGTTGACATGAACAAAAAGGCCGTGACCGCCGGTCTGGAGCGTCTGCATCAGGTTGAGGTGCCGCAAAGCTGGCAACAGGCCGAGACCACAGCAGCCGACGCAGAACAGGCCGAAAGACCGGAATTTGCCCGGAAACTTTTAGACCCCATCAATGCCCAGCAGGGCGACAAACTGCCCGTCAGCGCCTTTATGGATATGCCGGACGGCACTTTCCCCACTGGCACGGCCAAGCTGGAAAAACGCGGCGTGGCGCCTTTTGTACCGGAATGGCTGCCGGAAAATTGTATTCAGTGCAACCGCTGCGCAATGGTCTGCCCACACGCTTCTATCCGCCCCATTCTGCTGACCGAGGAAGAAAAAGCCAACGCTCCGGCCGAATTTATCAGCAAAAAGGCTATCGGCAAGGGTTTGGAGGGTCTGGAGGTTCGTTTGCAGGTCAGCCCACTTGATTGTCAGGGCTGCTCACTCTGCGCCGAGATTTGCCCGGCCAAGCAGAAAGCCCTGAAAATGGTAGAATTAGACCACAACTCACCAGACGTGGCCAACTGGGAATATGCCATGACGGTCAGCAGTAAAGACGACCGTATTCCGGCTGATAATGTGAAAAATGTGCAGCTGCGTCAGCCTTATCTGGAGTTCTCCGGCGCTTGTGCCGGCTGTGGTGAAACGCCATATGCCAAGCTGGTTACGCAAATGTTCGGCGAACGCATGATTATCGCCAACGCCACCGGCTGCTCCTCAATCTGGGGCGCTTCTGCACCGGCCATGCCTTATACCACCAACGCCAAGGGGCAAGGTCCGGCCTGGGCCAACAGCCTGTTTGAGGATAACGCCGAATATGGTCTGGGTATGGCACTGGCCGTTAAACAGCAGCGCGAGCGCCTGGCCAAAACCATTGAACAGGCCTTGCAGACAGAACAGGAACCCCAACTGACTGCCGCCCTGAAAAACTGGCTGGATAAACAGGAAGATGTGCAGGGCAGCCAGCAAGCCGCGGACGAACTTCTGCCCCTGCTGGCAAACAGCAACAACGCCCTGCTGCAAAGCATTTATGCCCAAAAAGATTATTTAAGCAAAAAATCTATCTGGATTTTCGGCGGCGACGGCTGGGCCTATGATATTGGTTATGGCGGCTTAGACCATGTGCTGGCCAGCGGCGAAAATGTTAACGTGCTGGTTTTCGACACCGAGGTTTACTCCAACACAGGCGGCCAGAGTTCCAAATCCACGCCGACTTCTGCCATTGCCAAGTTCTCAGTAACCGGCAAAAAGACCAAGAAGAAAGACTTGGGCATGATGGCAATGTCTTACGGCTATGTTTACGTGGCGCAGATTGCCATGGGCGCAGATATGAACCAGACGTTAAAAGCCCTGCGTGAGGCCGAAGCTTATGACGGCCCCTCGCTGGTAATTGCATACAGCCATTGCATTAACCATGGCATCAAAGCTGGTATGAATAAAGGCCTAGAAGAACAGGCACGCGCTGTTCAAGCTGGTTACTGGCATTTATACCGCTATAATCCGGCTTTGCGCGACACCGACAAGAACCCCTTTGTTCTGGACAGCAAAGCACCAACCGCTGACCTGCGTGAGTTCCTGCTTGGTGAAGTGCGCTATGACAGCCTGTTCAAAATTGACCCCGAACATGCCGAGCAGCTTTTTGCCAAAACCGCCAAAGACGCGCAAGAGCGTTATGAGAGTTATAAACGCCTGGCCGAACAGCAGTAAAATGCAGTCTTTATGATGATTTAACTATCAAAGTTGCCGATGTATTTTATCGGGTTAAATAAAATTGCATAAAGCAAAAAGCACTCTGAAAATCTTCAGAGTGCTTTTTTATTAATTGAAAGTTTATAAGCTTTTATCATTTATGATATGGTTCGTTGCGATTAATCTTAACCGCCCGATAAATCTGCTCACATAATATCAGACGCATCAGCTGATGTGGAAAGGTGGCCGGACCAAAGGAAAGTTGGAAATCAGCCCGAGCCAACACCGCCGGCGCAAGCCCATAGGAACCACCGATTACAAAAACCAACTCTCTATGGCCGCCAAAACTCCATTCCGCCATTTTAGCGGCCAGCTGCGGAGAGGACAACTGTCGCCCATTAATAGCCAACGCCACCACCAAAGCCTCCGCCGTATTGGCCGGCAGTTGCGCCAGCAGTTTCTCCCCCTCTTTAGCCACCAACTGCTCCAACTGTGCAGCCGAAGCATTGTTGGGAGCCGGCAAATCACGCACTTCCTGCACGGTTACCGGAAAAACCGAACGCAGACGCTTTAAATACTCTTGAATACCAGCGGTAAAATATGGCTCTTTAACACTGCCTACCGCCAAAATACGACACTGCATCAGTTTGCCAACTCCTGCAAGGTAACCTCAAAATCCAGCGTTTCCTGGCCGCGTACCACGCTAACCTTAACGGTATCGCCAATTTCATGCTCAAAAATAATCGTTTGTAACTCTGAATAACCCTCAACTTTCTGGTCGTCCAGCGCCACAATAACATCATAATCTTTCATACCGGCCTCTGCCGCCGCGCCGCCGGAAGTCGGCACTATCACCACGCCGCTTTCCGTGGCAATATCATTATAATAGGCCAGCTGCGGCGTCATATTGCAGACAATACCCACGCCCAGCGCCGGACGTATTACTTTGCCCTGCTCAATCAGCTGCTTGCAGATATCCAGCACATCGTTGCTGGGAATAGCAAAGCCCATGCCCTCATAACCCGTCATGCTGATTTTTATGGTATTAATGCCAATAACCTCACCACGTGCATTACAAAGCGCGCCGCCGCTGTTGCCGGGATTGATGGCCGCGTCTGTCTGCACAACTTTCAGAACCGTGCCGTCAGAGGTGGAAATGGAGCGGTCCAAACCGCTGATTACGCCCTGGGTCAGGGAGTTGGTAAAATTCTCACCGCCCGGATTGCCGATAGCAATGGCGGTTTCGCCCACCACCAACTTATCAGAGTCGCCAAAGGTGGCGACTGTCAACTCGGCTTCCGGCTCAATCTTAATCACCGCCAAATCTGTGCGCTCGTCCCGGCCAATAACCTCAGCCAGATAAGAGGTACCATCAAACAGCGTCACGCTTAAGCGCTCCGCCCCCTCAACCACATGATTATTGGTGATGATATAACCCTCGGCCGAATAAATTACGCCACTGCCAGTGCTGGCCACCACCTCCTGCTCCTGTGAGCCGAAAGAACGACCCCAACCATAATAGCCAAAAGAGCGCATATTTTGAATGTTACTGATAAACACCACGGCCGGCGACACATTTTTGCCTACGCTGATAGTGGCCTCATCACGCACGCCGTTAAGCACCGGCGTGTTATTTATATTTAAGCCCATGGCTTCCTGATTTTCCAGCTGCTGTTCCGTATTATCGGACTCGTTCTGCGCCGACTGGGAATTATTATTCATCAGTGAACTAAAAACCGCCACGGAAACAGCTGCACTGATTATTGCACAAAGCAGACAGGCCAAAAGTACCGTCTTAAAACCACCGCCGCGTTTACCGCCATTCGATTTGCCGCCATTACTTTCAAAATCAGCTAAATAATTATCCATCTTCTCAACACCTCTTTCACATGTTTATTCCAACTGCCGTTTTCCGGCTTAAAACTGCCAAACCTCAGACTGCCCCTGCGCCGGCGCCACGCTTAACCATTGTGCTGTTTCATCAGCCGCCACACGGTTTTCCAGCACGGCTGCCGCTGCCGCATAAGCCAACTCCGGTTTGTTATTGGTTTCGCTCAAATGTGCCAGCATAATTCGACACAAACCATTGCGCTCCAGATACCAGTCCAAAAGCTGCGCCGCCTGCTCATTGGCCAAATGCCCCTGCTCGCCGCTAACCCGGCGCTTCAAAGCATAAGGATATGGGCCACGCAACAACATTTGCCGGTCATGATTAGACTCCAAAACCAAACCGTCCAGCGGTTGACTTAATGCGGCCAGCATGCCCCGGGTAACGCAGCCAGTGTCAGTGATATAGGCCAGGCGCCGTCCCTCGGCCTGCAAAACCAGCCCCACCGGCTGCACCGCATCATGCGACGTTTTGCAAAAATCCAGCTGAAAATCACCCAGACATAGGTCATAGCTGTAAGTTTTCTGCAAATAGTCCGGCACGGCTTCAACCGCTCCGGGCAGGCTGGCCCAGGTTTTTGGTGTAGCATAAACCGGCAGACCATACTTAAAAGCCAAACGCGCCACGCCGTTCACATGGTCGATATGTTCATGCGTAAGCAAAATAGCCGTCAGGCTTTCCGGCCGCTCACCAACCGCACGCAAGGCTTTTTCCAGCCGGGTAGCGGAAAGGCCGGCGTCAATTAAAAGCTTGGTTTGACCAGCGCAGGCCAGAGCACAGTTGCCGCTGGAACTGCTGGCCAGTGTAAAAAAGTACATCTTATCTTTCCAACTTCCATGCTATAAATATAACAAATTTTTATGAAAACTATATGAACATTACCAGAATTTTTTGAAAAATTTTAAGAATTTAATGTTTATTTTTTCTATCTAACACAAATCAGGCAGAGCGTTATCACTCTGCCTGATTATATATCGGCCTGTTAAATTACAGGAACAACGGCACAAATACCAGCGCGATAATGGTCATCAATTTAATCAGAATGTTGATGGACGGGCCGGAAGTATCCTTGAACGGGTCGCCAACCGTATCGCCGTTAACCGCAGCAGCATGCGCATCAGAGCCTTTGCCGCCATGATTGCCATTTTCAATGTATTTTTTAGCATTATCCCAAGCGCCGCCGGCGTTACTCATCATAACAGCCAGCAGGAAGCCGGTTACCAGAGAGCCAGCCAACAAGCCGCCCAAAGCTTCAGCGCCCAGCACCAGACCAACAAACAAAGGAGCCAGAACAGCCAAAACAGCCGGCAGAACCATCTCACGCAGAGCCGCAGTAGTAGAAATATCAACGCAACGTGCATAATCCGGCTTGGAAGTGCCCTCCATCAAACCGGGAATTTCCCGGAACTGACGACGAACTTCAGTAATCATATGAGAAGCGGAACGGCCAACTGCGCTCATGGTCATAGCAGAGAACAGGAAAGGCAGCATGCCGCCAATAAACAGACCAATAACAACCATCGGGTTCATAATATCAATGTTGGTAACCCCGGCCGCCTGCGTATAAGCAGAGAACAAAGCCAAAGCAGTCAACGCCGCGGAGCCGATAGCAAAGCCCTTGCCGATAGCGGCAGTGGTGTTGCCCACAGCGTCCAGGTTATCAGTAATCTCACGCACATTATGCTCCAAACCAGCCATCTCGGCAATACCGCCGGCGTTATCGGAAATCGGGCCATAAGCGTCAACCGCAACTACGATACCGGTTGTGGAAAGCATACCAACCGCAGCCACGGCAATGCCGTACAGACCGGCGAAATAGTAAGCCGCAAAAATGCCGCAGCAGATAACAATAATCGGCAGCGCGGTGGAGGTCATACCAGTAGCAATACCGGAAATGATGTTGGTTGCCGTACCGGTTTCGCAGGAAGCAGCGATATCTTTAACCGGTTTATATTCAGCAGAAGTATAATATTCGGTAATTTTACCAATCAGGGTGCCAGCCACCAAACCGGCCACGCTGGCGATAAATACACCAATGTTGGTATAACGGCCGTCCAGGAAAGTTTCCGGCAGCACAAATTTACAAATAACAAAAGTACCAATAATTGACAGGATAGTAGCTACATACGTACCGGTATCCAACGCTTTCTGCGGATTTTTGCCCTCGCCGGTGCGTACAAAGAAAGTACCGGCAATACTGGACAGAATACCCCAGGCCGCCAACAGCAGCGGAACAATTACGCCCTCGCCGTTAGCGCCAATCGCCAGAGAAGCGCCCAACGCAATAGCGGCAATAACAGAGCCAACATAAGACTCAAACAAGTCAGAACCCATACCAGCAACGTCGCCCACGTTATCGCCTACGTTATCAGCAATAACCGCCGGATTACGGGGATCGTCCTCCGGAATACCGGCCTCAACCTTACCAACCAGGTCAGCGCCCACGTCGGCAGCCTTGGTATAAATACCGCCGCCCACACGGCCAAACAGCGCCACAGAAGAAGCGCCCAGAGAGAAGCCGTTGATGATAGCAGACTGACCCGGGAAAATTACAATGATAATGCCCAGGCCCAACAGACCCAGACCAACCACGCTCATGCCCATTACGGCGCCGCCGGAAAAAGCTACGCCCAGAGCTTTGTTCAGACCGCTTTCACGCGCCGCATTAGCTGTGCGTGCATTAGCTTTGGTAGCAATGCGCATACCAATATTACCGGCCAAAATTGAGCAAACAGCACCAGCCACAAAAGGCACAACCGTCATCGGGTTCAGGCCGCCCTCTGTGCCGCCGGTCACCATGCCGGCAACCACAATTACCACAGCCATCGCGGCCACAAAGATAATCAGTGTTTTATACTGCCGGCTCAAAAACGCCATGGCGCCCTCATGAATAGACCCCATAATTTCGGTCATCTTCTCATTGCCCGGCGCAACCGTGGTTACTCTTTTGGCCAGAACAACGGCAAACAGCAACGCCAGAACACCGGCCGCAGCTGCAATTATAGGAGCCATTGAATTCAAGTCATTCATAGTTCTTTACTTATCCTCCGTTCTTTCTAATAAAAATCTTTATTAATTAAAATTTTTTTACTGATTAAATTTCTGCATACAACCTATGCAAATATTACAAAATCCTGCCAAAACTAACAATCAGGGCCAGATCAAAACATGGCCAGCAGCAAAGTCAGCAGCAAAAACAGTGCTGACGCCGCAATGGAGCATTTAGTCAGCAACTCGTCCATGCCCTTTTTCTTACCAAAAAAGGTTTCCGCACCGCCGGCGATAGAACCAGAAAGGCCGGCGCTTTTGCTGGATTGCAGCAAAACGCTGATAATCAGGGCAATGGCGCAAAGCATTTGCAAAATCGTTAATACCAATGTCATAGTTTTCACCTCCATTTGAGTCAGCTTTATTAATTAAAAAGTTATTTCATAATAGAATAACGACAAAAAACACCAAACCTCTTACGATATTGGGCGTCTATCTTCGGCTTGATATTATGGTGCATTATATTTTAGCATATTTTACAGCAATTCGCAAGGTATTTTAACAACTTATTCCAAATTTTTTGTAGACGCGGCCAATATTTTGTGATAATATTTATTATATAAATTTTATTATAAAACAAAGGAGCATAATTATGCCAAATATAAATTTTTCAGACAATTCTCCCGACGTTAAACGGCAATTTGCCAAGCATTTACAGACCTTTCTGGCTTATTGCTACCGCACAGACCTCTCGCCGGAGGAGTTGGAACAGCCCAATTTGTTCTTTAACGCCCCACAGGTAAAAAATCTGCTCAGTTTTGGTGCAGAAAATCAAGACTTTTTGCCGCCACTGGTGGCCGCGCTGGCTGAAATCAAAGAGATGCCAGCTTACCGCGCCTCTCTGGTCGGCTATTTAATTGGCCTTTATGCGGAAAATGGCCTAAGTAATCCCAAAACGGATATGGCGCTGGCCGAATTTTATCTGCAAAACACGGAGCAGGTCAGCGAGTATCTTTGGCAGGCCTGCCACTATCTGGGTGTGGAGCCGGCCAATCTGGCCGCCGGCGCCGGCGTTGACGAGGAAACAGAGGAACGCCGCCAGGCCTTAATTGAGAGTCTGCGCAACCTGCCGTCGGAGTTGCCGGAAATTCCCCAGATGCCGGAGCAGGCCATTCAGGCCTGGCATGGACTCTCTCCCCTCTCTTTCGGCATGATGTCGCGGCTGGCCGCCAGCCGGAATTTGCGCGATTTTTTCCGCCAGCATAACGACGGCGAATGGCTGCACGGCCTGTGCAGCCTGCTCTCTGAATGGCATGAAGCCGTTGGCTTTATCCCCTACATGCTGGATTTGCAGGAAGAAGACACCGCGCTGGTGTTGTCCCCGTCCACCCGACAGGGCGTAGAGGTGCAGTTGCGCCAGCTTGACAGCAACAATCTGTTTTTCACCCTGCTGCAATTCGCCCTCTATCACCAAAACCTGTTAGAGGCGCTCGGCGCGGCAGAATTTAATTATCAGCCGCTTATTGAAAAGCTGGCTCTACATGAACCGATACCGCCGGAGGAATACCCCGAGCATATCTATGAACAAGGCTGTTTGGGTTATTATAACTGGCAGGCGCTGCGGCCGGACAGCAGTTTTGATGAGATGCAGGCCGTTTGGGGCGAGGGCGTTTTTCAGGAAATTCCCCAATTAAACGGCCGGACACTGCTGCTGGTAGGGCGGCCGCAAATTCAACGCAGCTGGGGCGGCGCTTTTGTGACCGGCACCCACATCAATTTACAACCGCAGGTGCAGATTTTGCGCCTGCTGCCAGAAGCTGAAGTGCAGCAATGGCTGGACGCAATCGCGGCCGAAAATAATAACAATAATGAATGAAAAAAAGTTAACAGAAACGGAGAAAATTTTTCAATATGCATATTCATGGCGGTGACATTTACACTTATCAGGGAATGTTGGATTTTTCGGCCAACATCAATCCGCTGGGCATACCGGCCAGCGTAGTACAGGCGGCGGCCAGGGGCGCGGAGCAGGCGGCCAGCTATCCGGATACCCAATGCCGGGATTTGCGGCAGGCGCTGGCCGTACAGGAAAGTATCGGTCTGGCGCAGCCTGTTCAGCCGGAGGAGATAATCTGCGGCAACGGCGCGGCCGACCTCATCTTTGCCCTGACGCTGGCGCAAAAACCCAGACAGGCGCTGCTGCTGGCGCCCGGCTTTCATGAGTATGAGCAGGCATTGCGCGCCATAGGCTGCCATATTCAATATCATTATCTGACCGCCCAAAACGGCTTTCAACTGGACGTGCAGCGTCTGACCGCCGAAATAACGCCGGAAACTGAGCTGCTTTTCCTGTGTAATCCTAACAACCCCACCGGTCTGGCCATATCGCGCCAGGAATTGCTGCCGCTGCTGAAACGCTGCCAGCAATGTCAAACGCTGCTGGTGCTGGACGAATGTTTTAATGAGTTTCTGGACGACCCGGCTGCCTATACCTTAAAACCACTTCTGGCGACCAATCCCAACCTGTTCATTTTAAAAGCTTTCACCAAGCTTTATGCCATGCCCGGTCTGCGTCTGGGCTATGGCCTTTGCGCCAACAGCGCCCTGCTGAACCGTCTGGCCGAAGTTTCTCAGCCCTGGCGTGTTTCAACTCCGGCGCAGCTGGCCGGTCTGGCCGCCCTGCAAGAACAGGCTTATGTGCAGCAGGCGCAGGAGTTGATACGCCATGAGCGGCAGTTTTTGCAACAGCAATTAAGCGCACTGGGCATGCAGGTTTACAATTCCATGGCCAATTATATTTTCTTCCAAACGCCAGCCGACTGGCCGGCCACATTTAATCTGGCCGCTGCCTGCCGCGAACGGCAGATTTTAATTCGGGATTGCAGCAATTATGTCGGTTTAACGCCGGGCTTTTACCGAATAGCCGTGCGCACCCGGCCGGAAAATGAACAGCTTTTGCAGGCCATGCGCCAGATTGTTTTAACACAGGAACAACAGGGGGACAAATGTAATGAATAATGCACAAAGCGCTGGACTTATCCACATCTATACCGGCGAGGGCAAGGGCAAAACCACCGCCGCTATCGGCCTGACCGTGCGTTGTGCCGGCAGCGGCGGCCGGGTGGTATTCTGCCAGTTTTTGAAAGACAACCGCTCCAGCGAGCTGAACATTCTGCGCCAGCTGCCGCAGGTTGAGCTGGTGCTGGCGCCCACCTGTTATGGCTTTTATAAATATTTAAATGAGGAACAGCGCGCAGAGGCCCGGCAGACATATAGCCAGCTGCTACGCCGGGCAATCAGCGCCGCCACGCAGCCAGACCAGCCGACGCGCCTGCTGATACTTGATGAAGCCATTGCCGCCTATAATCACCGGCTGCTGGAGCCAGAGGTTTTGCTGGACTTTCTGCGTAATAAACCGGACGGGCTGGAGTTGGTTTTAACCGGCCGGGAGCCGGCGCAGGAACTTATGGAACTGGCCGACTACCTCTCCGATATTCATAAAATCAAACACCCCTTTGACCAGGGTATTCC